>JACPZB010000098.1 GCA_016195725.1 Deltaproteobacteria bacterium | reverse complement strand
GTAATCTTTAGCGCCCATTTTGCAATCTGCAATTTTCAGTTTGCAATATTTCCTACCTTCCCCACTTGCTCGGCACTCCTGCGCCTATGAAGAAGCTCACCTTCTTTGCCTCTTCCTCCCTGATAGGCCTGCCGGTAAAATGGATGAACACATCTTCAAGGGTCTGCTGTTTTAAGGTGACGGATGCAACCTTTGCACCAAGCCTTTCCAATCCGGAAATCAATGCAGGAATGGCCTGTGCGCCGTTATCTACAGAGACCCGCAATATGCCGTCCGTTGTAACTGCTGTATGCACGGATGGGATTGCCTTTATCACTTCCACTGCCTTATCCGCATCCACACCGCTGAAGGTAAGCTCCACTACATCCTTTTGAAGTATCTGTTTTTTAAGCCCTGCAACAGTATCCATAGCAACTATCTTTCCATAATCTATTATAGCAACCCTATCGCACAGGATTTCAGCCTCATCCATATAATGAGTTGTCAAAAGTATGGTCAATCTGTCTTCTTTGCGAAACCTCTGCAAAAGCTCCCATACAACATGCCTGCTCTGAGGGTCAAGGCCGATGGTCGGCTCATCAAGTATTAGCAAAGCGGGTTTATGAATAAGGCCGCGGGCAATCTCCAGCCTTCTCCTCATGCCTCCTGAATATGTTGCAACCAGTTCTTTTGCCCTTTCTTTCAAGCCGACCATTCCGAGCAAATAATCTATTCGCTCCGTTCTCTCTTTTTTCGGCATATCATAAAACCTGCCGTAGATATCTATATTCTCATAACCTGTCAAATCCATGTCGCTGGTCATGGCCTGCGGCACAACACCAATGGCCTTTCTCACCGCATTCTGCTCTTTCACGCAATCAAAGCCCATTACCTTTGCATTGCCGCTTGTAGGTTTAATAAGGGTGGAGAGTATCCTTATAAGCGTAGTCTTACCTGCCCCGTTCGGACCGAGCAGGCCAAAGGTTTCTCCCTCTGCAATACCAAACGAAATATCATTAAGCGCAGCAAGGCTGCCGTATTTTTTGACAAGGTTGGAGATTTCTACTGAGATTGGCATAAAGTCCTTTACAAACGTAATCTTTGGCCAAATACTGTGTCAAAACTGTCTGTCCAGATGCTCACATACTGGTAGGCGGGGCGTCTCGCCCCGCAATAGTGTCGGGCTTCAAGCCCGACATCAAATGCTATTTTTAATCAAGCGTATCAAAAAAGGCCGGGAAAATCATTAAGGATTTGACAAACCTAATAAATCTTAATAAATTGAGAAGGAATAAAAGAAACCTATATACTTGCGCTGAAACAATCGGTTCTTCATCAGACATTTGACGGAATGTTGCAATGTGATAAATAGAGAATGTTTAATAATCAAAACGCTTCGGTGCTGGTAATTCGTTGATTTTCCAACGGTTCATTGATATAGTTATCAAATACCTAATGCTGAGAATGTAAAAAAGCAAATAGAGAATGATATACATTAAAAAACTAACAAGGTGATTTTATGATTACGGATGTTCTAAACAAATTAAAATACCTGACGGATAAAGAGAAGACGGCTGTTCAGAGGTTTGAAACCGCAATCAGGGATATGCTGTCTCATAATCTTATCCTGTTGGAAGTCTTTGGCTCAAAAGCGCGAGGGGATTATAAACCTGAATCAGATATAGATGTATTTGTGTTGGTTAAGAAGTTTAGTCCTGATGTTATGGAAAAGATAGCGGCAATATCATCGGAAATAAGTATAGAGCAAGGGATTTTGATATCCGCGGTGGTTTTGAGTGAAAGCGAGTATAATAAAAACCGTGACGCCAATACCCTCTTTGTCAGAGAGATAGAAAAAGATGGAATTGTTTTCTATGCAGCATAGTGGATTAGCTACACATCGTCTTGAAAGGGCAAAGGAGCATTTTCAGTCTGCAAAGGAATTGCTTGCAAATAACCACTTTCTGGATTCTGTCAGCCGTTCCTATTACGCTGTATTTACCGCTGCCCGTGCTGTTCTTGCAATTGTGGATAAGGACAGCGCGAAACATTCCGGCGTTATATCCCTTTTTGACCAACATTTTGTCAAGACTGGCAAAATAAGCAGCGATGCAAGCAAAATTATCCATGAGGCCAAGGAGTATAGGGAAAAGGCGGATTATGCCGACTATCCAGAGATAACCAAAGAAATCGCAGGCAGTGAACTGATCAAGGCAGAGAGGTTTATACAAGAGGTTGAAAGATATATTGAGAAGTTGGATAGTGCAGGGCATAAAAAGGTAACAGTGGAGGAGCGGTAACTGTTAAGTTTTAGCAAAAATCAATGTCTATTTTGGGGAGGAAAAATATGATTATATAGTATACGGCATAATATTCAACTGAAAATTAATTGCTTTATTTTTCAATGAGTTAAACATTTACAGTTTGGCTATTTCTATTGACAGAACCCATACTTTCTCCTAAAATCATAACAAAAAACGCATGCGACATAAAAATAATGTTAGACACAATAAGAATGATATTTATTGATCATGATTCAAGAATGGAATGACGAAATAAGAAAAAAACTGTTGTCTTCGCTATTTGAAACCAATAAGTTTCAATATAACCGTTGCCTTGAGCCAACTCACGAATGCAAAAGAAAAGCTGTACGTGCGCATTCAATACAGAATTCAAGAATCTTAGATAACATGGTTGTGAATGATCATGTAACTGCATTTACTAGAAGAATCGACAAAGAAAAGGGACCCATCATTGACTATTGCCCGGTCGGAAGAAATCAAGCGACAACATTTACAGGTCTTTGTTCAGAACATGACAATGAGTTTTTTTCAGCAATCGATGATGAGGACATAAGTTTAAGTAATGAGCAGCAACTTTTCTTGTTAGCTTATAGAGCCGTTTACAGAGAATACCACGCCTCCTTAGAGGCAGCTTCAAAAATTCAGTCTGCATATCAAGAACTTATAAGCATGGGATTAGAGCCTAAAGATGAACTCAGCGAGAAAGGTGTGTTCGCTACTCAAAGACTTATCATAGCTTGGTTAAATTATAGATACAAAACTGATTTTGATATTGCCTATTTCGGAAAATCGTATACTTCGATACATCACGATTCCTTTGTTTATGAGTTGGATAATCCTACTATCGCTGTATGTGCCCTCTTTTCAGTTGATCACCAAAAGATAGATGGCGATTACTTAAGAATTGCATTAAATGTCCTACCGGTTACAAAAAAGCAGACGTATGTCATCTTGTCTTACAGAGAGAAAGACTCTACTCATGCGCGTGTGACTCTCGATAGAGTGCTCAACGCTGATAGCGATCATCAAAAATATGAGCTGTCACGATTCATCTTAAATAATTGTGAGAACTTTGTTGTATGTCCAACATACTTCTGTAGTTAATTAGTTAATTGGGACGGTTCTATATAATTGGCACCTAATCAAAGCTTAGTGGCAATACCGGCTGCAACCCTTAATCATCCACCCACCATTGAGCAAGAGATTGATAATATGTTATATGAACTGTACGACCTCATGCCAGACGAGATTGCAATTGTGGAGAGAAAATTAAATGTTTAAACCTCAATTTACCATAACGACAAAGATTAATAAGTCGCTTGTTGAAATTGAGCGGGTGAGAGGATTTCTTGATGCGGTGAAACTCAAGGATGAATGGATTGCTGATATGCAGGGAAAAGCGCTCATTCTTGAGTCGCACCATTCCACACATATTGAGGGAACAGCATTGAGTCTTGAACAAGCAAAGAGTATTTTGGAAGGGGGAAAACTCAAAGGTATTAACCGAGATGATGAAAAAGAGCTTTTGAATTACAAAAAGGCAATGGATTTTATTTCGAGGTATCTTGGGAAGGATGACCCAATTACCGAAGGCATTGTCAGGGAACTTCACAAAATCACGGTCAAAGGAGTGCGCGGCGAGAAGGCTGACCCGGGTAATTACCGAAAGATTCAAAACTATGTTGTTAATTCCCGCACTCATGAGATTATTTACACTCCACCGTCGCCTCTTGATGTTTCTCATCTTATGCGAGAGTTCGTGAAGTGGATAAATTCAACAGAAGATACCTCTCCGATTCTTGTTGCTGGTATATCTCAGTTTCAATTTGTGCATATTCACCCTTTCATTGACGGCAATGGCAGGACTGCGCGGCTACTTTCCACATTGATTCTTTATAAAACGGGTTATGATTTTAAACGATTGTTTACAATTTCAGAATATTACGATAAGAACAAACCAGCATACTACAAATCTATTCAATCTGTCAGAGAAAATAACATGGATATGACGGTCTGGCTTGAATACTTTATTGATGGCTTGAAATCTCAGATGGCTGAAATCTATGAGAAGGGCAAGAAGATTATTATTGCGGATAAAACTGTCAAATTGTTAGAGGACCTGAGATTAAATATGCGTCAGGAAAAGATTATCCGGTATTTAGTAAATAATGAGCAAATAGATAACGCCCAGTGTCAAAAAATTTGCAATAGCATCAAAAGAACAGCCACAAGAGATTTAACAGGACTTGTTGAAAAAGGCATACTAAAAAGAATTGGCGAGAAGAAAGGTGCTTATTATATTTTATCTTCGGAAGTAATAGGAAAAATAAGGGACATTAAGGGACACTGTTAAGGGACAATATGGGACATTACAATGGGACATTTTACAGTGTGTTGATTTAATTGGGACGGTTGTATATAATTGGCGCCTCAGTAAAGCTTAGTGGCAATACCGGCTGCAACCCTTAATCGTCCGCTCCGCTCTTGAGAGAAAAAGGGAGGGAGAGAAAAAGGGGCCTGATTTATTTATCCAATGATTTTAGGCTTTACCTGCAATATATCTTCGCCTTTACCGTCATGCCTGATTTCAACAACCCATTCGGTTCTTTAATGCCTATCTTTACACGGAATGTCCTTATGTCAGACCTGCCTCTTGTTACATCCCTCTGAGTGGCGAATTCGCCTTCTCTGCCGATTTCAATAACCTCGCCAGCAAATTCTCTATCAGGCAGTGATGATGCTGTTACCTTTGCTGAATTGCCGAGCCTTATCTCTCCTATGATTGTTTCTTCAATATCAACCCTTGCCCAGATATTTTTAAAATCATGGATGGTATAGACAGAGGCCCCTCCATTAACTACCTCTCCTGTTTCGAATGCCTTGTATACAACAACTCCGTCTATAGGCGAGATTATTTCTGTATCCTTGAGTTGTGTTTCCAATAGATTAACTACAGCTCGCGATTCCTGCACCTTTGCAGCGGCAGAAGAAACCAAAGCCGCGGCAGCCTTAATATTAGACAGAGAGGTTTTGAGCTTTGCATTAGCCACCCTTTTGCGCGCTGTTGCAAAATCCAGTTGTGCATAATTGGCATCATAGCTTGTCTTTGCCGCACCCATTTCCCGCTCTGATATTAGGCCGTCTTTAAAAAGCCCGGAGACCCTCTGCAGATTTTTTTTGGCATCCTCAACAAGGGCTGTTGCCCTTGCAATCTCTGCCTCCGCTGCCTCAACCTCTGCCTTGACAGCATCGGGTTCAAGTCTTGCGTTTTTTAAATTGACTTCACTTACCTTAAGGGATGACATGGCACCCTTTAGCGCTTCTCTACCCTGATCAACCTTTGCCTTGAGCTCTCTGTCATCTAATCGTATGACCAGGATGCCGGCCATTACGACATCTCCTTCTTTGCAGCAGAGCCACTCTATTCTACCAGGAATCTTTGGGCTTAATCCTACCTCAATAGCCTCAATAAGTCCTGTAGTCTCAATGCAGTCAGAAGGCCTTTCTGGTTTTTTAAGTTTGAGATGAGCAAATGCCACGGCAATAATAATGATAAAAATGGAAATAATAAGCGCAATCTTTTTCATGAAATCCTCGTATATATAAATCATAGCACAACTGTGATAGATTGGCAGAAGGGAAGACTTGTATCTAAGGTAAAAAAATATCAGAGAAAATAGAAAAAATCATCAAAAAACTAATAATGCGTATATGGTTTAAAAAAGTTTTTATTATTGCGCGCTTGTTGCGCCTTCCTCCACAAGTTTTATATCTTTGCCATCATAGGCAGGGAGTGGGGGTTTAGCCATTTGGTTTTCTTTAACGACTTCTTTCCATTCCTTTAAGCAAGATATTGTTTCAGTAAGGGAATAGATTCGCCATTTTGAACAGGCGCAGCCGATAAGAGGAATAAGGATTAGAAAAAGTCGTATATGATTTCTGTTAAACAAAGATTATTCTACCGTTTTCTTGCAACTTTCAAGAGATTATTCCTTACTCCCTTTATATTGTCAAGCCTTTCTAAAAGTGCTAAAATCAGGCCGTCATGAATTCAAAAAGAAATAAAAAACTCGAAAAACTGGACAAAAAATACCTCTGGCATCCGTTTACTCAAATGAGGGAGTGGGAGAAGGAAACACCGCTCATTATCGAAAGGGGTGAAGGGAATTATCTTATAGATACTTATGGCAAAAAATATCTGGATGGCATTTCATCTCTCTGGGTAAATGTGCATGGTCACAGGAACAAGGAGATAGATAATACAATCAAGGCACAGATTGATAAGATTAGCCACTCAACCCTTCTTGGCCTTGGGAATGTGCCTTCTATTGAACTTGCAGCGGAGCTTGTAAAGATTGCGCCAAAGGGATTAACAAAGGTCTTTTATTCAGACAACGGCTCTACAGCGGTTGAGATTGCATTAAAGATGGCGTTTCAATACTGGCGGCAAAAAGAAAGGGGCAAAAAAACTAAATTTGTGGCCTTCACCGGCGCATATCACGGAGACACCTTTGGCTCCATGAGCGTGGGAGAGATTGATGTTTTTGTAGAGAAATACAAGCCTCTGTTATTCCCCGTATATAAGGCATATTACCCATACTGCTACAGGTGTCCAGTTAACAAAAACTACCCTGATTGCAAAATTGCCTGTATAAAAAAGTTTGAAGAGATTCTGGAAAACCATCATAAGGAAATAGCAGCTTGCATTATTGAGCCAGTGGTTCAGTGTGCAGCAGGCATGATTGTAGCCCCTCACGGATTTTTAAAAAAGATTAGACAGATATGCACACGATATAACATCTTACTCATTGCAGATGAGGTGGCAACAGGTTTTGGAAGAACAGGAAAGATGTTTGCCTGTGAGTATGAAGATGTAACACCTGATTTTTTATGTCTTGCAAAGGGCATAACAGGAGGCTATCTGCCGCTTGCTGCAACACTTACGACCGAGAAAATTTATAAGGCGTTTCTTGGCGAATATAAAGAGTTAAAGACATTCTTTCACGGTCACACCTATACAGGCAATCCTCTTGGTTGCACGGCTGCCATAGCGAATCTCAAGATATTTCAAGAAGAAAAGACGCTTCAAAAGCTTAAGTCAAAGATTAGAGTGTTGGCAGATTTGCTAAAAGATTGTAAGAACCTGCCTCATGTGGGAGATGTGCGTCAAAAGGGGTTTATTGCTGGCATAGAGCTGGTTGTAGATAAGAAAACCAAAGAGCCATATTCTGTGGAACAAAGGATTGCTCACAAGGTCTGTAGGGAGGCAAGGGAATATGGCCTGATTATAAGGCCGCTTGGGAATGTTATTGTCATAATGCCGCAGCTGAGTATTGCTATGGCAGAGATAAAAAAGATGATCAATATAATTTATCAATGCATTGAATCTGCTATAGGTAAATAGTTCCGCTGAAAGTTTTGACCCCAATGTTTCGTATTATATCACCATTGCTTATTTTAAATCCTTGCCAATACACTTTTGTTTACCTCTGCAGCCTTTTCTTTCCCGAGCAAAACCTCTACCAGCTTAAAGGCAAATTCTATGGCTGTGCCGGGCCCCTGGCTGGTGATGATATTGCCGTCAATCACAACCCTTTCATCCGAGATTTTTTCTTTTTCCAATTTTGTTCTTACCGTAGGATGGCTTGTAACGGTTTTACCGGCAGTAATGCCAATGGCAGAAAGCACTGTGGGCGCAGCGCAGATGGCTGAGATAAATTTGCCTTTTTTGCAGAGTCTTTCTACTATTTCTTTGATCCTTGAATCTTTTTTAAGGTTTTCTGTTCCAATGGCGCCGCCCGGCAGAATTATCATGTCAAAGTCCTGGTCCTTTGCAGAGCCAAGTATTACATCAGCCAACACCTTTATCCTGTTTCTCCCTTCTATAGGATTGGCTGCTGTTCCTGCCATAACCACATCTACGCCTGCCCTTCTCAATATGTCTACAACAGCAATGGCCTCTATTTCTTCAAAGCCTGGCGCTAAAGGTATGAGAACCTTTTTCATAAATTCCCTCCGGACATTCAAATTTATGTATTAGACAAATTGTAGCTCCAAAATGGTGTTTCGTCAATTGACTGTGGTCTTTTGTTCTGTTACATTTGGTTCATGGCAGCAAAAGGCTTTTTCATAACAGGCACTGACACAGGCGTTGGCAAGACTTTTATCACTGCCGGGATTGCAGTGGTGTTAAAGGAAAAGGGTGTAGATGTTGGTGTAATGAAGCCTATTGAGACAGGATGCCCGGGAAAGGATGAAAAGCTTGGGCCTCAGGATGCCCTCTTCCTTAAGAAGGCGGCTGGCCTTAGCGGTGATATTGATTTGATAAATCCATACCGCTTCAAAGCTTTCCTCGCCCCGAGCATTGCGTCAAGGCTTGAAAATAAGAGTGTAGACTTGAAGAAAATAAAAGAATGCTATGACAAGCTTGCATCACAACACAAATTGATGCTTGTGGAAGGTGTGGGCGGGTTGCTTGTGCCGCTCAATGAAACAGAAACTGTTGCAGACCTTGTAAAGCTTCTTAAACTGCCGCTTATAATAATTGCTGCATCAAGACTCGGTACAATAAACCATACCTTGCTGACAGTCAGGTATGCCCAGTCCATTGGCATAGAGGTTAAGGGTATTATCCTTAACTATCCTGCATTCTCTGTTGACGAATCCCTTTCTACGAATCAAGGAGAAGTGAAAAGGTTGACTGGCCTTCCTATCTTTGGTGAACTGCCGTTCTGCGATGCGGATAGGGCTCCGAAGATGGTTAAAAAGTATTTAAATCTATCTGTGTTTGATGGCGTTGGCGCTTAATCTGACATATGATTCTCAAGAACTTATTTTTATCCCTGTTACTTGTAGCCGGTTTTCATAACCTCGCATTCGGCAGTGAGGAGTCTGCTCTTGTTAGGCTTGGCAGCGCTGAGCCTATAAAGAAGCTTGGCTTAGACATCTATCTTGTTTCTAAAGACAAGGCCAGGATTTTCACGCCTAATAAAAAACATATTGAAATAGACAAATCCACCCAGACCTTACGGGCATATGATGAAAAAGGCAGTCTGTTTATGGAAACACTGGTGTCTACGGGAGAGCCGGGAATAGATGAAGAAGGGTGGGAAAAGAGCGAAACACTTCCGGGTTTTCACAAGATTATAGAGTTGATGCCCTTTAGAAGATGGTCAAAGGATGAAAATGTTAAGATGCTGAACTGGATTGGGATTGAACCAGGCATTGAAAAGGGGATTCACAGCCTTGACGCTGTAGGGAAATTTGCGGATTACGAAACATTCCTTGGTAAGAAAAGGTCCCACGGCTGCATACGGGTGAGCAGGGAGGCAAGCACGGCATTATATGCATGGATAGGAGATGATTGGAAGAAGTACGCCGTTGTCGTTTATATCTATGAAAAGCCGATACCAAGAAAAGATAAAGATGAAAATCTGATGTTGCTTATTTTAGAGTCGGGGCTTTATTCTTATCCTTTAGAGTCGCACGATGAGCCAAAATTGGTTAAAGACGGTGAGGGGACTAATAGCCAACTTGGCCCGGGAGATATTCTTGTATATAAAAAAGAGGATGGGATATGGAAGCTATTGAAAAGAGGGAGCCATTAATGCATATAGTAAATCAGGGAATTGTAAACCAGCACACCCTTACCCTCCATACCTATAGGGGCGAGGGTTTGCAGGTGTGGTTTTTCCTGATACTTGTTTAGCAAGAAATTTAGACCATTTATACCAGTCTTTACCCCCGCACCAAAATCTTTGGTGCGGGGGTTTACCGAAGCAGAATTGGAAATATTTATGCAAATGTTTAAAACCGGTTTCAATTCGCCCTTTACCACATCAGCAGGCAGGGTTTTTGATGCTGCGGGTTCTTTGCTCGGCATATGCCACAAGGCGGCTTATGAAGGCCAGGGAGCGATGATGCTGGAAGACATGGCAGGGGGGAATACGGGCGTTGCATATCATGTGGAAGTGATAAGAGAAGATGGAATAAATGTATTTAACTGGGAGCCTATGTTTAAAGCCATGCTTGAAGATGTGTTAAACGGCATTGATATTAAGACGATTTCGCAAAACTTTCACGAAACCCTTGCGCAGCTAATATTGTATGCGGCAAAGATGGCAAAGGATGAAAAAGGATTAAATGCCGTATGTCTATCAGGCGGGGTTTTTCAAAATAAAGTTTTAACAGAAAGGGCAGTAAATCTTTTAAAAGAAAACGGTTTTAATGTTTATACTCACAATGCCTTGCCGCCCAATGACGGCGGGCTAAGCATGGGGCAGTTAATCATCGGCGGCTTAAGCGATTGAGATCGGTTTCAATAAACCGGTTTATTTTGGCATTGAAAAATGGTAAGGTTGAAAAACTACGCATTCCGTTCAACAATTTCATCCATAATGGAGTTTTCTTTGAAAAAGCTAATCCTTGTTTCGAATGACGACGGCATCAATTCCGAAGGCATAAAGGCGCTGGCAAGGGCATTAAAGAGGGTTGGCGATGTCTTTGTTGCCGCTCCTGACCGGGAGCAGAGCGCGGTAAGCCATTCTTTAACGCTTCACCGGCCATTGCGTGTTGAACAGCTTGCGCCCGCTGCCTACGCTGTTGACGGCACGCCCACCGATTGCATCAATATCGCAGTAAACGGCATTCTGAAGAAGAGGCCGGATCTTGTGGTATCAGGCATAAATAAAGGCGGCAACATGGGTGACGATGTCACCTATTCCGGCACGGTTTCCGCTGCCATAGAAGGAACTCTTTTCGGTATTCCATCCTTCGCCGTATCTCTCGTATCCAGAGAAAATTTTGATTTTACAATCGCTGCAAGATTTGCCGCCCGCCTTGCAAGATTTATTTTAAAAAACGGTCTTCCGAAAGATACGCTTTTGAATGTAAATGTGCCTGAAGGAAACGATATCCAGGGCTATCGGATAACAAAACAGGGGAAGAGGATTTACGGTGATGCCGTTATTGAAAAGGTTGACCCGCGGGGTAAGAAATATTACTGGATAGGCGGAGATATGCTGAGATGGGAAGGGGGGAAGGATACGGATTTTGAGGCCATTGCCAATAATTTCATATCCATTACGCCCGTTCATCTGGACATGACCAATCATGCGGCGCTTAAGGAATTGCATAAGTGGAAACTATAAAGACAGGCAAAGGGCAATGGGCAAGAGGCGATAGGAAAAATCCATAGCCCATAGCCTATCGCCTATAGCCTATAATTTATGCCGCCATTAAAATTAAAAGAAAAAGATAATTATGCAAGAAGCCGACAGAGGATGGTTGAGACCCAGCTTATCCCAAGAGGTATAAAGGATGGACGTGTTCTTGAGGCAATGAGGACAATACCGAGGCATTTATTTGTCCCTGAAGAGGCGTTATGGAGTCAGGCATACAGCGATTTTCCGCTCCCCATAGGCGAAAAACAGACCATATCCCAGCCGTATATCGTTGCTGTGATGACAGAGGCCATGGAGTTAAAGGGAACGGAAAAGGTTCTGGAGATAGGCACCGGTTCAGGGTATCAGGCAGCAGTGCTTTCAATGCTGGCATATAAGGTTTATTCCATAGAAAGGTTGTCTCAACTTGCGGCGAGGGCGAGAAAGGTTCTGGATTCCATCGGCTGTTCCAATGTGGTGGTCAGGATTGGAGACGGAACCCTTGGCTGGCAAGAAGAGGCGCCTTTTGACGCTATCCTGACAACAGCGGCTGCGCCGGATATTCCACGGTGTTATATTGAGCAGCTTAAGATAGGGGGGAGGCTGGTGATACCGGTAGGAGAGGAATATTCTCAGACCCTCGCAAAGGTTATAAAGACCAATAAAGGGATAATAAGGCAGGATATGGGCGGCTGCAGGTTTGTGAAACTTGTCGGCAGATATGGGTGGAAGATAGAAGAAAGTTGAAGGAGAGCTCATGACCGAGACAATTTTTCAGATCGTTCTGCATATGAGTAAAACAGTTACGGCGGTTGTTGAGATGACAGGCTATTCCGGCATCGTATTTCTTATGGCGTTGGAAAGCACGATGGTCCCTCTGCCGAGCGAACTTATTATGCCCTTTGCCGGCTTTCTTGCTGCTGAGGCCAGGCTTAATATGTGGTTTGTGATATTGTTTGGCGGCGCGGGGAGCCTTGCGGGTTCGCTCATATCATACTTTATAGGCAGATTCGGCGGCGCTGCGCTGGTCAGAAACCTTGGCAAATACCTCCTGCTGGATGAAGGGGATTTGGAGACCAGCGAAAGGTGGTTTTCAAAATACGGCGAAATCACCATAATCATCTGCAGATTTGTTCCTGTAGTTCGCCACTTTATTTCTATCCCGGCAGGCGTGGCTCGTATGGATTTACGAAAGTTTTGCCTCTATACCATTATCGGGGCAACGACATGGAATGCAATCCTTGCCTATTCAGGTTATCTTCTGCGTGAAAACTGGGAATCTCTGCACCATTATATGCGGCCAATAAGCATTGCTGTTTTCTTTGTTTTCGTCATTTTAGTTGCCGTATTTTTCTATAAGCATATTGCCAAGAAGATAGTAGGCAGTAAGCAGTAGACAGTAGGCAGAAGATGGCAAAGAGCAGGAGAAACTGGGAAACGGATAAAAAGAAGAAATTGGAGAAACGGTTTTTACTGCTTACTGGCTTCTGCTTACTGTTTACTGCCTCTTGCGCCATATCCCATGGCGTTTATCATACGGTGGAATCCGGCCAAACTTTATGGAGGATAGCAAAGGCATATAATGTAGACATTCAGGATATTGCCGAGCAAAATAATATTCTTGACCAGACTCAAATAAAAGTCGGGCAGAGGATATTCATCCCGGGCGTCTCGCGGGTTCTCAGGGTTGAACCGTATAGACCGGTTGGAAATAATAGGGAGCATACTGCAAAAAAAACGAATGGCGAAAATATATCGCACAGCGCCGAAGAGCCGGAAGGCAAAATCGTTTTAGAAAAATGGAGATTTTCATGGCCTGTGAAAGGCGAGGTGATTTCTTCATTCGGCGTAAAAAACGGGAAGAAATGCGATGGAATAGATATAGCCGCGCCAACAGGAACCCCTGTGTCTGCCGCTGCCGAAGGCGAGGTTATATACAGCGATAACGGTGTAAAGAGCTACGGCAATATAGTGATGCTGAAACATAAGCAAGGCTTTATTACACTTTATGCGCACAACAAGGAAAACCTTGTAAAGATTGGAGAGGTGGTAAAAAAAGGGGATGTCATTGCAAAGTT
>JACPZB010000097.1 GCA_016195725.1 Deltaproteobacteria bacterium | reverse complement strand
TGCCCCTACAATCACTTGCGCAATAATATCCACATCTGTCATTGCCTGCGGCGTGAGCAAGACAAGCCCTGCGTCAACATTATTGTCATTCAATACAATGTCCAGCGCATCTTTGTATCTGTCGGATTTTGCATCGCCTATAACGTCAACAGGATTGAAAATGCCTGCTGTTGGAGGGAGCTTCTGCCTTAAGTTGCCAAGCGCATCACTTGAAAATTGCGCCATCTCAATACCTTTTGTATTCTCTACACAATCCGCGGCAATAATCCCTGGCCCGCCAGCGTTTGTTATTATTGCAAGTCTATTCCCCTCTGGCAGAGGTTGTTCAGCAAAAAGGATTGCATAGTCAAAGAGTTCCTCTATCGTCATTGCCCGTATGATGCCTGCCTGAAGAAATGCAGCATGAAATGCCTTGTCAGAGCCTGCAAGCGTGCCCGTATGCGAGGATGCTGCCCGCGCCCCTGCGCCTGTGCCTCCGGCCTTAATGAGTATAACAGGCTTTTTCTTTACAGTATTTTTTGCAATGTCCATAAATGCCCTGCCGTTTTCAATGCCTTCAAGATAGCCGAGTATGACAGATGTTTCATCATCATCCGCAAGATACTCAAGCAAATCAATTTCAGACAAATCAGCCTTATTGCCAAGGCTTATAAATTTCGAAAATCCGACATTCGCTCCGATCGCCCAATCCAATATCGCGGTGCATAATGCGCCTGATTGGGAAAAGAACGCAATCCTGCCTTTTGGAGGCATGCCTTTGGCAAATGATGCATTGAGCATGGAATTTGTGTCTATAAGCCCGAGACAGTTTGGGCCGAGAAGTCTTATACCAAGTTTTTTTGCCTTTGATGCTATCTCTCTTTCCAGCCTTGCGCCTTCTGCGCCAGTCTCTTTAAATCCCGCAGATATGACAATGGCGGCGTTTATGCCCTTTTTAGCGCATTCGTCAAGAACGGAAGATATAAGTTTTGGAGGAATTACGATTATGGCAAGTTCTATGGCAGAATCTATATTTTCAAGGGATGAGAATGTTTGAAGACCAAGGATTTCAGAGGCTTTGGGATTTACAGGAAATATCTTGCCGGGGAATCCCCGCTTACTGCCCCCGATAGAACCATTCGAGGGCGGGCCTGCGAGGGCAAGTTTATTATTGATAAGATTTGCAAGGATGCTGTTGCCTGTCTTTCCTTCTTCCCGTGAAGCGCCGATAACGGCAACGGACTTGGGCTTAAAAAAAGAGTCCAGCATTCAGCCTCCTGCGAATTGAGCAGATTATATACAGGAATAGAGGATTTAGCAATTAGCAAATGAACTCGGGAGATGTCATTGCGAGCCATCGGCGAAGCAATCTTTATTTGAGGTATTAGCTTCTCTTGAGATTACTTCGCTTCGCTCGTAATGACTACAAAAAAATTATCAAAAGACCTGAAAACAAAACAACCCCCATAAATGCTGTAAGGCGCATAATCCTCACAGTATTTCTTACTGATTCCATTGTAAAGCTATTATCCTTATCTCCAATGAGCGGCCTGTGATGAGGCGCGCCAAAATAGTAATTGACCCCGCCTAATTGCAGCCCCAACGCCCCTGCTGCTGCTGCCTCAGGATAGCCTGCATTAGGGCTTGGGTGGTTCCTTGAATCCCTCCGGATAATTTTTAAAGAATTTTTCCAATCAAGCCTCAAGATAAAACAGGCAATGACCATGAGAACCGCAGTAATCCTTGCAGGGATAAAATTTGCAATGTCATCCATTCTGGCAGAAAACCAGCCAAAGTTTTTATATCTTTCATTTTTATATCCAACCATAGAGTCAAGAGTATTAACGGCTTTATATGCAAGAGCCAATGCTGGGCCTCCTAATGCAAGATAAAATAATGGCGCAACAATGCCGTCGGATGTATTCTCAGCAACTGTCTCAACAACGGCGCGATAGATTTCTTCTTCTGATAGATTTTGCGTGTCTCTGCCGACGATATGGGAAAGCCTCTTTCTCGCCTCAGCAACCCCCCCGTCCCCCCCCTTTAATAAAGGGGGGAACGGGGGGATTAGGGCATGGATTACAGACCGCGCCTCCTGGTGCAAGGATTTTATGGAAAGGGTGGTGTAGGCAAGGAAGACAGATAACAGGTAAAAGGTGAAAGGTGAAAGGTGAAAGGTGAAATACAACAAGACCCATGAAAAACCAAATACTGTTCCGACTACAATAATAAAAAGAAAAATTCCACCGATCTTTTCTAAAATCCCCCCATCCCCCCTTTGATAAAGGGGGGAATATCTTATCTCCCCCTTTGAAAAAGGGGGATAAAGGGGGATTTTCATAAATCTTCTTATTTTATCTTCCAGAAATACTATATAACCGCCAATCCATCTCACAGGATGCGGAAACCATTTTGGGTCGCCGAGAGCAAGGTCGATGATATAAGCTAAAAAAATTGTAAGCGGCAAGTGATGCGTGGTGAGTGGATTAAAAAGAGGCATAGGAGGTATTTAGATTTTCAGCCTACCCATAACAGTTTTCAATGTCTATGTCGGAAGCTAAACCTTATATTAATACACCATAATAAATATAACCACCAACCCAAAAGCCAGAATTATGCCATTCAATATAGCGGACCTTTTATGCATGGTCTTAAACTCAGCCCTAAGCATCTCTTTTTTTGCAGGGTCTTCTGTTGTGTGGATTTGGGCCTTAACCTCCCTGGCCTTCGCACCAACTGCCAGACCTGAATAAAAAGTCATACCAACCATCAAAACCAACAAACCAATCCTCACCCATGGATAAGTTCGCCCCAGAAAAGATAGAGCTATAATAGTTACAAGGGCTGTGATGCTGCAGATATAGCCCATCATCCAATATTTAGGAAAGATATCTCCAACAACATCGCCTGCTGTTTCTCTGGGCAAGACCTTAAAGATGCTGGGCGCAGCAATAAAGGAAAAAAATATTATTCCGCCGACCCAAATGACTAACGACAGGAGATGAATGAATTTCAGTATTACAATCATATATCAAAATTATCCTTTCCCCTTAAGCACCGCAATCAATCCGCTCACTCCTGTCAGCGGAACTTCAAGAGTAACCTCCGCACTGCCGTTATCTTTATATTCTTCCTTGACTATCCTCGCACCTTTGATAAAACCCTCTATGCGGCTTATTTCTATCTGCTTCTCGTCAAGATATTCTTTCATTCCCCTCTCAGGAGGCGTCTTCATCTTGAGGACTGTTTCAAGGAGCGTCTTGTATCCCTCTACCTTCGCTGCACGCACAGCAAGGATTCTGGCCTGCGCTGGGTTCGTGATATGCTGCGGCGGCATGCCTCGGCCAACAACAGTTATGATGCCTTTCTGCCAGTCAACGCCTTCTACTGCTGATACAACAACCACCCCTTTATATGCCTCTGCAAACTCTGGAGGTATTGCCTCAGCAGATGGCGCTACCTCAGTCTTTTTTTCAACCACAGAAACTTGAGTCTCTTCCTTTTCTGCCTCCTTCTCTTTCTTGCCACAGGCAGCTAATACATTGAAAACTAAACAGTACGCAATGAATAAAATTATCGTAGTCTGCCGATTTATCGGTGATTTAAACCATGCCCAATAAATTGGGCAACTACATTTCTGACTCCTGACTTCTATCTTCCCCATTTTTACCATATCTCTACACCTCCTCCAGCGATTTTCTTAATGCCTTTTTTCTTGCTGTATATTTCTTTTCTTTAAGGCGTTTTCCCTTTTGCAATTCCGAGACCTTTGTTGGAATACGTTTTTTAGGTTTAAACGCCCTCTTTTCGAGGGCAGCCATGAGTCTCTTCGTTGCCACTTCTCTATTAAGATGCTGAGAGCGTCTCTCCGATGCATGCACAACAATCCCTGTTGGGATATGTCTTATACGGACGGCAGTGGCGGTTTTATTCTTGTGCTGACCGCCGGGGCCTGAACTCCGATAGAATTCTATCTCTATATCGGATTTTTTTATCCCCACACCAAAAATTTTAGTGTGGGGGTTTATATTGATAACAGGTTTTGTAGGCATGTGTTTTTCGAAGTGAAATAGAGATACAGATTATCTTTGCAAAAGCATCTCTATTAATTTGTGCCCTTGCTCTATAAACAGGCCGCTTGCCTTTGCCTCTGCTTCTGTAAATGCCTTGCCGTGACTATCATTGGAAGGATACAGGGCAAACGGCACAGGGTCTCTGGTGTGGGTCTTTTTGGCTACAGGCGTGGGATGGTCAGGAAGCACAAGTATTTTATAATTCTTAAACTGAGCAAGCCCATCAATCACTCTGCCGACAACCTCTTTATCAAAATCCTCAATAGCCTTTATCTTGCCTTTTAAATCTCCGTTGTGTCCTGCCTCATCAGGCGCCTCTACATGCACGCAGACAAAATCCCGCGTCTCCAGTTCCTTTAATGCATATTCGGACTTGCCGCGATAGTTGGTGTCAAGATAACCTGTTGCACCGGGAACATTGACCACTCTAAGACCGGCATATATGCCGAGACCTTTGAGCAAATCAACTGCTGATATAATGGAGCCTTCTATGCCGAATCTTTGTTTCAGTGTTGGCAGCTTGGGCGACCTCCCCTGCCCCCATAGCCAGATTGAGTTTGCAGGCTTGTGCCCGTCTTCCGCTCTTTTGACATTGACCGGATGTTCTTTGAGCAACATCTGAGAGGCATTCATCAACTGGATGAACTTTTCAGAGCCTTTCCCTTTTGGAAGATATTCTTTTATCTCCTTGCCTGTGATGTCATGCGGCGGTGTTGTTTCAAGACCATCCGGGCCGCCGCTCCATACCATAAGATGCCTGTAGCTCACACCGGGATAGAATCTTATCCCTTCTTTGCCAAGCTCCTTATCAATATCTTTTATAATCTCTCTTGCCTCGTCGGTTGTGATATGGTCTGCGCTGAAATCATCCATATAGACCTTGCCGTCCTTCTGACTCAAGGCAACCAGATTGCACCGGACAGCAAGGTCATCGGCTGATAGTTTAACGCCAATGCTTGCAGCCTCCAGAGGAGACCTGCCTGTATAATATTTTGCGGGGTCATAGCCCAGTACACTGAGAATGGCCACATCACTGCCGGGTGGATATTCGTCAGGCACATTCTTCACAAGGCCGATAGAGCCCTTCTGTGCAAGCATATCCATATTAGGCGTCCTCGCAGCCTGGAGTGGTGTTTTGTTATCCAACTCTTTAATGGGATCATCAGACATCCCGTCGCCTATCAAAATAATATACTTCATATAACTCCGTTATCTTATTGTTAAATTTGCTGTTTTTATACCATCAGCCGCATCCATCGCACATCTGAATCCTACAAGGTGGCTTATTTCATCAGGTCTGGCCCCGTCCTTGCCGGCGCTTCTTGCCCGCGGTCCAAGATGCACCCATGCAGCGCCCTTTACGACCTTTGTCTCGCCCTTTTCATACCAGCTGTCTGTCCATTCCATGACATTGCCTGCTGTGTCATAAACACCATATGGACTCTTATCATTTTTAAACTCATCAACCGGCGCTGCAAATTGTGTAAGGTCCCGCAAACAGAGGCGGGTATTCAGGAATGCCTCTGCGGTTCTCACATTATCCGGATTAAATTCATTGCCCCACGGATATATTCTGCCGTCCATGCCCCTGGAAGCCTTTTCCCATTCTTCTTCTGTGGGAAGCCTCTTGCCTGCCCAGAATGCATACGCCTTTGCATCATCCATGCTAACATTGATAACAGGATAGTTTCCTTTATCCTGCGGATAGACTCCATTCTCCCAGTGATATGGAGGTCTGTGGCCTGTAGCATCTATAAATCTTTTATATTGCGCATTGGTAACTTCATATCTATCTATATAAAATGCCTTTACATAGACCTTACGCTGCGGGGTCTCTTTTTTGAAATCATAGCCAACAAAATCTCCCCTATTGCCATACTGCTTTCTAATCTTTTCTATCTCTTCAACACTGCTCCCCATAATAAATTCTCCGGCTGGTATGAAAACCATATCCCCTTGGTTGGGTGCCTCCTTAAAGAATGGAAATATACCGGCAATCTCATAATTCCCGTAAGAATAAATAGCAGGAGGTGTTAAAACTAAAATAAGATTTAGTAGGAGGATGTACTTTTTGTTTTTATTGTCTCTATACATAATTGTTGGCGCAATACAACTGGCTATTCTCTAAAACCCCAGCAACTCAACCACCTTACTCAGCTCAGGCTCTGCTGTTATAGGCTTGTCAGATGACTTTATTGCTGTATCAGGGTCTTTCAGGCCATGCCCTGTCAATGTGCAGACAATTGTATCGCCGTTCTTAAATATACCTTTTTTGTGCATCTTTATAACACCTGCCAGAGATGCGGCAGACGCAGGCTCGCAGAATATCCCATCCCTTGCAAGGAGTTTATATGCATAAATGATTTCATCGTCAGACACCATATCTATTACCCCGCCTGATTCATCCCTTGCCTTTACTGCATTTTCCCAGCTTGAAGGGTTGCCGATTCTTATGGCAGATGCGATTGTCTCTGGATTTTTTATTGCATAGCCTCTTACAATAGGCGCGGCGCCCTCTGCCTCAAAGCCGAACATCTTCGGAAGCGTATTTATAATCCCTTTCTCCTTGAATTCTTTATAACCTTTCCAGTATGCGGTAATATTCCCTGCATTTCCTACAGGCAAAAAATGATAAGCCGGCGCAAAACTTAGATGATTGCATACCTCAAATGCCGCTGTCTTCTGGCCTTCAAGCCTATAAGGATTTATTGAATTAACCAACGTTACAGGATACGCCTTGGAAACCTCTTTCACAATTATCAGGGCTTCGTCAAAATTACCTTGTATTTGTATAACTGCTGCCCCGTGCATCATTGCCTGAGACAGCTTGCCAAGCGCAATCTTTCCCTCAGGTATCAGGACATAGGCGCGAAGGCCGCCCCTTGCCGCATACGCTGCTGCTGCTGCTGCGGTATTGCCGGTTGAGGCGCATATGATGGCATGAGAGCCCTCTTCCTTTGCCTTTGACACCGCCATTGTCATGCCCCTGTCCTTGAAAGAGCAGGTTGGATTGAGACCTTCATATTTGAGAAATATTTTCAATTCATTTCCAATCACCTCTCCCATGTTCACTGCCTCTATCAAGGGTGTATTGCCCTCTCTTAATGTGACAATGCTGTCATCTTTGACTTTTGGGAGAAATTCTTGAAATTCACGGATTACCCCGTTCCAGATGTTCGGTTTTATTGCCTGCACAAATGCCCTCCAATATAAAATTTTCTATTAAAAAAGATTATCAAAACAATTAGATAAAGTCATCAAGAATTTTCCAAATCTTTTTCAAGCTCTTTTTTTATATTCTCCAATATTTCAGAAACCATTTTTTCCATGAAGCCGCCTGCAATGACTTCTGCCAATTTTTCCACAATTGCACCGGAAAGATGATATTCCATTGAAAATGTGACTCTTGTCCCATGGTTTACGGATTCTAATATATAAGAGCCTGAATTTTGCGCCCCCTTTATTGATTGCCACACAAACCTTTTAGGCTTTATTGCTTCAATGACCTTTGCATCCCATTCAAACTCAATACCATAGATATTGACAACCCAATGATAGGTTTTGGGGCCAATAGCGGCAACCTTTTTTATAAGGCTTGAATATTTAGAAAAATCCTCTACCCTTGCGATAAGGTCAAAGACCTTTTCAGGGGCAGCCTTTATGTCAATTACTTTTTTGATAGACGGCATAATAAGAAAC
>JACPZB010000102.1 GCA_016195725.1 Deltaproteobacteria bacterium | reverse complement strand
GCGATAGGCAAGAGGCGATGGGTAAAACAAAAAACAGCAGGTAGGTTGGGTTGGTTTCATCAACCCAACGGTTTACTATAGCCCATAGCCAAAAATGTTTATGGATAAAACAGCGGAAGTAAAATCGGAACCTCCCAAGAATTCGAAAAAGATTGACACGGGGTTAAGCTGTCTTGTGATGATCGCGCAGTTTCACGGCGTGGCTGCGGATGCGGAGCAGATACGGCATAGCTTTGCCGTTGGCGAAGGCGGCATGGCGAGCCTTGATATTTTGAGGGCCGCAAAGGAGTTGGGGTTCAAGGCAAAAGAGGCGGCTGTTCAATATGAGAGGCTGCAAAAGATGTCTCTTCCCGCTATTGTGGAAGTTACCCCTCACCCTGACCCTCTCCCGCAGGGGGAGAGGGAGCCGCGAATCAACGGTGGCAGAGAATTTGTAATATTGGCAAAGGCAGAAGCGGATAAGTTGCTCATCCTCCATCCTGCAGAGAATAAACCGAGAATGATGAAACGGGATGAGTTTTTGGCGCAGTGGACAGGAAAAATCATCCTCATCGCGCATCGGGGATTGAAGGCGTTTTCGGAAGAGGCCTTTGGTCTCAAGTGGTTTCTTCCCTCTATATGGAAATACCGGAAATCTCTTTCCGAGGCGCTCGTTGCTTCGCTTGTGCTTCAGCTCTTCGCCCTTGTCACGCCGATATTCACGCAGGTGGTGATTGATAAGGTGCTGGTGCATCATGGGCTGACCACGCTTGATGTGCTTGCCATCGGGCTTCTCGCCATAGCCTTGTTTGAGGCGGTTTTGAACATGCTGCGGTCGTATGTGTTCACGCATACGACAAGCAAGATAGATGTAATCCTCGGGGCAAGGCTGTTCAAACATCTCCTTGCATTGCCTCTCAGATATTTTGAGGCGCGTAGAGTCGGCGACACCGTGGCGCGGGTAAGGGAGCTTGAGCATATACGGCAGTTCCTTACCGGCTCGCCGCTTACATCGCTGCTTGATGTCATGTTCATGGCGCTGTTCATAGCGGTCATGTTTTTTTACAGCGTTCCGCTTACTTTGGTTGCATTGGCCGTGCTGCCGCTCTTTGCGGTTCTTTCGGTTTTGGTGACGCCCATGCTCAGGCACAGGCTTGATGAGAGATTCAACCGGGGCGCGGATGCGCAGTCGTATCTTGTGGAAACGGTTTCGGGAATTCAAACCGTGAAATCGTTTGCCCTTGAACCTGAGGCGCAGAAAAAATGGGAAGGGCTTCTTGCAAGTTATATCAGGGCGAGCTTTAAGACCTATCAATTGTCCGGGATTGCAGGGGCCATAGGCCAGTTCATCAACAGGACGTCGTATCTGGTAATCTTGTGGGTTGGTGCGCATTTGGTCATGGACGGGAAACTGACGGTAGGACAACTCATTGCGTTTCAGATGCTTTCCGCGCGCGTAAGCGACCCTGTGCTGAGGCTTGTTCAGATGTGGCAGGATTTTCAGCAGACCGGGATTTCCATAAAACGGCTCGGCGATATATTCAACACAAAACCGGAGCCGGCCGTGAATGCGGCAAAGGCGCGGCTTCCGGCCATCAAAGGCAATATCAGGCTTGAGGCCGTGCGGTTCAGATACCGGGTGGACGGCGCCGAGGTATTGAGGAATATCACTCTGGATGTAGAGCCGGGGCTGACCGTTGGCGTTGTGGGACGGAGCGGTTCGGGAAAAAGCACTTTGGCAAAGCTCATACAGAGGCTTTATATCCCGGAGATGGGCAGGATACTCATTGACGGCATAGACATAGCGCTTGCCGACCCGGCGTGGCTCAGAAGGCAGATAGGGGTGGTGCTGCAGGAGAATTTTCTTTTCAACGCAAGCGTGAGGGACAACATCGCCATTCATTATCCTTCGGCGCGCATGGCCGATGTGATACTGGTTGCGGGGCTTGCAGGCGCGCACGACTTCATCCTTGAAATGCCCGAAGGGTACGACACCATGGTGGGAG
The DNA here is from genome assembly GCA_016195725.1 of Deltaproteobacteria bacterium. GTDB lineage: Bacteria > Desulfobacterota > GWC2-55-46 > UBA9637 > UBA9637 > UBA10170. The sequence goes on along the minus strand of JACPZB010000102.1, from coordinate 19,880 downwards.
AAAAAGGGACTGCGCTTTCCGGCGGGCAGCGGCAGCGCATAGCCATTGCGCGGGCGCTTTTGATGAATCCGAGAATCCTGATATTCGACGAGGCAACCTCGGCGCTGGATTATGAATCGGAAAGGATTATACAGGGCAATTTGTCCAGGATATGCCAGGGAAGGACGGTCATGATTATAGCGCACAGACTGTCAACATTGCAGCACGCGCACAAAATAATCGTGGTTGACAAGGGCGAGCTTGTTGAATCGGGAAGCCATAAAGACCTGCTGGGGAAGCAGGGACTGTATCATCATCTGTATAGTCAGCAGTATAAAGAGACGGGCTAAAGGCGAAAGGGAAAAACCTTTAGCCCTTTGCCCTTAGCCTTCTTTAACATATGTTTAAATTTCGCGACAATCTTGAATATGAATTTCTTCCGCCGGCCATCGAGATAGAGGAGACGCCGCCTTCGCCGATCCGGCGGCTGTTGATCTGGATAATATTCGTGATTACGGTTTCGGTATTTGTCTGGTCATATTTCGGCGAGGTGGATGAGGTGGCGGTTGCGCGCGGCAAGGTGATACCGGACGGCAGGGTCAAGGTTATACAGCCCCTTGAGGCAGGAGTGATCAAGGCAATCCATGTGCAGGAAGGGCAGAGGGTTAAAAAAGGACAACTGCTCATAGAGCTTGACCCGACCATCCAGCAGGCGGACGCGGCAAGCTCGGCAAAGACTTTGTCCATCCATAAGGCGGACAGAGAAAGACTTATGGAAGAAATGAAGACCGGCGAATGGCACAAGGCAAATGGCGAAAGGGAAAAACCTTTAGCCAATGTAAAAGCGGCTAAAGGCGAAGGGCAAGAGAAAAATAACCTATCGCCTCAAGAGAAGAGTATCGTTGAATTGCAGAATAAACTTAAAGAGGCGCGGGAAGCGGAATATGCGGCAAAAGAATATGCGCTCAGGTTTGTGATTGAACAGCGGGAGAATACCCTGCGCGCAGCCGAGGCAGCCTTGGTGAAATTGGAAAAGACAACCGCCATTACGCGGGAGCAGGAAACATCGGCAAGAACCTTGTATGAGCAGGGCTATCTGAGCAAAACGGATTTGCTGAACAAGCAAAAGGAATTGTATTCCCTTGAGCAGGAGATGGAGGCGCAGAAGAGCCTTACGGAACAGGCAAGAAACGGCATTGAGGAAGCGCGGAAAAATCTGGATGCCTTGAAAAAAGAGCGGGAAAAATCCATATTCAGCGATATTGTGGCGAGCGAAAAATCCATCGCCTCCATAGAGGGCGAGGTGGTGAAGGCGAATAAGAGAACTGATCAGGAACAATTGTATTCGCCTGTTGACGGGACTGTTCACGGCCTTGCCTCATACACCATCGGAGGGGTTGTAACTCCGGCCCAGCCTGTTGTTACCATTGTGCCCGAGGGGACGCCGCTGATTGTGGAGGCTATGCTTTTGAACAGCGACATAGGATTCGTAAAGGCCGGACAAGAAGCGGAGGTAAAGCTCGACACCTTTCCGTTCCAGAAATACGGAACTGTGAAGGGAAACGTAACATGGTTAAGCCCGGATGCAGTGGATGACGAAAAGCTCGGGCCGGTGTATAAGATGAAGGTGGCGATGGAGCGGCAGAGCATCAAGGTTCACGGAAAAGAGACGCTCATTGCGCCGGGCATGACGCTGTCGGTTGAGGTCAAGACCGGGGAAAGAAGGATTATAGAATTTTTCCTTTCGCCTATTGTGAAGTATACTAAGGAAAGCCTGACGCTGAGATAAGACAGGCGCTAAAAACTTTGAATTTCCTTTTCAAAATATGTCCACTTCCGTTATAATTCCAACCTTAAATGAGGAATCCGTGCTTGAGCATACCTTAAAATCAATCGGCCAGGGCGTGGAGATTATTGTTGTAGATGCCGGAAGCAATAATTCCACAATCAGGACAGCAAATAAATTTACGGATAAGATTGTTATGTCGGAAAAGGGAAGGGGCATTCAGATGGATAACGGCGCAAGAATGGCATCTGGGGATGTGCTTCTATTCCTTCATGCTGACACAAGGCTTCCTGACGGTTGGAGGGAAAGGGTTGCAGACGCGTTAAAAGATGATAGAGTTATTGGGGGAGGGTTCCGATTAAAAATAGATTCAAGCAGATTTTGTTTTCGCATGATAGAGGCGATGGTTAATCTACGGTCAAGATACCTTGGTCTTATCTACGGGGATCAGGCTATATTTGTAAGAAGAGATGTTTTCATGGCAGCCGGCGGTTTTTTAGGACTTCCATTGATGGAGGATGTGGACTTAATTGCAAGGCTTAAAAAACAAGGCAAGGTTGTTTTGCTGGATGCGAAGGTCATTACCTCTTCAAGGCAATGGGAGAGGAAAGGTGTTTTAAGAACAACATTAAGAAATTGGATGTTTTTGAGCCTTTATTATCTTGGTGTCTCGCCGGAAAGATTATATAAAAAGTATTATGCGTAAAATAAAAAGACCCTTGAAAAAGGGCGGCGCGGCTGTTATAGTTTCAGGAATTTCAGCTTTCAAATCTAATCTTTGAAGATTTTGTGAGGAGGATTTTATGGAACTTAAAAAAACCGTTTCAGAAGTCCATGATTCTCTGAAAGGCATTGTAAAAATTGATAAGGAAAAGATAGAGGTGCAGGATGCAAAAAGGCTAAGAGATACCGTAGACTGGCTTGTATATAATGCGGTTTTTAATAGCAATAAGGAAATAAAGGCCAATTGCAGATGGATTATAAAATCTGCCGCCTCATCTTCAGGCGCAAGGCCTGCATCTATTCAGGGGTTTTATGAGGCTATGGGGAGGGGAGAGGCCGGCGGCTTTACCGTGCCTGCTGTGAATATACGGGGATTTACCTATGATGTTGCAAGGGGATTATTCAGGTCTGCAATAAAAAATAAGGCGGGCGCATTTATATTTGAGATAGCAAAGAGCGAGATGGGTTATACTGACCAGAGCCCTTATGAATATGCCACGGTTGTTATTGCTGCTGCTTTAAAAGAGGGCTACAAAGGCCCTATCTTTATCCAGGGAGATCATTTTCAGGTCAATCCAAAAAAATATAGCCAGGATAAAGAAAAGGAGATTGCTGAATTAAAGGATTGGATAACCAGGGCAGTGAATGCCGGGTTTTATAACATAGACATTGATGCATCAACTGTCGTGGATTTAAGCAAGGGAAACGTCATTGAACAGCAGAGGCCTAATTTTGAAGTCACAGCACAGCTTACAGAATTTATACGGGATATTGAACCTGATATGGCGACTATATCCATTGGCGGTGAGATAGGCGAGGTAGGCGGCAAAAATTCTACGGAAGAAGAATTGCGAACATTTATGGATAATTATCTCTCAACCCTTGCCAGGATGGGCAATAACATGAAGGGTATAAGCAAGATGAGCATTCAGACCGGAACAAGCCACGGCGGCGTTGTTCTGCCGGACGGCACAATTGCCAAGGTCAAGGTTGATTTTGACACCATTGAAAGGCTTTCCAGTGTGGCACGAAAGTCCTATGGCCTTGCAGGCGTTGTCCAGCACGGCGCATCAACACTACCAGATGATGCCTTTGACCTTTTTCAGAAAAGAGGGGCGGCAGAGGTGCATCTGGCAACTGGTTTTCAGAACATGATTTATGACGGCAAGTATTTTCCAGACAATTTGAAACAGGAGATTTATAAATATCTCAAGGACAATATGGCAAAGGAAAGGAAAGAAGGGGAGACAGACGAACAGTTTATTTATAAAACAAGGAAAAAGGCATTTGGGCCATTTAAACAAAGAATTTGGGATTTATCTCAATCTATCAAAGATGGAATTAGGCAGGAAATGGAAGAAAGATTTGCTCTGCTGTTCAGCAAGCTAAAGGTCATAAACACACACGATATTGCTGCAAAGTGGGCCAATCCGATAAATATTCCATCAAAACTGGAAAACGAGATAGCAGGGGTTGGGTCAGAAGGCAAGAAGGTAAGGGAAGAAAAAGGAGAGAGGGGAGAGTAATAATTCAAAATTAAAACTGGATTTTACTCTTGTTGGCTCAGGTTTGCCCTGAACTTGATTCGGGGCTGAAACAGGGCATTAGGTTCAATCTGCAAGATTGAACCAGCATTAGAGATGGCTGCTGGGAGGTTCATTTTTCCCTTTACCTTGTAATATTTCCTCTGATAAGATGAGCCTGAAAATGGCATTATAACTATATGAAGAGGGAGGAAGATATTATGCCAATAGAGCAGATACACCCTATGGCGGCACATTTCCCAATAGCACTTCTGATAACCAGCATCTTCTTAGATTTTTTAGGGTTCATTACAAAAAAGGATACCTTCGAAAAGTCTGCCTTTCATATCTTGGTTTTGGGAATTTTAGGCGCTGTAGGAGCAATTATTTTTGGATTAATTGCAGAAGATGTCGCGTCTAAAAGACCAAATATAGGAGAGACCATAGAAACCCACGAAACCCTCGCTTTTATAACTACAGGGATATTTATCGCACTTCTTATCATCCGTTATATATTTATGAAGAAGGATAATTTTCAAAAGATACGGCCTTATTATTTTATTGGCGCACTTATAGGTATTATCCTCCTCTTTGCCACTGCAAGATTTGGCGGACAAATGGTATTTGAATACGGTGCGGCCGTGAGCGAGAATATCTTAAAATAGGACTTTAATGAGTCAGGAGACAGTGTGCAGATGCCTTTTTTAGCCTTGCAATAGTTGTTTCCTTCCCGAGTGTTTCTATGACCTCAAATATCCCAGGGCTTACTGTCCTGCCGGTCAGTGCAACCCTTACCGGTTGGGCAATCTTGCCGAGTTTGATAGTTTTTTCATTTGTAATATCATTGAATACAGCCTCAATAGCTTCGTGAGTAAAGGCCGGCAGGGTATGAAGCCTATCTATAAGAATATCCAATAGAGCAGCCATATCGGGGGTTAGAAATTTTTTGGCCGCATTTTCTTCATATACAATATCTTCCTTAAAATAAAACTCTGCACTATCAGCCATTTCTACAAGAGTCTTTGCTCTTTCCTGGAGGCCTTTCACAATATTGGGCAGCCTTTTATCTGCCGGGGCATTATAACCCTTTGCCTCTAAAAATGGTATGAGAAGCAAGGCCAATTCTTCTATCTTGCCTTCCTTTAGATAATGTTGGTTAAGCCACAAAAGTTTTTCAGGATTAAATACGCCTGATGATTTGCCAACATTTTCAAGGGAGAATTTTTCTATCAGATCCTCCATGGTAAATATCTCCTGATCTCCATGAGACCAGCCGAGTCTTGCAAGATAATTGACCAGGGCATGAGGCAGGTATCCCATTTCCTTGTATGCCATGACGGATGTGGCGCCATGCCGCTTGCTGAGTCTTGTCTTGTCAGAACCGAGTATCATGGGCAGATGGGCAAATACTGGCACAGAGTAGCAGAATGCCTCATACATGAGAATCTGCTTCGGCGTATTATTGAGATGGTCGTCGCCCCTTATCACATGAGTTATCTCCATGGTTGCGTCATCAACCACAACGCACAGGTTATAGGTTGGCGTTTTATCGCTTCGCAGAATAATCAAATCCTCTATTTCATCATTTTCAAACGCTACATTTCCTTTTATAATATCTTTTACCAATGTTGTCCCATGCGGCACCTTGAATCGTATGGCAAACGGCTTACCAGGCTCATCTTTTTTGTTTCTGCATCTGCCGTCATACTTTGGGGGTTTGCCTTGTTTAATCGCCTCCTCTCGTCTTTGCTCCAGTTCTTCGGGGGTGCAGTAGCACTTATATGCCTTGCCCATCTCAAGAAATTTATAGGCATGTTCTTTGTAGAGTTCAAATCGTTTACTCTGGTAATAAGGGCCTTCGTCCCAATTCAGGCCGAGCCACTGCATTCCATCAAGGATTGCCTGCGTCGACTCTTCTGTTGACCTTGCCATATCCGTATCTTCAATTCTTAAAATAAATTTTCCTTTATGCTGTCGCGCAAAGAGATAGTTGAAAAGGGCAGTCCTTGCCCCGCCTATGTGAAGATAGCCTGTCGGGCTTGGCGCAAAACGCGTTCTTATTTCCATAATTTTATCTATCCCTCTCTAAGACTGTAGGCATAATCATTATAAGCCATGAGTGTTATGATAGTGGTCAGTCTGATCCTTTTATCAAACACCCAGGGCAATATCTTGCATATAAACTTGATGCGCTCAAAATCAATAGTAGACAGATAGGTTAAAAGCCTCAAGGCAAACAATGCTCTATATTTAAGCTTAATCGGATTTCTCCTATTCTGCTCTTTCCAGAAATCTCTTTCCCAGAAATATTTAAGTTTTTTGTAGATGGATTTGAAAGAGTAAACTTCTCTGTATACATGCATAAATCCTTTTTTCAGTTCAAGGGGAGTCATATTTTGTGGCTTAAAAACAACTGTCTTGGAATCATATCTCTCCCAATCTCTGTTCAGTATTCTGCCCTCTTTTTCCAATCTCTTAAAAAGGCCTGTGCCTGGAAAAGGCGTAAGGATGCTAATGAGGGCGAAGAGTACATTATTATTGTTAATAAAGTCTGCTAGTTTCTGGAATGTTTCTTTTGTGTCGTTGTCATGGCCAACAATGAAAGATCCCTGCACAAGTATGGCGTGGGCATGTATCTTGTGTATGGCCTCGCTAAAGTCCTGCGTCAGGTTTATTTTTTTATTCATCTGTCTCAAGTTGTCTTCAGCAATGGACTCAAAACCTATAAGGATTCCGCCGCACCCGCTCTTTGCCATCAGTTCAAGGATTTCATCGTCTTTAGCCGCATTCAGGCTTGCCTGGCATGACCAGCTTACTTCGTAAGGAATTAATTCTTTAAAAAATGTCTTTGCATACTTCCTGTCTGCAACAATATTGTCATCAGCAAAGAAAATTGCCTTCTTCCGTTCACGGATGCCATCTTTCTGTGTCTCTTTTATATCTGCCATTACCTGTTCCAGAGAGCGATGCCGTATCTTTGTTCCATCAAATGCATGGACAGAGCAAAATTCGCAGAAGAAGGGGCATCCTTTGGTAGTCTGAACAACATGGAGCAGATATTTATTGTTCTTCATCAGATGACGATTCGGCATCGGACAGTGCGACAAGTCGGGATGAAAAGTGCTTCTATAAACCTTTTTCAGTCTCCTGTTTTGAAAATCCTGTAGCAGTTCATGCCATATATTTTCTGCCTCTCCAATAACAATGCTGTCTGCATAGCGACATGCCTCATCAGGAAGCATTGAAGTATGTATGCCTCCCAGTACTACCTTAACGCCTCGCTCGCGGAATCTTGAAGCAATCTCATATGCCCGTCTTGCAAACATGGTGCGTACGCTGATGCCTACTAAATCAGTGGGAGCGTCAAAGTCAATCGGCTCTATGTTTTCGTCCATGATACTGACCTCTATGTCAGGCGGGGTAAGGGCAGCTAATGTGGGAATGGCAAGGAGGTAGCCTGAGTATGCCTTGGAAAATATAAACTTCGAAACATATCTATAGTCATAGATATTTTTTTCGTTCTCAGTGCCTTGTCTCGGAGTGATAAGTGTGAGCTTCATAAAATCAATTACGAATTACGAATTATGAATTACGAGTTAAAGGTTGGAATTTTCTCAATTCCTAATTCGTAATTCCTAATTCTTAATTGTTTTCTTCTTCTCTTCCTCTTTTTTCTTTGAACACTCTGGGCAAGCATATTTTACATCATGCTTCACAGTTAGTCTGTCGTAATCTTTATCCAGGGCTATTCGTATCACTGTTTCAGTTTCCTTGCCGCAAAAACTACATTTTAACATAGGTATCTCCTTCCTTTTTAAATAAAGCTACTGTGCTCACCTTGTAATTTTTTAAAATATTTTCAACCGTTATTTTCACATTCTCTTCAAACAGTATAGAAAGATCGCAAAAGGCAGTAAATTTCTTGGGGGTTGGAATTAGTTTGAAAGGTATGTTGTTTTCTTTTAAAACCTTTTCTGCCTTTAACGCTTTGTGCGTTGAACCAAAGGTTAGGAGATATTCCAAAACTGCCTCGCTTCAATCCGCACCCTTTTGGCGACATCATCTAATTTAACCAGACTTGCCTCTTGTCTGTTTCTCATCTTTAATTCAACCCTGTTTTCTTTTAGTGTTTTATTTCCAATGGTTAATCTTATCGGAATACCTATGATATCAGCGTCATTAAATTTTATTCCTGCCCTTTCATCACGGTCATCCATGAGCACATCCAACCCTGCATTCAATAAATTCGTATAGATGTTTTCCGCTGCATCCAGAGTGGCTTTGTCCTTCACATTGACTGGAATAAGGTGCACCTGAAAAGGCGCCAGAGCCATAGGCCAGAGGATACCGTGTTCATCATGGTTTTGTTCTATGCTGGCTGCCGCAGTCCTTCCAATACCGATACCGTAGCAGCCCATAATCAGCGGCTTCTCTTCTCCCTTTTCATTGAGAAAACTTGCATTCATTGCCTCGCTGTATTTGGTGCCGAGTTTAAAGACATGGCCAACCTCTATGCCCCTGAATATTTCCAATTTTCCGTCCGTGCACCTGGGGCATAAGTCGCCTGCTACAACCATCCTTAAATCGCCAAAACTGCTTACTGTGAAATTGAGATCCGGGTTTACATTTACAAGATGGGCATCAGCCTCGTTTGCACCTGTTACGGCATTTACGACAGTCTGGATGCTGTAGTCTGCAAATATCTTTGTTGGCAATCCTACAGGCCCTGCGAAACCAGACGGCGCATTGGTAATTTTTCTTACTGTTTCTTCATCTGCAAGATTCAGCCACTCGGCGTCAAGCGTTCTTTTCAACTTTGTCTCGTTAATCTCATAATCGCCCCTAACAAGGGCTGCTACTACGCCTTTGTCTGAATTATAAATGAGGGTCTTAATCAACTTCTGCGGGATTGTTTTTAGAAATTTGCTCACCTCATCAACGGTTTTCATCCCTGGAGTTGATATTTTTTCTAACGGCCTTTTTTCTTCCTGACCCTTGACCCCTAACCCCTCTATCTTTGTTTCAGCCCTTTCTACATTTGCCGCATAATTACACTTGCTGCAGCTTGCGATAGAATCTTCACCTGTAGCAGCCAAGACCATAAACTCATGCGAAAATCTTCCGCCTATGGGGCCTGTTTCAGCCTCAACAGCCCTGAATTTTAAACCGCACCTTTCGAATATCCGGCAATAGGTATCATACATATTCTGATATTCCTTCTCAGCATCCTCTTCTGTTGCATGGAAGGAATAGGCATCTTTCATGATAAACTCTCTGCCGCGCATGAGGCCAAATCTCGGCCGTATCTCATCTCTGAATTTGGTTTGTATCTGATAAAGATTAATAGGAAGCTCTCTGTAGGAACGAATCTCCCTGCGAACCATATCCGTTATCACCTCTTCATGGGTTGGGCCGAGACAGAAGCCTCTCTGATGCCTGTCTTTTATTCTTAAGAGTTCTTTGCCGTAAACATCCCATCTGCCGCTCTCCTGCCATAACTCAGAAGGGATAACCATCGGCATAGACACCTCTTGAGCGCCTGCCCTGTTCATCTCTTCACGTACAATATTTTCTACTTTCCTGATTACCCGCAGTCCCAAGGGAAGATAGTTATAGATGCCTGACGCCACCTTTCGTATCATGCCTGCCCTTACCATAAGCCTGTGGCTTATTACCTCTGCATCAGAAGGGGCGTCTTTTAATGTTGGCAGAAACATCTTGGAAAAACGCATAGAATAGACTCCTTCTCACACCCTTTTTGTCTTTACCTCTATCTTACAGCGCTTCATGATTTATCTCAATCTTAGCCTTAGATTTAAGGTCGTTCAGCGACTTGCTCAAGGCCTCTTCTTGTCTTTGCTGGAGGAGGCGGTTTCTTATCTCATTTTTCTTTGCCTCAAACTCTCCCTTGTCAGCCTCTTTGCCTTCTTTCAGTTTTAGGATATAAAATTTATTTCCTTGAGGAACAGTCTGGCTATAATAAGGGTTTTCTTTGCTTAAGGAAAACACCTCCGGTTTATCTCCTGCATACAGTCCGATACTTGATATATATCCTTGAACCTTGCTAATATAGCCGCTTTCTCCGATGGTATATCCTTCTTTTGATGCCAGTTTTTTAAGGTCTTCACCTTGTTTCAGCCTCTTTAAAACAGCGTCAGCAGCCTCTTTTGCCTTTTCCCTGGCCTTCTCTTTTGCAACTGCTGTTTTGACATTGCCTGCCGCATCTTCATAGGTTGGTATGTGTTCTTCTTTTCTGTCTAAGAGATTAATAATATAAACACCGCTTTCAGTCTCAATGAGATTGCTTATTTCTCCGGGCTTCATAGAAAAGGCAGCATTTTTCAGCTCCTGATTTCTGACAAGTTCTACAGCAAAATCTTTTTCTGAGAAAAATCCTGTTTCTGTTGCCTTAACCTTTTTCTTCAATGCCTCGGCTTTCAAATTTTTCTTCCCGGCGGTAGCAGCCTTATGAATATCAAAGCCAATTTCCAATGCCAATTTCTTCGCGCCTATTTGAGCCAATTTTTTTGTTATCGTATCCTTTGCCTCTTTTAACGGTATAAGCCTTGCCTCTTTTATATCGTCAACTTTTATGATGTGGTAGCCAAATTCGGTTTCCACAATACCGCTTACCTCGCCTTTTTTAAGAGAAAAGGCAGCATCCTCAAAAGGCTTTACCATCACGCCTTTCCCAAAATAACCCAAAGAGCCTCCTTGTTTAGCGGAGACTGGGTCCTCAGAATACTTTTTAGCAAGACCGGCAAAATCCTCTCCCTTTTTTGCCAATGTTAGAATCTCTTCCGCTTTTTTCTTTGCTTCTTCCTTTGCTCTTTTGATATCTGCGCCGGCGGTAGGTTTAATTAATATGTGTCTCGCGGAGACCTCTTTGTTTTTTTGGAATTCACTAACATTCTTTTCATAATATCCCTTTATCTCTGCCTCTGAAACCTTTACCCTCTGTGCGATGTCTTTAAGCATGATTGAGACATAAACTGCCTTTACCATTGCCGATACTTTGAAAGTTGCCTTATTCTTTTCAAAATATGCCTTTGCTTCCTCATCGGTAGCAGAAACAGTCTTTTCAAATTTTACTCCATCTACCGCAAGATATTCCAAATTAACCTTCTTATTTTCGCTGTTAAAGGCATCTTCTATATCCTTGTCAGGGATGTTTATTGTCTCGGTTGCTTTCTTCTGAAGTTTTTCTATGATGAGGCTATCTTCAATGCTTTTCTCATACTCTCCAGGCAAGACATGATTGGCCTTTAATACCTGAAGATACAACCCTTTGTCAAATACGCCATCCCTTTGAAACCCTGGCACAGCCTGGATTGCCTTCTGGACATCTTCGGTTGAAACAGCAATGCCGCGCTTTTTTGCCTCCTGCAGCCCGAGTTCCATATTTATAAGCATATTGATGGTATTCTGCTTGAGATTCATCTTCTCTATCAGCTCATCGCTAAACTGGTCCTTAAAGGTATTCCGATAATAGTTTATCTGCCGCTGATATGCCTTGGTATATTCTATTGTAGTTATCGGTTTGCCATTTACTCTGGCTGCGATAGTCCTTTTATCTACCCTAAAATTCCCGATGCCCCAGAATACGAAGACGATAATAATTGCCCCTAATGCCAAAACTATAAGCCACGATCTCTTTCTTTTTCTCAGCACCTTAAGCATCAAAAACCTCCCAAAATGTTTTTTAGCAAAATATCATAATAAATTTAAAATGGAAATTCAAACTTTTTCTTGTAGTAAGCAGTAAGAATTAAAATTGAAAAAAGGCTTGACAGATAATCATGTTTCTGATATAGAATATCCAACATTTCAACATTTTAAAACGAAGTATGCAAGGTATGCAGGAATTGTTTTTCGGTAATAGCAATAGTTATTGAAACGATGGTTATCAGGCCGTGGAAGGCTTGAAAGATTTTCCACGGCCTTTTTTTTTGCAATCCTGCTGCTCAGCGGGACGCGCTACAGCAGCCCTTATAAACGGCAGGTTTTGAGTTTTTGAAAGGAGGTAACAAAATGGCTAAAGGTAAGGTAAAGTGGTTCAATGACACCAAAGGCTATGGTTTCATACAGCAGGAGTCAGGCGAGGATGTTTTTGTCCACTACACCGCAATCGGCGGTGAAGGTTTTAAGAGCCTGAAGGAAGGCGACGAAGTTGAGTTTGATATAACTCAAGGACCCAAAGGGCCTCAGGCTTCTAATGTGATAAAAAGGTCGTAAATACCTACGGCCTTTCGTCTGTATCACTTCATCCCTGAAGCGCACATACCCCTTTTCATGAAAATATGAAAAGGGGTATTTGTTTGACACGGTAAGCATCACGATAAGCGTGATTTGTAATTCCTTGCAAAGTTTGCTATCCTTTCTCCATGGAATATCCAGCCCAAAAAATATTCACCATATCAGAACTTACTCGAGAGATAAAAACCTTGCTTGAAACAAACCTTTATTATGTCTGGGTTGAGGGAGAGATTTCTAATGTGAGATCGCCAATCTCAGGTCATATCTATCTTACCTTAAAAGATGAGGCGGCGCAGATAAAGGCCGTCGTATTTAAAGGTCAGGCAAGGTTTATGAAATTCAAGCCTGCTGACGGACTTCATGTTATATGCAGGGGCATGGTGAGTGTTTATAAAGAGAGAGGCGAATATCAGCTTATCCTTGATTATATTGAGCCAAAAGGTATTGGCGCATTACAGCTTGCGCTTCAGCAGCTTAAAGAAAAACTTGCAAAGGAAGGTTTTTGTGATGAGGCGCGAAAAAGGCCGCTTCCGCTTTTTCCAAAAAAGATCGGCATTGTCACATCGCCGACAGGTGCGGCAATAAGGGACATTCTAAAGGTTTTTGAAAGGAGATTTGCCGATGTAGCCGTTTTGATTTATCCTGTAAGGGTGCAGGGCATAGAATCCGCAAAAGAAATATCTCAAGGCATCGGAGGGCTTAACGGAATACCTGAGATTGATGTGATTATAATTGCGCGGGGCGGCGGGTCCCAGGAAGACCTGTGGGCATTCAATGAAGAGGCTGTGGCAAGGGCAATCTATAATTCAAAGATTCCTGTTGTTTCAGCAGTAGGGCATGAAATAGATTTTACCATCGCGGATATGGTTGCGGATTTGCGGGCGCCGACGCCGTCCGCCGCCGCTGAAATGGTTATCCGCTCAAAACAGGAATTGAAAGAGAAGGTGGCCGCTGCTGCTTTTCAATTGACATCCTGTTTAAGAAATATAATCTCCGGTAAAAAGATTTTTCTCCACAGATTGGAGCGGGGCCTGATTGACCCGTCCAGAAGATTAAAAGAGATAAGATTAAGGGTGGGGGATATGGCGGATAGACTTGCAACTGCAATGTCTCATTCTCTTGAGATAACTAAAAAAGATTGCCGGCATCTTGCGGTGCAAGGAAGCTCCCATCTATGGCAGTGCTGCGCGATTCAAAGGATGCGGCTGCAGGCGATGATGTAAATATAATTCTTTCAAAAGGAGAGATATACTGTAAGGTGACAACAAGACAGTAGACAGTAGACAGTAGATAGTAGACGGTAGATAGGGAAAACCTTCCTGTCTTTTGTTTTTCCTGTCTACTACCTACTGTCTACTATCTACTTAATTTATGGCAGAGATAAAGTTTGAAGACGCATTGAAAAGGCTGGAAGATATTGTAGATACCCTTGAAAAAGGGGAGCTCTTGCTGGAGAAGTCTTTGAAAATCTTTGAGCAAGGGGTAAGGCTTTCAAGACTATGCAACAAGATGCTGGACAGGGCTGAAAAAAAAGTGGAGATACTGATGCGGAATGAGAAGGGGGAAATGGGAGTTAAACCGTTTGAACCTGATGAGGAGTAGTTTTGGATCTCGATAGTTACCTGAAAGAAAAAGAAGATATTATAAATAAGGCGCTTGACAGCCTTCTGCCGAGGGAGGATGAATTTCCGCAGAGGCTTCACAAGGCGATGCGATACAGCATCTTTGCCGGAGGGAAACGCATCAGGCCCATTTTATGTCTGGCTGCGGCAGAGGTTTTTGGAAAGCCGGACAATAATGTCATGAACATAGCCTGTGCTATTGAAATGATACATACCTATTCATTGATACATGATGATCTTCCGGCCATTGACAATGATGGCCTCAGACGAGGAATGCCTACAAACCATAAGGTATTTGGAGAGGCAATGGCAATACTTGCTGGCGATGCCCTTTTGACAAAGGCATTTCAGATAATGAGTAAGGAGTCAGCAGTCAGCGGTCAGCAGTCAGCCTTGATACTAAAAACTATTCACGAAATAGCAACAGCTGCCGGCTCTACAGGTATGGTCGGCGGTCAGGTGGTTGATATTGAGTCGGAAGGAAAAGAGGTGGCATTCCCTGTTCTTGAATATATCCATATCCATAAGACAGGTGAATTGATACTTGCAAGCGTTAGGGCTGGAGCAATAATGACAGATACGGACAATAAAGGGCTTGAGGCAATAACAAGGTATGGAGAGGCTATTGGTCTTGCCTTTCAGATAGCTGATGATATACTTGATATAGAAGGAAATAAAGAAGATGTGGGAAAGAATATTGGAGGGGATGTAAAAAAGGGCAAGGTTACATATCCATCTATTCTGGGCGTTGACGAATCAAGGAAGAGGGCAAGGGAACTGATAGATATTGCCATAGCATCCATTGATGATTTTGGTAACAAGGCAGAGCCATTAAGAGAGATTGCACGATATATAATTAAGAGGAGGAAATAATTGGCACGATTACTGGACAACATAGACTCTCCCCAAGATTTAAAGAAACTGTCACAACAAGATTTGTATATACTTGCCGCCGAAATACGGGATGAAATTGTAGCTACCACATCTCAGGTAGGCGGACATCTGGCATCCAGCCTCGGCGCTGTAGATATTGCCATTGCCATACACTATGTGTTTGATACACCGAAGGACAAAATAATATGGGATGTAGGTCACCAGGCATATGCACATAAGATTTTAACAGAAAGGAGAGATACCTTTAAGACCATTCGTCAGCTGGGCGGTATAAGCGGTTTTCCAAAACCATCTGAAAGCATATACGATGCCTTTGGTGTCGGACATTCCTCTACATCCATCTCTGCTGCTATGGGAATGGTTGTTGCGAGAGATTTAAATCATGAAAATTATAAGGTTATAGCAATTATTGGAGACGGTTCTTTAACAGCAGGCCTTGCCTTTGAAGGCTTGAACCAGGCAGGTCATCTCAAGAAAGATATTATTGTCGTCCTGAATGATAATGAGATGAGCATATCGCAGAATGTCGGCGCCCTTTCCTCTTTTTTAAGCAGAAAAATTACCGGAAGATTGGCAACAAGACTGAAAAAAGAGGCAGAGGGATTTTTTATGTCCATCCCTCGGATAGGGAGCAGACTCGTATCGTTTGCAAAGCGAGCAGAGGATTCTCTTATAGCCCTGCTTACCCCTGGCATGCTGTTTGAGGGATTGGGTTTTCATTATATAGGTCCGATAGACGGCCATAATATAGACGAACTTATAAGCACCTTCAGCGATGCAAAGGAATTAAAGGGACCTATTCTCATTCATGTCCTGACAAAAAAAGGGAAAGGATATTTGCCGGCTGAACAGGAACCGGTGCGGTTTCACGGTATTGGTCCATTTGAGAAAGAGACAGGCAAAGCAGTAAAGTCTAAGAAGAAGATTGCTACCTACACAGAAATCTTTGGGCAGACGCTTATTGAACTATCTGAAAAGGATAAAAGGATCGTTGCTATAACTGCTGCTATGCCTGAGGGTACAGGCCTTGATAGATTTGCCCAAGCGTTTCCTGAAAGATTCTTTGATGTGGGCATAGCAGAGCAGCACGCTGTGACATTTGCAGCCGGTTTATCAAAACAAGGCTTTATCCCTGTTGTGGCAATATATTCTACATTTTTGCAGAGGGCGTATGATGAAATACTTCATGACGTCTGCCTGCAGAATCTGCCTGTGGTTTTTGCAATTGATAGGGCAGGGATAGTAGGCGCAGACGGGCCAACCCACCACGGCTTATTTGATTTATCATATCTCCGCCATATGCCTGATATAGTTGTCATGGCTCCTAAGGACGAAGGAGAATTGAGACATATGTTAAAAACCGCTGTGGAATGCAAAGGGCCAGTTGCAGTTCGCTATCCGAAAGGGGAGGGATATGGCGCTGATCTTTCTCAACCGTTAAAAAAGATAGCTATAGGCCAATCAGAGATTCTGCGAGATGGCAATGATGCCGCAATATTGGCAATAGGCTCAACAGTCTATTCGGCAATAGAGGCTTCTGTTAGATTAGAGAAGCAAGGATTGCAAACAACTGTTGTGAACAGCCGCTTTGTGAAACCTATGGATGAGGATACTATGATCTCTATAGCCAGAAAAACAGACAAGATTATAACTGTGGAAGAAAATGTGCTTCAAGGCGGTTTTGGCAGCGCTGTGTTAGAGCTTCTTGAACAACATGGAATTACAGAATGCAAAGTAAAAAGAATGGGTATTGCAGATGAATTTGTAGAACACGGCTCTCAAAAAGAATTGAGAGGCATTGTAGGCATTGATGCACAGGGAATTGAAAAGACAGTTGCAGAAATGATTAAAGGTCAGGTTAAGCATGAAGGTAAGGCAAGTGAAAGAAAAAGGGCGTATAGATGAACTTCTTGCAAAGCGAGGGTTAGCAGAGACCAAAGAAAAGGCGGCTGCTGTTATCATGGCAGGCCGGGTGCTGGCAGGAGGTAATGTAATTGATAAGCCAGGCACAGAGATTGAAAATGACGCAGAAATAGTCATTCTTGAGCCGAGATCATATGTAAGCAGAGGCGGAATAAAACTCGAAGGGGCATTACATTATTTTGGTGTAGATGTGCATGACGCTGTAGTTATGGATATTGGCTCGTCCACTGGCGGTTTTACTGATTGCTTGTTGAAAAAAGGGGCTAAAAAGGTTTTCGCTGTGGATGTGGGGAAGGGGCTTTTGGACTGGCGGCTGAGAAATGACGAACGGGTTGTGGTTTTAGAAGGGCGGAATATCAGGTATCTTCCCCCTGATTTAATCATGGGTAAAGATATTGGGGAAAAGGTTGATATTGCCGTAATAGACGTCTCATTTATATCTCTGGAAAAGGTTATTCCAAAGCTAAAAGAATTCATAAGGCCCAAAGGACTTATCCTTGCCCTGATAAAACCGCAATTTGAGGTTCAAAAAAGAGATGTTGAGAAAAAGGGTATCATAAAAGATACTACAAAACATCAGATGGTTATTGACAGGATAAGGACATTTTCTGAGGAATTAGGTTTTCTGGTAAGAGGGGTTTGCGAATCAGCAATAAAAGGCACTAAGGGGAATAAGGAATTCTGGATATGCATGGAAATGCCATGAGCCCTCGCCCACAGGGCTGGGGTTAGGGTGAGCGGCGACAGGGGAAGGGGCATGGACTTTTAGGCGACCATCTTAACCATCTCATAGGCATCCATGAGCACAGTTATTTGCACTCACTATTAAAGTAAAGCAAAATCCAAAAAAACCTTGACAATACCTATAATTATCTTGTAGTCTAAAATATTCTGAATTTTTACGGGACATAAATGTTTGACAGTTTAAGTGACAGACTGAGCGTAATAATAAAGAAGATCAAAGGCCAAGGGAGCTTATCTGAGGCAAACATCCGGGAGGCATTAAAGGATGTAAGAATAGCTCTTTTGGAGGCAGATGTCAACTTTGCAGTTGTCAAAGGTTTTACCGAAAGGGTCAAAACAAAGGCGCTGGGCAAGGAGGTACTGGAAAGCCTTACCCCCGACCAGCAGTTTATTAAGATTGTTCGGGATGAGCTTATAGATATTTTAGGAGGAAGTTCTTCTGGTCTTGAGCTTGGGGCAAAACCACCTGTTCCAATTATGCTTGTTGGCCTGCAGGGTTCCGGTAAAACAACAACTACTGCCAAGCTTGCAAGACATCTGAAGTCTAAGGGAAGAAACCCGTATCTTGTTCCTGCAGATACCTACAGGCCTGCGGCCATGCTTCAGCTTAAAAAACTTGCCGGAGAGATAAATGTGGATATTTTTGACGCTGGCAGCATGGGGACAGATTTTATGCGTAGCTCAATCTTTTCTAAATCTGTCCCCAATCCGCAGGATATAACGAGAGAGGCGCATAGAATTGCCGCCATTAAAGGCTATGATACGCTTCTGATAGATACCGCAGGAAGGTTGCATATAGATAATGAATTGATGGATGAGTTGAAAGACCTGAAGGCCATTCTCAAACCAAAAGAAATTCTTTTTGTGGCGGACAGCATGACAGGCCAGGATGCTGTAAACACAGCTAAGGGATTTGATGAGGCAGTTGGAATCACAGGTATAATTCTTACAAAACTTGACGGCGATACAAGAGGCGGCGCTGCCCTGTCTATAAAGGCTGTTACTGGCAAGCCTATAAAATTTGTTGGCATGGGAGAAAAGATAGATGCAATAGAGCCTTTTTATCCTGACAGGATGGCCAGCCGTATCCTTGGTATGGGTGATGTGCTTACACTGATAGAAAAAGCCCAGGAGGCAGTGGGTGAGAAAAAGGCAAAGGATCTGGAAAAGAAAATAAGAAAAGATGCATTTACCCTGGAAGATTTTAAGGAACAATTGGGACAGATAAAAAAGATGGGGGCTTTGGAAAATATACTCGCAATGATCCCTGGTTTTAAAGAGATGCAAAAAAAGGCAGACGTCATGCCTGACGAAAAAGGTTTGACAAAGGTAGAGGCTATCATAAACTCAATGACAAGAGAAGAGCGGCTGAATCATGCAATCCTTAATGCAAGCCGCAGGCAGAGGATTGCAAATGGCAGCGGCACATCGGTTCAGGAGGTCAATAAGCTGATTAAGCAGTATACTCAAACGCGGGAGCTTATGAAGAAGTTTACTAAAGGTGGATTTCCAAAGATTGGCGGAAGAGGACTTCTGCCGTTTTAAAATTATAAGGAGGTAAGAACAAAATGTCAGTTAAAATAAGGCTTGCAAGAATGGGTGGAAAGAAGAAGCCTTTCTACAGGATAGTAGTGACAGATTCTCATTCTCCGAGGGATGGGAGATTCCTTGAGATAGCCGGGACATACGACCCGACAAAAAATCCTGCCAGAGCAGAGCTTAAGGAAAATGCCATACTTGAGTGGCTTAAAAAAGGGGCTATTCCGAGTGAAACGGTAGAAAAGGTTTTAAATAGAGCAGGTATTCTATCTAAGCTTGGTCAGGCAGCATAAACCAAATTTTGTATATGAAAAAACAGAAAGGCATAGTTGAAAGTTCATTATCTATAAACCCGCACATCAAAGATTTTGGTGTGCTGGTAAAAAATGGGCGCGGTCTACGGCCATATTATTCAATCTAATCCGGAGGTGGAAAAATGAAAAATCTGATTGAGACTCTTGCAAAGGCCCTTGTGGATCATCCTGATCAGGTCAAGGTGACAGAGGTCGAAGGCGAGAATACATCTGTTATTGAATTGGCTGTTGCCAAGGAAGACCTTGGAAAGGTTATCGGCAAGCAGGGAAGGACAGCCAGGGCGCTCAGAACAATCCTCACTGCCGCATCAACAAAGATTAAAAAGAGGGCAGTGCTTGAGATAATTGAATAATAAAGACAAACTCCTTCTAGTCGGCAAGGTTGTGGGCGTCCACGGCATTTGCGGAGAGGTAAAGATACTGCCTTACGGGGAGTGTGATAAAAAGCCGTGGAAAGAACTCCATTTATCCAAACAAGGGCATACTATAATTTGCGAGATGACGGCGAACAGGCCTCACAAAGCCGTTATACTTGCGTCTCTTAAAGGATATAACAACAGAAATAGCGCCGGTGAAC
>JACPZB010000093.1 GCA_016195725.1 Deltaproteobacteria bacterium | reverse complement strand
TGAGGGACATTTCCCATATTTTCTGATTCTCTATTAAATAATCAAATAATCCTTCAAGCTTATAATTTTTATCCCTCCATACTTCCCCAATTTAAGCATCTCCTTATCGCCGGTAACGATGGCATCGGCCTTTCCGGCTGTAGCACATTCAAGGATTCTGTTGTCAGGCTCATCCTGAAATACGCTTATGCGCTCCCTCGGTTTAACGATTATGCCAATCTCGGCAAGATTGACGGCAGTCCTGCTCAGCGCTTCTCTATTCCGGCTGAACTTATTTGAAAGAACGGTTAACACTTCATCAATAATATCATGAGATATTATCAGTTCATCAGACCCTTTAATAATCTTCAAGATTGCCTTTTCAGCAGAACTGCCTGGCAGGATGAGAGCGGATATGAAGATATTGGTATCAAATACTACCCTCATTTTTTAAGATAGCGCCTTAGATCATCCTCTGTGAGAATGCCTTTCTCCTTTGCTATGCGGCTCCAATAATTCTGTGTTTGAAAAAATTCATCCTTGAGCCTTGCCCTTCTGAAATATCTCAATGCATCCTGAATGACGGCGCTCAGGGGCTTTTTTTCCTCTCGTGCGATATTCTCGGCCTCTTTTGCAAGTTCCGGTGGAAGGGATATGGTTTTCTTAATTGCCGTTGCCATCTCTTTTACCTCCTTGGTATGAAAAAATACTACCAGAATTTTGGGCTTATGTAAAGTGAGAAGGAGGGGTGAAGAATCTATCAGGAAACAAGGAGGTTCTTGTCAGTTTAACCCCTTGCCTTTTTTTCCAGATACGCATACGCGCTGTGGTTGTGTATACTCTCCCAGTTTTCGGCCTCTATGCTGAACCAGGTAACAACCTTTATTTTATCCAGCCTGGATGCAATCTCTCTTACAACATCTTCCACAAACCAAAGCCGTTAAACCTCAGAGCAACCTTGACTATTCCCCGTTGATTATGGGCGCCTCTTTTACTTATCTCTTTTGAACATGGGCAGAGAGTTGCGACGGGCACGATAACCTCAAGAATAAAATCTTTCTTAGCGCTGAGCGATCCTAAAAATCTGCATCTATATTCCATCAAACCCTTTGCCCTTGAAACAGGCGCGGCCTTTTCTATGAAATAAGGAAACTCTACCTCCATGTGGGCAGTTTCGGCATTGAACCTTGTTTTCATCTTTGCCAGAATCTCCGGAAAGTTTTTTACAGTAATCTCGCCTCTGTGTTCATTCAATATCTCCACGAACCTGCTCATGTGCGTGCCTTTAAAATGGTGAGGCAGAGCCACATACATATTGACCGAGCCGATGGTATGCTGAAACTTATTCTTCTTATCCAGCACCACAATCGGATAACGTATGTCCTTCACTCCAACCTTGTCTATGGCTATATTTCTGAAATCAGGCTGATTCTGTACATCCATTATTTTTTTCTTCTGACCCTTGATTAAAACCTTAAAGGGCAGGCTTCTGAATTCTGACTTCTTGCTCATTCTTTTACTCATAGTATGCAGCACAGGCACTTTCCGATTCCCACACCTTAACCTTTGCCACCTTTAATCCCCCCTTACCCCCCTTTTGCAAAGGGGCTGGGCTCCCGTTGCTGCGAAGCATTGCAACGGGAAGCGGGGGATTTGACAGCGCTGTCTTAAATTGTTTAAATATATATCGCGCAAGATTCTCTGAAGATGGGTTTTCCTTATCAAACGACGGGATTTCATTCAGATATTTATGGTCTAATTTTCCCAGAATTCCATCCAGTATCTTTTTTAACACCTTAAAATCCATTGCCAGCCCGATTTTATTTAGCCTTTTGCTTTCAACCGTAACCTCCACCTTCCAGTTGTGGCCGTGCAGGTTTTCACATTCGCCTTCATAGCCTCTCAGGTTATGCGCTGCCGCAAAATCACATATTACTGTTAGTTCGTACATATGCCACCTTTTATCACAAACCAGTTATAAGCTCAAGCTGTTCATTTTTCAGCATGGGCTTATTTAATTCGTTCCTCTATCTGCGTACATATCCCCCGCACCATATTCACCTCTTTCTGCATAAGCCCTGTCCTTCCAAAGAGCCTTTTGAATGATTTCATTATTGTCTGCAAAAGATGCGCCCCTCCTTTTTCGCCGTAGCCGAGCCTTTTCAGGGTTTTTTCCAAATGAATATACATGCCCTCCATTTCTTCCCACGGCGCCAGCTTGATGGATTGGCCGGATGGGGCTTCTGCCTTGAACAATTCATAACAGACTAAAAATACTGCATGGGAGAGATTGAGGGATTGATAGTTTTTATGGGTTGGTATTTCAACGAGCAAATCACAAAGTTTAATCTCGTCGTTTTTAAGCCCTTTGTCCTCTCTTCCAAAAAGGATTGAAACCTTATTCTTTTTTGCAGCGATTAAAATATTGGGGATGGTCTCATTAAGTGTCAATACCGGATATCGTTCTCTCCCCTTTCTCCTTGTAGTCCCGACAACCAAACCGGAATTCTTTATGGCATCCTTTATGTTTGGAAATACCTTTGCATTGAGGAGCGTTCCGCAGGCATTGCACGCCATGGAATACGCCTCGTTGTTTTTATAGTCCACAGGATTTATAAGGACAAGATTGGAAAAACCTGTATTCTCCATTGCCCGGGCAGCAGAGCCTATGTTGCCTGCGCTTTGCGGCTCTACAAGCATTATGGAAATGTTATTCATAACGAGCGTCATGGTATCACTACAGCGGCAAATTATCAAACAGCAGGAAAATTGATGGCGTCATTCATTGAACTTGACAAATAGCTTTTGATTGGTATAAGAAGATTGCTTTGAATAATAACTTGCGGATATGGTAAAGGGGAGGCTCGGCCCTGTGATGAAAGAGGTTTTTTAGGGGGCTAAAATGAAAATCTCAAAAACAGGAGAAAACATGAAAAATGTTTCCTGCTGCGGCCCTCAAACCAAAGACACGTCGGATAATTTGCCGTGTTGCACCAAACAGGAAGCGCCTGAAATAGGCTTTATACCTTCCATAGTCAGCAGGGTGTCTGCTGAATGGACGTGGATGGATTACCTCGGGCAAATAAGATGCAGGGTAAGTTCTTTCAGGAATTCATATACAGTTAAGCCCGGTCTTTACGCTGCCGGCAATCCTGATAAAAATTCCGATGTATTTGTGAGCGCCAATTATAAAATGAGCTTTGATATCTTGAGGCGCGCTTTAAAAGATATAAATGCGTGGATTCTCGTCCTGGACACAAAAGGCATCAATGTCTGGTGCGCGGCAGGCAAAGGCACATTCGGCACGGATGAGCTCATAAAACGGATTGACGCATCGCAATTGGAAAAGACGGTGAGCCATAAAAGGATTATCGCGCCGCAGCTTGGCGCGCCGGGGATTGCAGCCCATATTGTTCAGCAAAAGACCGGGTTCAGAATCTCCTATGGCCCTATTGATGCGCGGGATATTCGGCGATATGTTGAGGCAGGGTATAAGGCAACGGAAGATATGCGCAGGGTTAAGTTCACTGTGTGGGATAGGCTGGTGCTTACGCCAATGGAGCTACTTCCAGCCCTTAAAGGATATGTGCTATATGCGCTGCTCATATTTTTCATTATCAGCCTGAAGCCGTCGGGAATCATATTCAAAGATGGGCTGGCAAACGGGCTGCCGTTTTTCTTTCTCGGATTTTTGGCGGTTCTATCAGGCGCATTGGTTACGCCGCTATTGCTTCCTTTTGTGCCGTTCAGGTCGTTTGCCGTGAAGGGCTGGATTATCGGGCTCTTTTTCACCTTTCTTGGTATAAAAAATATTACCATTGCCACGCCCACGACCGCCTTTTATGTCTTCTCATGGTTATTCTTCCCGCTGGCAAGCTCATATATTGCCCTGCAATTTACCGGTTCAACCGTTTTTACCGGCATGTCCGGCGTTAAAAAGGAACTCAGGTTCGCCATGCCGGTTTATATATCCACCGCCATCATTTCTTTCGGCTTGTTGGTATTGTTTAAATTGAATCAATGGGGGCTTCTGTGAAATATCTTGCTAATGTGACGAGCCTTAAATTCTTTTCCGATACATGCACCGGCTGCGGAAGGTGCGTTGAGGTATGCCCTCATGCGGTCTTTATTATTGTGAGCGGCAAAAAGGCTGCATTAAGCGATAAAGACAGGTGTATGGAATGCGGCGCATGCGCGCGAAACTGCGCCTTCGGGGCCATAGCGGTAAATGCGGGCGTGGGCTGCGCCAGCGCGATAATCAATGGAATGGTAACAGGCGGCGAGCCTTCCTGCGGATGCAGCGATGCTCAAAATGCCTGCTGTTGATAAGTAAAGCGGAGTCGCCCCCTTTTTCCCTTTCCTTTTTGGGTTGACATAGTTTATCAACCTATGATAGATAATTTTTCAAGATGGAAGAGTTAGGACAAAAAATAAGAAGTTTAAGATTGGGAAAAGGGCTGAGCATAAAAAAACTCTCAACCCTTTTAAAAATAAATTATACCTACATAAGCCATATAGAGCGCGGCAAATCTATTCCCTCAGAGCATCTTCTCAAAAAGATTGCCAAAAAGTTAGGCGCTGATGAAGAAGAACTTGAAATTCTTTCCGGGAAAATCCCCGAGGATATAAAGAAAATTCTTTACGAGTATCCAATAGAAGCCCCTGTGCTGATTAGAGACGCTTTGGGCAGTTATGCCGCATTAAAACAACTCGCTTTTTTGAAAGATAAAGAAAAGCGCCTTGAGCAATTTTTTACACCTCTTGATATAGCATCAGGAATGCTTGAGCTTATCGGGGGCAACAAAACTAATCAAAATGCCAGAATAATAGACCCAAGCTGCGGAGACGGCGTATTTTTAAAGGCAGCAAAAGAAAAAGTGCTTGGGTTTGAATTTTTTGGGTGTGATATAGATTCTGAACACATAAATTCTGTAAAGTCTCAAATCCCGGAAGGTATTTTTATTGCAGGCAATGCACTTGAGGCGCTGTTGCAGCAGGAAGGTTCATTTGATTTTGCAGTAGGCAATCCTCCCTTTAGCGCCCAAGATAATCTCGTAACAGATAAGGATATTCTCAACAACTATCGTCTTGGTTTCGGAAAAAAAAGGCAAGCAGTAGAAATACTTTTTCTTGAACTGTTTGTTCGCCTGCTTAAGAGAGGGGGGAAATTTTCTATTATACTGCCGGAAGGTATTTTGTCCGCCAGACCGCATAAATATGTGAGGGATTGGCTGGCGTCAAACACAGTAATATATTCCATCATCAGTCTGCCAAGAAACACCTTCAAGAAAACTTCTTCCAAGTGCGTAATTATAAGCGGCGAGAAACTTGTCCCCGAAGGTAGTAATCGGGGAAATGCCGATAGTAACAACTTTGTTAAATACGCAGTTTTTTATGGAGGCAATTTTTCTGAAGTTGTAAACATGGTTAAGAATAAAAACAAGAATTCCATTAAACAGGCAGAGATTATCAATACAGAAGATTGGCGGCCGGAAAATTTGGCATTTATTAAAATGAGACAACTCTGTAAAAAACCGGATTGGGCCTGTCTTGGGGAACTTGTAAAATTGCGAACGGGTTTTGTGAAGTATGGGAAAGATAGAATTTTTGACTCCAAGCCCAAAAACCGAAGCTGTCAATTAATCGTTGCAAAAAACTTTCTGCCGGTTACAGGGCTTGACTTGGATAAAGCAAGAAATTTTATTGATGCGGATAATTCTTCATTTTCTATAAAGGCTAAAATAAACAATGGAGAAATACTTTTTGTCAGGGTTGGAGTGGGATGCTGCGGGCGGGTAGCTGTTTTTGATGGGGATAATGATGCACAGGCAGATGATTGGATACATATCTTGACTCCACAACAAGGGGTGGACCCGTGGTATATAACTTCATGGATGGCAAGTTCTTATGGGCAGCGGCTAATAAGACTGATTTCTCATGGTGTCGGAACTGTGAGCATTTCAAAATCAAGTCTGGGGCAGTTGTTGATTCCAAGGCTTGATAAAAATACGGAAGAAGATATTGCAGGGATTTTTAAGGCATTTACCAAACAAGAAATTCAATACGGTTTATGGGTTGATGTTTTAGACGAGATATTCGGAAAGCATATTAAAAATCTGGCGGTGTTAGTTCCTCTCCCCACAGTAAAAAGACAGCATCCTCTTCAACACCATCAATATCAATCCCAACCAAGTATTTAAAGAAGTTAGTAAAACTTAAAGAACATTGCAATCGTCTCTGAGTCTTTGAATCTATCTTTGGGTTTAAGGTAATAATAGTCGGCTTCTTATTCCTTAATTCTGATAATTTTTCCTGTATACGTTTGCGGGCAGCCTCCGGTGATATGCTTCTATCTTTTATAAGACTGTCCAATTCCCTTATGTTTTCTGCGGTCAGAGGCTTCCATATCTCTTTCCACTTATCAGGAGAAATAACAGCCTCTACTATTTTAACAATTTTCTTTTTATTGGCTTCACTTTTCCAAAAACCGACTATAAGGGTAAATTGCTGCTGAATCTGAAATTGTCTTAAAGCGTCTCCAAAATATACCGAACCTCTCCATTTTGCTGTTTTTATAGAGATTGGGCCGCCTTTTGGATTGGGATTCAGTTGTTCCGGGATGTCCCATTCGCTTGTATAATAAATATCAAAAAAGGTTTTTTTGAGCCAGTCTTCAAACTTAAAACCATGTATTTGACGCTCATTTCTTGGCATATATAATCTATACTACTTTTGATATGTGGAGGCAATAGGTTTTTCCGGCGACTGTTGTTGAATAAGAACAGCTATGTTGCCCTCTTCAGAATCTCTCTCGCCGCAACAACCCCGGACACTGCCGCATGGATAATGCCTCTCGTGATTCCTGCTCCGTCGCCTGCTGCAAAAAGATTTTTAACCTCTGTTTCAAGGTTATTGGTAAGTTTGAGCCTCATGGAGTAGAATTTCACCTCTGCGCCGTAGAGAAGCGTAGATGTAGAGTAAACGCCCGGCGCAATTTTATCAAGGGCCTCCAGCATCTCAAGTATGTCTGATATGTAGCGGTAGGGAATTGCAAAGGAAAGGTCGCCGGGCGTGGCATCTGCCAGTGTTGGTTTAACGCTCCCTTTTTTAATCCTTTCAGGTGTAGACCTCCTGCCCTGAAGCAGGTCTCCCAGTCTTTGGACAATAATCCCCTCGCCGAGCAGATTGACAAGCTTTGCAATATACTGGCCGTATGCAATGGGCTCGTGGAACGGCTCTGTAAATGTTGTGGAGGCAAGGATTGCAAAGTTTGTGTTATTGGATTTTTTTGTAGAAAAGCTGTGGCCGTTTACTGTGCAGAAGTCTTTGTGCTTTTCTTTTACCACAACGCCGTAAGGATTCATGCAGAATGTCCTTACAAGGTCATCAAACCGCTTGGAGTAAAATAATAGTTTTGCCTCGTGCATCACATCTGTCAGCGGTCTCATAATGGACGCAGGAACCTCAACCCTTACGCCGATGTCAACAGGGTTATTGCCTGTGGAAAGGCCGAGTTTTTTTGATTCTTGGCTCAGCCAGTGAGAACCGCTCCTGCCCGGCGCAAGGATTATAAAATCTCCGAGGAATTCCCTACCTTCGGCGGTTCTTAGACCGACAGTCTTATCGCCTTGTTTTAATATCTCTATTGCCGCACAGTTAAATTGAATATCAACCCCCCCTTGCCCCCCCTTTATAAAAAGGGGGGATGGGGGGGTTATTTCTTCCCTTATATTTTTTAAAAGCGAGAAGCATCTGTCTGTGCCGAGATGCCTTATCTTAAACGGCACAAGCTTAAGTCCGTTTCTTGCCGATACCTCTTCCAGTCTTTTTATCTCTTCTTCGTCTGTGCCGTGGAGTTCAGCAGGTGCGCCATATTTTATAAAAATCTTATCAACATAATCTATGAGGGATTCAAGCGCATCCTCTCCAATATAATCAGTTAAAAACCCGCCAACGGCTGTAGAGAGATTTAGCTTGCCGTCGCTGAACGTGCCTGCCCCGCCCCAGCCCTGGAATATGTCATAAGGTTTTCTGTCCGGCAGGTCATCACCCTTTTCCAAAAGAAGTATCTTGAGATTTTTTTTAGCTGCAAGAAGTTCAAGCGCGGCAAAAATTCCTGCCGGCCCAGCGCCGACTATGATGACATTATAAGTATTCACTGAAGGTCTTGTTTAAGGTTATAAATAGTGGACAAGAGGCGATAGGTAAACCCAAAACCTTGTCTTTTTAATACAGACAGTCTCTCACTTCTTTCTCTTTTTATACTTTTCCGATGGGTCAGCCACCATTGGCAGCCCTTCTCGGTTTATCTCTCTATGCTTTTTTAGCGCTCTGACTATCTCGGTAATAAGAGGAATGTCATCCTCTTGAGCCACGGCCTTCTGGGTAAGCCTCTTGGAACGCCTTATCTCCTGAGGCCTTTTACCTATCTCTTCCTTTATCATAGAATAACCTAAAAATATCCGCTTTCTCTTATATTGTCAAACTAAATTAGCAAAAACATATTATCCTTTTTTGCTTGACAATATAGATTATTTATCCTAATTATACTAAGGATTGCCGATTCCGCGACTGTTTATACATAATCAATGGACTTGTAGTATCAGGGCTAAAAAGGGGAAACCTGTTTTATGGACAAGGTGGAACTTTTAAGACACCTCAGCAAGTCAGACTTTTTTCCGCTCTTGTCAAAGGGGGAACTAAAATTATATATACTGCTCCTTGCAAGAGCGGATGATGTTGATGCCGTATGTAAAATAAGTTTTAAACAGATAGAGAAGATAGGAAGGAGGTTGGCGGCGCTCAAGAAGCTTAAATCAAGCATGGCCTCCCTCGAAAAATATGGGCTCGCTGCGTTTGAGAAGATTGAAGAATGGCCCTATGGCGAGTTGAGGTTCAGGCTTAAGAGGCCCCTCCCTGCGGTATCGGGGCAGATGCGGGCAAAAAGGGATAGGAGAGTAGGATGGCAGAGAAACTAATATGCCCCAAGTGCAAGAGGCCTTCCTACACCACGGCCCCTTATGAGCCAAGCCCATGTCCCTATTGCGGGTTCATCTTCTGCAAGGCTGTTGAGAAAGATACTGGAGATGATGAAAATCCTTCTACTCAATGATGCGCGCTGCGTGGCAATAAGATGAGAAAATATATTCTTGTGATAGATGACCTGCCTGCTATCCGCGGCCTTATAGTCAGTATTCTTACCACACAAGGGTATGAGGTAGATATCGCGAGGAATGGTATGGAAGGATTGAAGATGGCGTATGAAAAGCAATACGACCTTATAATAAGCGATATAAATATGCCTGTAATGGATGGTAAAGAATTTTACACAAAGCTCGTAGAAAGGGCGCCATCCATGAAACAAAGGGTATTGTTTATAACAGGAAATGACGATAGAGAAAGTTTTCTGTTTCTAAATAAGGCAGGGGTAAAGTACCTGTCAAAACCCTTTAAAACCACCGATCTTTTGAAGGTTGTAGATGGGGTTGACACCATATAAATTAGATAATTACCAGCAGAACTTCCCATCCTTCTGAATAAGTCTGCCGTCTACATATATTGCCCCGCCGTTCCCCTGATTAAGGCCTTCAGAGCCTGCCCCGTACTTGATACGGGGGGCAGGTCTCAAGTCCTTTATCATATCCCAGTGGATGGCGGATTCATTCTTGCCGCCGGCATCTTTATATGACCTGCCAACAGCCAAATGAACTGTACCGCCGATCTTTTCATCAAAGAGAATATCTTTGGAAAAATGTTTTATGCCGTAATTTGTTCCGATACCCAATTCTCCGAGATAACGCGCGCCTTCATCCGTATCCAGCATCGCAATGAGAAATTTCTCGTTCTTTTCCGCTGACGCCTCAACAACCTTCCCTTTTTTAAATTTCAAACGAATGCCCAAAACCTCTTTGCCCTGATATATTGCAGGCAGGTCATAATAAATGCGCCCTTCGGCGGAGTTTTCCACAGGAGACAAAAATACCTCGCCGTCAGGCATGTTTCTTTCTCCATAGCATGGGATTGCCTTTCTCCCCTTTATGCTTATGGTCAAATAAGTATCTTTGCCAACTATTCTTACAATCTTGCCCTTATCCAAAATCTTTTTTAGCCGCATCTCCTCTTTTTTCACCTTTTCCCAGTTTATATTGGTTGCGCTATAGAGAAAATCCTCATACTCTTCCAGAGACATATCAGTCTCCTGGGCAAAGGCATTTGTGGGAAAATTGCAAAGCACCCATCGCTTTTTATTTACAATCTCCTCCTGTATGGGCATCAAAACCTTGCTCCGCATACTGATTGCCTTTGAGTCAATACTGGAGAGAGCCTTTTTATTTACCGCCGCCCTTATATTTACAACGCAGTCAACATTCTTTGCCTCAAGGAGTTTTAGCTTTGGAAAGTCTAAAAGCTGTTCTCTATCAGCCATGCTGTAGAAGATATTTGCTATCTCCTCAAAAGCGATATTCACTGTCGGATGGGCTCCAGCCTCTAGGACCTTTTTATAGACCTCCAAAACAAGCGGCTTTGCAAGCTCTGAAGATGCATTGATGAGAACCCTTTCTCCTTTTTTTACCTTAAGGGAATAGTTGATCAAAATATCTGCGAGTTTGATTACACGCGGGTCAGACATAAAAACCTCCTGTAATATTTTGCATTATCCTTTATAGCAAAAGGCTTATATAAAATGACATCGGATAGTCAACATGCTGTTTAGCGATTAAAATATCAAAAAAGAGCGAGAAAGTCATCAGTGAATTATAGAGATAAATCAATTTATACGATATAATAATCATTGGTCTTTGATTTATACAGAATATATGCTAAACTTGCTTTATCCTTAATAAATAAGGGAGGTGCATAACATGAAGAAAATTTTATACGCAGGGCTGCTGAGCTTTGTCGGCGTGATATTAATCACAACACAGTCTCTTGCCGGGGGTCATAAGGTCATTGACGGCAAGGAATTGGAGGCAATGATGTCAGACGGCAAACCCATGGTCATTGTGGACGTAAGAGAGCCGTACGAATTCTCAGCGAGTCATATAAAAGGGGCTATCAATATACCGTACAATGCTGCAAAGACAAGGATATTGAAAGAACTTTCCCCTAAAGACCGTATTGTGTTCGTCTGCCACGGCGGACCCATGGGCGATGAACTCGGCGGCATCCTTGTCAAGAATGGCTATAAAGATGTATCTAATCTTAAAGGCGGTATGAAGAAGTGGAAGGGGGAAGTTGTTAAGTAATATAAATGCAGGTCATGGCCAATAGGTGAGAGACTATCGGTACAACTTAAAACCCGTGACCAGTTGCCTGACCTGATAAGGAGGTGGCCTTCCATAATAATAAATATTGCAAAGAAGAGCCAGCTGGACAGGATAATTCGCAGAAAAAGAAGAAGGTGGGAAAGGCATGAAATAGATGTTGGGGAGTTGTTAAAGAGCATCTTGAATTGGGCGAATGAATTTGTTCCATCAGAGTCCGGTTCTATATTTCTGGATGATCCTGTTTTAAAATTTAATAATTCCAACAAAGGGAGGCTTTATTTCATTGCATGCTTTGGGAGAGGTGCTAAGGCTATTGTGGGAAACTCTATCCCGAGCAATGTAGGCATTGTCGGCAAGGTTTATACTTCCGGCAAACCGTATATAAGCGAAGATGTCAAACGAGACAATTTTTTTTACTCAGGGATAGACAAAAAGACAAAGTTTCAAAGCAAGTCAATAGTATGCGCTCCCATAGAGATAGAAGAGGCAAGGATAGGCGTGATTGAGCTGATCAACAGCACAGAAAAGATTAACTATGATCGTAAGGACCTTACCCTCTTAAAGATATTTGCTGGATATACTTCTACTCTTATTCAAAATGTCCTTGATGCCAAGATGTTTGAACATCTATCAAGGATTGATAACCTTACGGGCCTTTACAATGACAGGTTCTTTTTTGCATCTATAGAAAGCGAAATAGCGAAAGCGCTTGCTGCCGACAGAGATTTAAGCCTAATATTCTTTGACTTAGATCACTTCAAAGAAGTTAACGATACATACGGTCATCTGGCCGGAAGCAGGGTGTTAAAAGAGGTGGGTGGGGTGGTGGAGGAGATATTTGGGAAAACAAAGGCCGTCCTGTCAAGATATGGAGGAGATGAATTTGTTATTATTCTTCCCAATACGGATTTAAGGAGTGCGGGAGAATATGGCGAGATGATTAGGAAAAAAATAGGCAGTAATATATTTCTAAAAGAAGCAGCCGGCCCCAGAGAAAAGGCATTAAATATTAAAGGCGTAATAACGTGCAGCTTAGGCATTGCCTCTTTAAAAGAAAATATAATATCAAATAAAAAATTATCAGAAATAGCCACTGCTCTCATCGACCGAGCAGATAAGGCAATGTATGAGGCAAAAGAGAGTGGAAAAAATAAGGCTTGCTTTGCAAAAGGGAAGGTATAAGCCGCACTCTTTCAAGAAAAGTTGATTTTTCATTATTGTTATGGCAGAAGAACCTCCTCCAATATTTGAGCTTATCAAATCCCGCCGGAGTATAAGAAAATTCGCCATTGATTACATTCCTACTGCTGGCGTTTGGACCCCGTCCGGCAAAAACAATCAGCCGAAGGATGGGTCTGGCAAACCACAGATATGTGAGCAGCACGGTGGCTGCGAGCCCCGATGTTACATCGGGGCGAAGCGAACCGACGAAGTCGTTGCAAAGGCAAAGTCCGTAGCAATCCTAAGATGCCTCGCTGCCTGCTTCGCCTTTGGCTCGGAACAGGCTCCGGCAGCGCAGCTGATGAATTTTTACAAAACCGTCAAGCTGGTGTCTAATTTTATCGCATTCGTCAAACAATAAACCGCAGGGCATCTTTCATACGCAACGGCCTCTATCCTTTTAATCTCTTTTTCAGGGGCGTCGCTTTCTACAAACAGATTTATCTTTATCCCTTCTGTAATTGGATTATTGGACAGGCCAAAAACTCTTGAAAAATCCATCTTCCCTTCTGCTGTTACCTTGACCTTTTTGAGCTTGATCCCTTCCATAGATGCCGTAGTTACAAAGGTGGCTGTATAGCATGATGCCAGGCCGTAAAGGCAGTAATGCATTGGCCCCGGCTGTGTGCCTCCCCCTCCAAGGAAAGATGGCTGGTCAGATTTTAAAACAACCTTTCCCTTTTCAAAGCTGATCTCTGATAGAAACTGAGGCCCTTCACCGAGATTCCATTCACCCTCAATCTTGTTTACCCTCTTTGCTTTTTCAATATCGCCCCTTGCTTCGTTTATTGCAGCCTTGAGTTTATCAACATCTATGTTATTTTGTTTCATAGGCCCTCCTCCCAAGTTTAGTCTAATATATTCATCTTTATAGATAACTTAGTGAAAAAATTTTGTCAACCTTTAAAATTATTGTCCTACAACCTTTTTCAAAGAAGCTTAATGCCTTGTTAAAACAGGACAGACAATTTGTCAAGGGTCTATAGGAATATGCCGGCAACCCTGTCAGATTCTATTTTTTATGCTATACTTATTTGCAATCCATAAAACAATGAAAGGAGACGTAACTATGGCTATATCTATGAAGCTCAAAAAATTTTTAGATGAGAATAAGGTCAGCTATCAGGTTGCCGCGCATTCAGAGGTCTACACCGCGCAGGAAATTGCGGCAGCTCTGCATGTGCCGGGCAAGGAGCTGATCAAAGTGGTTATGGTAAAAGCAGGAGACAGTTTTGTGATGACCGTTCTTCCTGCCAGCCGGAGGATTGATATGGTTAAACTAAGGGAGGTTCTGGGAAATAAGGCCATACGACTTGCCACAGAGGAGGAATTTAAAACCCTTTTCCCTGACTGTGAGCCAGGCGCTATGCCGCCTTTTGGCAACCTCTATGGCCTTGATGTGTATGCGGACAAGGCGTTAACAGACGATGAGGAAATCTTCTTTCAGGCAGGCAGTCACATTGAGTCAATCAAGATGAGGTATAAAGATTATGAAAGGTTAGTGAAACCAAAGGTCGCTGATTTTAGCACCCATCTATACTGACAGGTTGCCGAAAAAGTCAAAAAATTGTCATTGCAGGTGTAGAAAAGCAATTTTTTGGATAAACGCCGCAGTTGATTATGCCTCCTTGCAATGACAATAAAGTTCTGCTATAAAGGGAGGAATGATGGACTGTATATTTTGCAAGATAACAAAAAAGGAAATACCATCAAGCGCAGTTTTGGAAAACGATAGTCTCATTGCGGTAAAAGACATAAACCCCCAGGCGCCGGTCCATATTCTGATAATACCCAAAAAGCATTACTCAACCCTTTTAGAGTGCAAGGACAAAGGCCTGTTTGGCGATATGCTCTCAATGGCAAATGAGATAGCTAAAAAACTTGGTGTGGAAAAGAAAGGCTTTCGTGTCACTGTAAATACAAATAATGAAGGAGGTCAGACCGTGTTTCATCTGCACATGCACCTGCTTGCAGGGAGGCCGCTTTCTGGTATAATGGGGTAAGATATTTTATAAGGAGGATATCATGCTAACGATGGAGTGTCCCAATTGTAAAGAGGTGATACGGTCTCATCTGCTGGGCGAGATAAAGGTTGTATTTTGCAAGCACTGCAAGACAAATGTGCCTGTTCAGGATGTGCATATCTCTGCCAGCGTGTATACAATGCGAAGGGAAGATCTCCTTAACAGGATATATAGGTATGGAAAACTTCTTGTTGAGGCTGAAAAAGAGATGGAATATATGATCAAGGATAGCCACATGTCTAAAGAGAGCATTAAGAGTATGGGTAAATTTATTATAGCCTTAAGAGAACTCTTGAATGGGGCAAGGAACAATTTCAGGGTGTGTGTGCCTCCTACAGCTGCACGGTATGAGTTTGGCAATATGAGAGGGGAGGCTATGCTGGTTGATTTGAGTATTGCGGGCGCCTGCATTGAACCAGAGGAGAGCAAACATCTTCCACGCATAAAGAGCGATATATCCCTCAATTTTTCTCTCCCTAATATTGACACGTTATTTTCAATTAAAGGAATAGTGGCGTGGATTAGAAAGGAGGCAAAGCAGAAGAATTTTAAAACAGGCATAGGCGTGAAGTTTGAAGAACTGCAGGAGACAACCCGCTCCCTTCTATGGAAGTTTATAAGCATGCATGGGGGGGGGGGGGTGAAGAAATAAAAAGGGGGCAGGTTTTTAAATAAATCTGCCCCCTTTTTATTTAATTTAATCCAAACTATTTTACTTAACAAATTCTGCAGGAAGATTTGCTGCCCCTTTTTGATTTTTTCTTGTTTGTTTTCTTTTTTGCCGCCTTCTTTTTTGCCGCCACGGTTTTCACCTCCCTCCTGTTATTTTTTGTTTACGGTTTGAGATGAATATCTTTTTACCATATCTATTACTTCTTTTAAAGGTATATTTTTCTTTTCAGCTATTTTTTTACAGTCTTCATACTCAGGCTGAATATTGATTGAGTTGCCATTACTTTGAGAAATTTTGACCCGCACCTTTCCATACGGCGTTGAAACTATTTTTATGCCCTTGTCAAGGCAGTATCTATCTACTTCATATGTCCTGATGCCAATGGTTGTAGTTTCCTCAAATACTATATCCATCATCGCATCTTTTTTGTTGGCAGGACACAATACCTTTAAAAGGATGGCAGGCCGCCCCTTTTTCATCTGAATGGGCGTAAGAAACACATCAAAGGCGCCCTTTTTAAAAAGCCTCGCCATGAGATAGTCATATATCTGCGGATTCATATCATCTATATTGGTCTCAAGCACAAGAAGTCTTTCAGCGCCGCCGCTCCCCTCGCCAATAACCAGCCTTAATATATTTGGGATTTCTTTGAAATCCTTATCGCCGATGCCGTAGCCGATTTTATTGATTCTCATATTGGGCATAGCGCCAAAATCTTCTGCGAGGGTTTTTATTATGGCGGCGCCTGTCGGCGTTGTTAGTTCTGACGCGACGAGAGATGAGGCAATAGGAACATCTTTTAAAAGCTCCAGTGTCGCAGGCGCAGGTATCGGCATTCTGCCGTGCGATGTGTTAACCCAGCCAGAGCCCAGAGGTAAAGGCGAGGCATAAACTTTTTCTATGCCCAGATGCTCCATACCGATAGCTGTTCCGATAATATCTACAATTGAGTCAATTGCCCCAACTTCATGAAAATGCACATCATCCGGTTTGCAGCCATGAATTTTTGCCTCTGCCTTTGCGAGGTTTGCAAAAATAGAGATGCTTAAATCCTTAACTCTTTGCGAGAGCCTGCTTCGTGAGATAAGGATTTTTATTTCTTTAAATGTCCTGTGGCGGCTG
This sequence comes from Deltaproteobacteria bacterium, assembly GCA_016195725.1. Classification (GTDB taxonomy): domain Bacteria; phylum Desulfobacterota; class GWC2-55-46; order UBA9637; family UBA9637; genus UBA10170. The sequence continues at coordinate 807 of JACPZB010000093.1, read as the reverse complement.
GACTCCTTAAATCTGACATGGAAGTTCGTGCCGGTTATATGGTGGCGCTCATCCTTCGAGGCGGATACGGCGTAATCCTTTAAGTCTAATTTTGCCAATTCTTTGCGGAGCGCCTTAATATCAAGGCCACAGTTAATCAGGGCGCCAAGCAACATATCGCCGCTTATGCCGGAACAACAATCAAAATATGCGATTTTTGAGTTCATATGAGCGTATTCAATATATTCTTGAAATGTATTGCTGCTGCTGTATCTCCGCTTATCTCTAATTTTCTTGAAAAGAATACCGTATCAGGGTCTTCCTTGCCGAGGAGCAGGCCGAAAAATATCTTTGCCTCGCCTTTCATTACTACATCCGGCGCTTTTGCAAGGTGCGGAATAATCTTTATATCGCTATCTTTGATATGCAGATAAAATTTTTTATTCAGATCCAATGCCTCAAATAAAAATATCTTATTATCAACCTCTTTTAATCTCTCTTTAAATCTTTTATTGTTGTCAACAATCGCGCCCATGACAGCGCCCATGCCGATAGCCTCAATCCAGAGTGGAATAATCTTCAAAACACCGGTTGCAAGTTTTAAGTTGCAAGTTGCAAGGAAAGACTTGAATCTTGAAACTTGAATCTTAAAACTTTCTTTATCTTCTGGCTTCTGACTTCTGACTTCTGGTTTCATACTTTAATACCTATATGCACTGCTGCGATGCCGTTAAACAGATTATAATATTTGACCTTAAAAAGGCCTACCCCTTCCATAATCTTTTTTAACTCCTCCTGGGTTGGAAATTTTCTGATGGACTCCGGAAG
>JACPZB010000094.1 GCA_016195725.1 Deltaproteobacteria bacterium | reverse complement strand
ACAGTCCCAATTTTCACAGCAACCCTGCCGCCCCTACATCCTGCCACTGGGCGCTTATTACCTTCCAAACTCCATTTTCTTTTTTGAATATCATCTCAAACCTGTAGCCGGCAGCGGATTCAGGGATTATGTCTTTAATGCTTTTTACTTCCTTGCCCCTGACCAAAAGCATATTTGCCCTTACAAGGGCTGTGTCGCCCTTTATTTCCACATCTGTGCTTCTTACGAAAACAGAAACGGTTTCGGCTCTGATGAAGTGATACAGTAGAATCCTTCTGACAGCGTCATAATCATTTTCATCCTGGTCTTTATATAATTTGGAAATATGCTTTCGTATGGTATCAACATCCTTTTTCTGTGCTGCCTCTGCCGCCTCATTGACTATGGATTTTAGCCTATCTTCTTCTGAAATTCCTTTTGAGCACCCCCAAAATGTGAAGAACGCAATTAAAATAATTGTATTTGCTGCCAAAATATTTTTATAGTGGCGGGTATAGCCCACCCTCCCAGTTTTTCCACTCATCACTCGTCACTGTATTTATACCCACCCCATTAATGTAATGGGTATAATATCATCAGCTAAAAATCAGCTCTCAAGCCTTTTTCCCTTGGTCTCAGGGAAGACCCATATCCATGCGCCTGTGAGCAGAGCAAAAATAGCGGCAAGGGATATGCCGCCGCCAAGGCCGTATTTCTCAGCTATTACGGCGATTATTACAGGGGTAAAGAACTGCACCCCGCGGGCTAGGTTGAATGCAGAACCCATAGCCGTGTTCCTTATACCTGTGGGAAATAGCTCAGAGAAGAGCGGGCCGTATCCGCTGAACATTCCTGTGCCGAACCCTACAAGGAACATAAAGCTTAAAATTACAGGCGGGTACACCTCCACCGCCTTCCACCAAATTGTAATCATAAAAAGACCAAGGGCCATGATAACAGAGTAGACAGAGTATGCGGGCCTTCTGCCGAACTTATCCGCGAAAAATCCGAAGGTAAGGTAACCCATAAAACCGCCGGCCTGAGTTACTATCATCCAGAGTGCTGATTTTGCCATGGAGAAATGCCTCTGCTGGTTCAGATACCCAGGAAGCCACGCATAGGTAAACCAGTAGGCAGACATGTCCAGTACGGTAAGTATAAGCGACTGTATGAATAGACGCCTGTATCGGCTTGAAAACAATGTGAGGAATTTGGAGAGCCCGCCAGTCTCCCGGGGTGTCAATGCCTTTTTCTCAAGCCACATATCCGACTCAGGGAGCCTCTTTCTTATGAATATTACAATCAAGGCAGGCAAGCCGGATAATATAAAGCACATCCTCCAGCCAATTGCAGGCGCAGCAAAACCGCCTACTATGGCAGCAAGGGCTATGCCTACAGGCGCACCTGTTTGCATAAACGCCCCATACCGCCCGCGCACGCGAGGGGGAAAGGTCTCCCCGATATAGGTCTGGCCTGTGGCCCATTCGCCGCCTACACCAAAACCGGTTATAACCCTAAATAAAACAAGCGTTGCAAAGTTAGGGGCCAATCCGCTTAAAAAAGTCCCGAGGCTGTAGGTTATAATGGTCCATTGGAGGACCTTTTTCCTGCCGACCTTATCGGAGAGGATTCCGAATACAACCCCGCCCAACGCTGTTGCGGCAAGAGAAGCACCGAGTATATACGAAAGCAGCACATTTGAAAAGTGGAGTTCCTTGCCGATGGGAATTAAGAGAAAGGTATAGAGGATAAGGTCATAAAAGTCAAAAACCCACCCGGCCCAGCTCATAAGAAGAATTTTATAGTGCATTCCGGTGGGTTTGTCATACTTGTTTAGAAGCAATTTTTCCATGGGTTCTTCAGGACAAGGTTTTTTAATAATTCCCTATAGATATTACCAGAACAAAAAAAGACAACAGCGCCGAGAAAGAAGCCAATCACCTTTCTCCATCTTTCAAATCTATCTTCAATCGGGGATAGAGCCTCTTTCATCATACTGGATGTTTGAATCATTCATCTTAATTTTAGAACCTATAAACTGGCCTGCGAGGACAAATAGAATAGTAAAAGGAATAATGCCGTAACCAAGGCCAAAAAACCTTCTTAAAATGATATTTGCCAGTATAGGAATATATATGCACCTTGCCCACGGCCGTGAAAACCTTGCAAAACGTTTTCTGTAAAAGCCGACAGGAATATTGCCGACAAGTATGAGAGATAAAAAGATACCTACAGCAGTATAGTGGTGTGAATCAATAAAATGGCTCATGATGTTTTATCTTCTGTTAAAAAAGCAATGAGCAGCCTTCTTTCTAATTTATTCGTTTGAGTATTTCATTTTATCTCTTCAATATTTTGTTTAACAGTTTCTGCTTCATCTTTTAACTTTATTACCGTACCCGAAATCTGAGTACAGTAACCTGTGCCAATGACTCCATAGAACCACCTATTTGTAATTGTGGCATTTATTATTTCATCACCGTTTTTAGTTGTAACTGCACAATTATATGCTTTCTGGGGTATGCCCCTGAAATCAATTGGTATAACACCAAAAAGCAAAAAACCACATTTGGTACAGGAGATCTCTCCCATTTCCTTATAATTCGGAGGTATCGGAACAGATGATAACTTTTGGGGAATAGATGCGCAACTTACCATTTTGACCTCCTGTAAAAGTTGGATTTAGCTAAATATCTATAACATGGTCTGCCCTTCAGCAAAGTAAAGCTATCCAAAGAACACCTCTGCAATCTTATAAACTTCCATATCCACCGTCTTTGTCTGCTTAACACCAACTTCAAGCGGGATGTCCACAATCTTATTTCCCTGTAGCGCTACCATTCTGCCAAACTTTCCTTCGTTTATCAACTCTACCGCCCTGACGCCATATCTGCACGCCAGTATCCTATCATACGCTGTCGGACTGCCTCCCCTCTGAAGATGACCCAAAATAACATGACGGCTCTCCACGCCTGTCTTTTTCTCAATTTCTTTTGCGAGAAATTCGCCAATGCCGCCGAGCATAACATGGCCAAATGCATCCCTTTTTACATCCTTGGTAATATATCCTTCTATTCCTTTTGGCACCGCACCCTCTGCAACAACTATGATACTGAATCCCCTCCCTGTTTGAGCCCTTTTCTTAACTATATCGCATACCTCTTCTATCTCAAATGGTTTTTCGGGGATAAGTATCAGATCCGCCCCGCCTGCCAACCCTCCATATGTTGCAATCCATCCAGCATGTCTTCCCATGACCTCTACAACCATTGCCCTGTGGTGCGCCTCTGTTGTTGTATGAAGTCTGTCCAATGCCTCAGTCACAATGCTTATTGCTGTATCAAAACCGAAAGTAAAATCAGTGCCAAAGAGGTCGTTATCTATGGTCTTTGGAACCCCTATGGTCTTTATCCCCTGCTCAAATAATTTTGCAGCAACGCCAAGCGTGTCATCTCCGCCAACAGCTATTAAAACATCTAACCCGAGTTTTTTAATGTTGTTTACGACTTTCTCCGATGTATCAGGAGATTTAAAAGGATTTGTCCTCGATGTTCCAAGTACGGTCCCTCCCCTTGGGAGTATACCTGACACAACCTGCGTATCAAGCGGCACAGTATTCACCTCAATCAGACCTTTCCAGCCATCCTTTATGCCAATCACCTCATAGTTGTAATAGGCAGCTTTTTTTACCACTGCCCGTATAACTGCATTCAGTCCGGGACAATCGCCGCCGCCTGTAAGGATTCCTATTTTCATAGCAATACCTCCTTTGTTTAAGAGGTGGGCAGTAGGAGGTGGGGAGTAGAAAAAAAGATTGCCCTGCATCCCATATCCCACATTCTATCTTTTATGCAAAACCTAATTCATTCAACAATTCATCAGTCTTACTTGTAATTGGCAAGTATACCCTGAATATGCTCCCTTTGCCAACCTTGCTTTCCACCTCTATCCTTCCTTCATGGGCATCCACAATCTCTTTGCATATGCTTAAACCCAGTCCGACTCCACCCTCAGCCCTTGTTCTCGCCTTATCCACTCTATAAAACCGGTCAAAGATATACGGGATATCTTCTTTTGCAATACCAATACCTGTATCCAGCACAGTAATTATAGCCCAATCACTTTCTTGTTCCAGTGAGATTTGTATCTTGCCGCCCTTTACCGTGTATTTAATTGCATTGTCTACGAGATTAAAGATGAGCTGTCCAATTCTCAGTATATCCCCGGTTACAACAACCTTTTCATTTTTCACTATTGTCATATCAACGCCCTTATATTTAGCCAAAGGCATTGTTTGATTAAATCTTTCCTCTATAATTTCATTCAAGCTGACCTTATCCTTAGGCAATTTAATTCTGCTGTCTATCCTCGCAAGGTCAAGGAGGGTTTTTACAATCGAACTCATCTTATCTATCTCTTCAAGACTGCTTCTGATGGTTTCTTTCAAGCCTTCTACAGTTTTTTCTGCCTTGAGCGCAATCTCCATCTCACCCTTTAAAACAGTCAACGGTGTTTTTAATTCATGTGATGCATCTGCTGTAAACTGCTTCATCTGCTTAAATGAAAGTTCCAATCTGGCAATCATGTCGTTAAAGGTTTCTGTTAATCTTCCCAATTCATCTTTTGGGCCTGAAACCTTGAGTCTTTCATTTAGACTTCCTGCTTCTATCTTCTTCGCCATGCGGGTAATCTCATCCACAGGGCTTAATGCCTTTTTTGCAAGAAACCAGCCAACGCCGCTTGCTAAAATTATCGTTAAAGGAATCCCCAATGTCAGTATATAAAATAGCGCGCTTATTATAACGGCTGATTCCTGCAATGGCGCGCCAACCTGAAGAATGCTGATTACCTGTCCTTTTTCCATCATTGGAAATATAATAATCCTGGCTGGATACTGGCCAACATTATCTATGGTTTCGTAGGAGATATTGCCCCCGATGGCATGATGGTACGCTTTGCCTGATAGAGGGATATGGTTCTTCCCAAGTGTAGAGGAGATAAACACTATCTTGCCATATTTGTCCAATAGCTGGATATAATTACCCGATGTCTTTATCCCAAAGAAGTGCTCAAGAAATATATCAAAGTCCTTCGGTAAGGTTACAGTGCCAGGCCTGAATACTGCCTTAGAGACCATTTCCGCAAGAGAGGTTAATCTTTTATCAATTGAAGCTGTGATGCTTCTTGAAAGCACCACATACACAATAGAGCCAAATGTAATCAGGGTAGCGCATAGAAGCGTGGTGTACCAGATGGTTAGTTTAGCACGGATAGGAAGGGACATGGTAGTGAACAGTGAACAGTGAACAGTAAGCAGCAAGCAGTATTTTCACTGCTCACGGCTGACAGCTCACTGCTCGCTGCCATTAGAATTTTATCAAAGAAAATACCGGATAATTTTTAATTTTGTCTCTGCCTTTAAGCGCTTCAAGTTCTGATAAGAATGCGCATTCCACAATCTGTCCACCCATTTTTTCTATAAGATGTATAACTGCCGATACTGTTCCTCCTGTTGCCAATACATCATCAGCTATTAACACCTTTTGCCCTGGCATTATAGCATCCTGATGTATCTCAAGGCTGTCTTCTCCGTATTCTAATTTATACGATGCCTTATGGATTTTGTGCGGCAGTTTTCCAGGTTTTCTTACGAGTATTACACCTGCCCCAAGTTTGTATGCTAATGCCGCCCCCACAACAAACCCCCTTGCCTCAATTCCAACCACCACATCAATATGTTTTCCCACATAACGATGGCTCATGAGATCTACCGTTTTTTGAAATGCAATGGGGTCTTTCAAGAGCGTTGTTATATCTTTGAAAAGTATCCCTTTCTTGGGAAAATCAGGAACATCTCTAATAACCTTTTTAAGCGATTCTGGCATAAGGCCTCCTCTTTATAGCGCTTTTACTCATTGCGTATATTTGGCTTAACCATTTTTTGATAATTTCAATCAATAAGCGGAGATATTAACATCTAATGTTTATTGCTTTCAAGCAAAAAGTAACCACCACACCTATATCCCCAGCCAATCTATTGTTGTATCGAATAGACAACAGATAGGTGTAAGGGCAATTTTTTTAAAGATCAAAGGGTTTGTCCTGCAAAAAATTTCGGTATCCTATCCGGCCTATCTTTATATATCTGTGGAACGAACTTTTGTATCTTAAAAATCTTTCTCATTTTTTTCATGGCTTCCAATGTTTGAGGTTCGCCTTCATTAAGACCAAATCTCAGACTTATAACTGCCCTTTTTTCCTCTAATATTTTTAGGATGCTGACTATCTGTTGAAAACGGTTTTCCTCTTCCAACATCTCTATGGGAAGCTGAAACTTGTCGTCCTTAATAATCTCCATAAGCGACTGGTCAGAGTCTTCTCCAAAAGTAATCTTTAAAAGGTTTTGGAATTTGCAATTTAAAACTTGCACCTTTGCATTTTGCATTATTTGACTGAGTTTATCCGCCTCGCAAGGTTTTTCTACCCAATAGTTTTTTTGCAATATGCTTGTAAAAAAATACGGCAAAAGCAATACAGAGAAGCAAAAAAACGCCAATGCTTACCGGCCTCATATAATGATGCAAAATCTCCCAGTTCTCACGAAGAAAATAACCTCCATAGGCCAGGATCGCATTCCATGTTGTTGCTCCGATAAGTGTATAAAGGCAAAATTTTTTCATATCCATTGTGGCCACACCTGCCGGGATAGAAATAAGATGGCGAACAACAGGAATAAATCTGCATACAAGTATTGTTATTTCGCCATATCTTGAAAACCACCGTTCGGCAGTTTCTAAGTCTCCTTCATCCAGGAGGAGATACTTGCCGAGCCTCTGAACCAATGGAATACCGCCTATTTTGCCTATATAGTAAGATGTAAGAGAGCCTCCTATGCTGCCCGCACTGCTGAAAAAAATTACAAGCCATATATTGAGCTTATTTTCTGCGGCTAAAAAACCGGCAAATGGCATAACAAGTTCGCTGGGCAAGGGAACCATAGTGCTCTCTAAGGCCATCAAAAATATAATTCCGGAATAACCTCCTGCCTCAACCACTGACACAACTGTTTTACTGATATGCAGAATGAATTGAAAAATTGCCTCCATCTATTCAGCCTCCGATGAATCAGGGATTGGACATTAGAAATTAAGAAATGAAATTTATAATTCCAAATTCTTAATTAGTTGATACTGAAAAATATCTCATCATACTAAACTAATTATTGCTAAATGTATTTTCTGCCTTCCACCCGTACCTCCCTATAAGCTTTACAAATCTACAACCGCCCATATCTTGTCTTATTATTCCTTCTTTCGTCTTTAGTATCTTCATGAGAGTTTGTGAATATTCATCACCTACCGGTATCACAAGTCTTCCACCGACTGCAAGCTGTTCAATATAACACTTTGGTATCTCTGGCGCTGCTGCTGTTGTCAAGATGGCGTCAAACGGCGCTTCTTCAGGCCAGCCGAGCGTGCCGTCAGCAATCTTTATCACTACATTAGAACAGTTTATAGAATCCAAAACCTTTCTTGCCTTTGTCGCTAGGCTTGATATTCTTTCTATGGAATAAACCTTCTCTGTTAGCATTGAAAGTATAGCCGTCTGATAGCCTGAGCCTGTGCCTATTTCAAGAACCTTTTCTGTCCCCTTTAGTTCAAGGGTCTCTGTCATCAGAGCCACAATAAATGGCTGCGATATGGTCTGTTTCTCACCGATAGGGAGCGGAAAATCGCTGTATGCCTGACTCCATAATGCCTCTTCAGGGACAAAGAGATGCCTTGGCACCGCAAGCATCGCCTCAATGACTCTTTTATCCTTTATACCCCGTGGAATAATTTGGGTCTCAACCATTCTCTGCCGAGACCTTGTATAATCATCTTTTTCTTTTATTTTCAATGGCGGCATAAATTATAGGCTATAGGCGATGGGCTATGGGCTATAGGTTTTTCCTACCGCCTCTTGCCCATTACCATTTGCCTGTCTTTATATTTTCCAATTATGCAGTTCCCTAAACGAAGCATAGTTTGTCATATCAAGATGAACCGGCGTAATGGATATAAAATTATTGGCAGTGGCTTCAAAATCAGTATCCTTGCCGGCTTCCCACCTCAGGATATCGCCGCCTATCCAGTAATATTTTTTCCCCCGCGGATCAATTTTCTCCACAACAGCGTCGCCATAAACCCTTTTCCCCTGTTTGGTTATCCTATAGCCTTTTACATTAACGTCCTCAGGCACATTGACATTCAAAAGAGTATCCTTAGGCAGTCCCTTTTTAAAAATATATCTCGCCAATTTTGCTGCAAACCGTGCAGCAATTTTAAAATTAAAATTATCTCTCGATACGAGTGATATTGCAAAGGATGGTATGCCGAGGAGGGTTCCTTCCATAGCAGCAGAAACAGTACCGGAATAAGTTACATCGTCGCCGAGATTCCCGCCTTTATTGATGCCTGACACCACAAGGTCAGGCCTTTTTTTCAGTATGCCGTTGACTGCAAGGTTTATGCAATCTGTGGGAGTTCCATCAATAGCATACACATTCGGGCCATGTTTCTCAACTCTTAAAGGCCTGTGAAGCGTAAGGGAATGGCTTGCAGCGCTTCTTTCCCTGTCAGGCGCAACAACAAAAACATCGCCAACCCTTTTAAGCGCCCTTGCCAGAGCCTTTATGCCTTCAGAGTGAATGCCGTCGTCGTTTGAAACAAGGATTAGGCTTTTCAATTTAAACTCCTCCGCACTGAAATTGCATTACCCTACCATTTTTTTAAGTTAAAATAAAGCAGTGCCTCCAATAATTAACTGCCCGATACTTATGCCGCCGTCGTTTGGCGGGATGGTATTGTGGGTATAGACATTAAAACCGTTTTCTTTCAGAAGATTTATTGCCCTCTCTGTTAAAACCTTATTCTGAAAAACTCCCCCCGATAGACATATAGTGTTTAATCCTCTTCCATTTCTTGCCATCCGTGCTATCTGCACGATTAACTGGGCAAGGGTTTCGTGAAGGTTCAGTGAAATCATCTTGACACCAAGGCCTCTTAACATATCTTCAATCATGGCTTTTAACATAGGCGCCCACTCAAAAACATATCCAGAGTATGTCTGTAGTCGCCCATTTATGGGCGTATTTAAAAGCGCCGATGAATCGGCAACTACACTCTCTACTATTATAGGATATGAGGTGCCGGTACGCCCTTCTGCCCTATCTTCCAACATTATTGCCCCCTGCCCTTCATAAGTTGCTTTATGACATATGCCAAGCAAAGAAGAAACAACATCAAAAACCCTGCCTGCTGATGTAGTAAATGGCGAATGAAAACCTTTTTTAAGCATTTGCAGAAATAGCGCCAATTCTTTTTTTGTAAATAGAGCTTTTAACTTTGGATGCTGTTTTAAAACATCCTCGCCATAGATCTCGTAAAACATGGAAAGCAGAGCCCTTCTCGGCTCTTTTATTGCCTCTTCTCCGCCCAACAATCTAAATTTCCTGAATGTGCAGAATCTTTCAAAGTTTTTATAATCAGCGATTAAGAACTCCCCTCCCCATATCGTGCCGTCAGGGCCGTATCCTGAGCCATCCCATGAAATACCCAACAGTTTATCAGTCAGATTGTTATCTAGCATACAGGCTGCTATGTGTGCGTGGTGGTGTTGAACCTGGATATGTTTTACATTTCTTTGCGATGCCGCCCATTTTGTTGAAAGATAATCAGGATGCATATCAACTGCAATTCTGAGAGGTGTTATATTATAAAAATCCGTTAAATCCAGAACCGTGTCTTCAAAGGCATGCATTCCCTCCTCGCTCGTTAAATCGCCAAGATGTTGGCTTACTACCGCTTTATCTTCCCAACCAACCGCTATCGTTACCTTCTGGTTTCCGCCTACAGCTAGAATAGGTTCGTTTAGTTTGTAAGGGAGTTTGAATGTCTGCGGGGTATAGCCCCTAGAACGTCTGAAGAACATTCTCTTTCCGCCATATATGCTAATCACAGAATCATCGCACCTTCTCACAATATCTCTATTATGCAGAAGAAAACCGTCCACAATCCCTTCAAGTTTGCCTATGACCTCTTTGTTGTCTTTTATAATCGGAGTGTCGCTGAAATTTGCGCTTGTTGCAATTAAAGGCATCTTTAAATCGTTCAGCAAAAGATAATGTAGCGGAGAGTAGGGCAGAAAAGCCCCCACGGTATCAAGCCCTGGTGAAATAAGTTTTGACAGCTTTGAGTCTGCCCTTTTTCTTAAGATCACAATCGGTCTTCCACTGCTTAAGATTGCCTTCTCTTCCTCCGCATCTATAAATGCCTCGCCCCTCAAATATAAAAGCGCCTCTCTTTTATCCAATGGGAAGATTACAGCAAAAGGCTTTTCATATCTGCTCTTCCTCTTTCTTAAAAGACCGACAGCCTCATCATTTAATGCATTTGCCATAAGATGGAATCCACCGATGCCTTTAACAGCTGCTATGTCGCCGTTCTGGATTATCTCTTCACATAATTTAAAGGCATCATCCCCTTCTGCAATAACACTGCCGTCGGGCTTAGCCCAGAATACTTTAGGGCCGCATACAGGACAGGCATTTGGCTCCGCATGGAAGCGCCTGTCTAAATGGTCATTATATTCGCTCATGCAGTCATGGCACATCTCAAATACAGCCATTGATGTAAGAGGGCGGTCATATGGCAGTCCTTTGATTATAGTGAACCTTGGACCGCAGTTTGTGCAGTTAATAAATGGGTACCTGTATCGTCTGTTGGATGGGTCAAATAATTCCTTCAGGCAGTCATCACATACGGATAAATCTGGTGGAAACGCAGGCTCTTTATTATGAGATTGATTGCTTTCACTAATTATAAAATCAGTGTCATTTGCAAGGGACATCTCTTTTATTTTGACATCTGATATGAGGGCAGTTGGCGGATGGTTGGAAAGAATAAAATTTACAAAATCTCTCAAGTCGGATTCATTTCCTTGAGCCTCTATAATCACCCCTTCGGATGTATTTTCTACAAAACCAACAAGCCCCCTCCCCTTTGCGCATTTAAGAGCAAATGGGCGAAAGCCAACACCCTGCACAATACCTCGCAATGCAATTCTTATACGGATGATTGATTGTAAAACCGGCAATATGATATCGTGCATCATATGTTTCCCTCTTTTAATAAGGCACATACCAAACAATAAGTGATAAGTGCAGTTTATTGTAGCAAATAAAAGCAGAAATATGAAATGAGATTAGAATAATTTGCTAAGGAAAGAATTTAAATGGCATTAAACAAGGGTTGCCTAAGGAATGATGAGAATAGATATAGATAAGACTTAAATTGCGCACTCATCCTTTATGAGTTTCGTATATCTCGTTAAATTGCTTATGTATGTTTTTAAATGCCTCAAGTATCTTTGGGTCAAAGTGTGAAGGTATTGTCTTTTCATCGCCTTTTGTAATAATCTCGAATGCCTTTTCATGGTCAAATGGAGGTTTATACGGCCTCATGCATCGCAGGGCGTCATATTGATCGGCAATATTCATTATTCTCCCTTCTATTGGTATATTTTCTTCCTTTAATTCATGCGAATACCCTGTTCCATCCCACCTTTCATGGTGCGTTAAGGCTATATTGTCTGCCATCTTGAGTATTTTTGAGGTAGAGCCAGTAAGAATCTTGCTGCCGATTATTGTATGGGTTTTAATCAGGGCAAATTCCTCAGGGTTAAGTTTCGCAGGCTTAAGAAGGATATCTGACGGAATACCGACTTTGCCTATATCATGCATAGGGGCGGCATAGTAGATTGTCTTCACATCCTCTTCTGTCCAGCCCAGAGTCCTGACTAAAGCCGCACAATAGTGACTTACCCTTTTAATATGAAGGGCTGTGTCTTCATCTTTATATTCAGCAATCCTTACAAGCTTGTGGATTGTGTCAATATACGCATCTTCGGTTTCTTTCCTGGACTCCTGGATTGCTATCTTTGTTTTGTTAACCTCCTGAAGGGTAAATCTCATTTGCTCTGTCTTTTTTTTAACCTCTGCCTCAAGAAGCTCTGCATGCCTCATGAGAAAATCTTCAAATTCTTTAACCTTTAAAACATTTTTTGTCCTTACTGCAAGCTCTGTAGGGTCAAACGGTTTTGTAATAAAATCATTTGCCCCGTACTCAAACCCTTTAATCCTGGATTCTCTATCTATTAAAGCGGTTAATATAAGCACAGGGATATGCTCTGTTAATGGGTCATGTTTAAGTTTTCCGCATATTTCATATCCATCCATCTCAGGCATCATAATATCAAGCAATACCGCGTCCGGATGGAATTTTTTTACCTTGTCCAGAGCCTCAAGACCATTGCATGCCGTTTCCGTCAAATAACCTTCTGCGGTTAGCATCTTCCTGAGGACTTCCAAATTCCTTTCTTCATCATCCACTATTAGTATCTTCTTTTTCTCCTGCGGCATCCCGGCCCCCCCGTATACTCATGACTTCATTAGTAAGGCAACATAATCGTCATCCCAGCGAAAGCGGGAATAGTGCTTCAATGAATAACTAATCTTCCAGTCCTTGCTCTATCGCGACAGCTACAGCATGGGCCTTATTAACGACATTGAGCTTCCGTTTTATATTCTGGAGATGGAACTTCACAGTTCTTTCAGTTATATTTAGAATTACAGATATCTCCCAGTTGGTCTTCCCTACTTTCATCCAACAGATAATCTCCTTTTCTCTTTCGGTAAGAGCGGGTGGTATTTTTCGTTGCGACTCCTTAAAGACTCCACATAATGCCTGATGGAAATGCGGAGCAATAATATGCAGTATGGCCTTATGATGATCTTCAAAGTAATTTTGTCTGCCGGCGTTATAAATGAATTCTGGAGATACATGAGCCACATATCTTTTATAAGTATCGCTCCGCAGCTGCGCCCCGAAAAAATTATATTGATGCCAAATAATAGGTTCTTCTCCATAAAGCCTTTCTGGTGTATATACATTCAGCCATTCTTCTTCTGATAATCCTTTGGTATAGTATCGTTCTGCCCCGCATATACCATACTTGCCGCTTATCAGTTCTTTGGCTTTCTCTAATAAACATTTTAAATCTATTTCATTTTTACAAGCAAGGGTGGCTTGAATCAAATCCAGAATATTCACCAACTCTTTCTTGGAAAATTTTTTATAATCCACGATACCTCCGTTTAGTGGGGGCATACTAATATCACAGAATGAAGCGCCCTGCAGCAAACTGCAGGAAATAAACAAATTTGAAGAACACTGCCATAAACCTGTTCCTGCTTAGCGTGAGGCGGTAAGGAATTTGTTATTTATTTAATTTACATGGTACTTGTAGGTTTTGATAGGCATAGTATTAATAATTATGTTATGTATGATATATATCTTACTTTGGGAAGAGTTTTCTATACATTTTGTCACTTTTATTAAACATTTTGTCATTATTGTTGCTTATACATGAGAATAGTACAGCTAAAAGCTCATAGAGGCCTCTAAGCTTATTCGAAAGTTTGTGTTAATAAACATCTATCGTTAAAACTTTTCCCTTGCAATACAAAAATATTTATGCTATCTTTCACTGCTATCCACCTTGCTTTTGTTTAAAATAAGTGGGCTTATGCCCGCTTTTTTATTTAAGGAGCTTGCACTTGCATTTGGAGGTTTTCTGAGAAGCGAAGAAATATCAGCACAAATAAAGGAACTGGCAGAATCTATACTTATACAGAGGGGCATGGAGCTTGTTGATATTGAATATAGAATAGAGCAAGGGCGATGGGTTCTGCGGTTTTTTATAGACAAACCTGCTGGAGGGATAACCATTGATGATTGCGGTGAGGTAAGTACAGAGCTTGGAATGATATTGGATGTAAAGGATATTATTCCACATTCTTACAATCTTGAGGTTTCATCTCCCGGTCTTAACAGGCCCCTCTTAAAAGAAAAAGATTTTATACGATATCGGGGTAAAAAGGTTACAATAAAAACAAAACAGCCGATATCTGGCAGAAGAAATTTTGCGGCGGTGCTGGAAGATTTTAAAGAGGGCAAGGTCCTTTTGATAGATAGTGAAGGCAAAAAATGGGAAGTTCCTTTTGAAGCGATTGAAAAGGCAAGGCTTGAAATAAGTTTATAAGTCGCAGTTTGGAATTTGGGATTTTAAATCCGACTCTGAACTTGATTCGGGGCAAAATTCGCAACCTGAAATCTTTGGGATGGGAGATTATAATGAGACTTGATCTTAAAAGTGCGATAGAGCAGGTTGGCAAGGATAAAGGACTTGACAAATCTATCCTCATTGAAGCCCTTGAATCTGCAATGGTTAAGGCTGCTGAAAAAAAACACGGTCCAAATAAACTCATAGAGGCGCATTTTAACGAGGAATTGGGCGAAATAGAACTGTTTCAGTTTAAGACAGTGGTTGAACATGTCGCCAATCCTGATAAAGAAATAACCCTTACTGAGGCCAATGAACTTGACCCCGAGGCAGCTCTTGGCGACAGTTTGGGCATAAAACTTGATACCAGCGAGTTTGGCAGGATTGCAGCCCAAACTGCAAAGCAGATTATCATACAAAAAGTGCGCGATGCGGAAAGGAACGTTGTATATAACGAATATATTAATAAACGCGGCGAAATCGTAACCGGCATAGTCCATACTTTTGAAAGGGGCGACATCGTTGTAGACCTTGGAAGGACAGAGGCAGTTCTTCCAAAAGACGAACAGGTTCGGAGAGAAAACTACCGCCAGGGCGACCGGATCAGGGCCCTGATTCTGGACGTCAGGAATGTTCAAAAAGGACCTCAGATTGTGCTTTCCAGAACCCATCCAAATTTTATATCCAAGCTGTTCGAGATGGAGGTACCGGAAATATACGAAGGCATTATCAATATAAAAGGTGTTGCAAGAGAACCAGGAGACAGAACAAAAATAGCAGTCTATTCAAATGATCAGGCCATCGATCCTGTAGGTGCATGTGTTGGTGTTAAAGGTTCAAGAGTGCAGGCAGTTGTCCATGAGTTAAAGGGCGAAAAGATAGATATAGTCCCATGGTCTGATGAGCCTGCAAAATTTGTCTGCAACGCGCTTTTGCCTGCCCAGATAGTGAAGGTTATTATGGATGAAACCGACCATTCTATGGAAGTGATAGTGCCTGATGACCAGCTTTCTCTGGCTATAGGTAAGAAGGGGCAAAATGTAAGGCTTGGCGCAAAACTTACAGCATGGAAGATAGATATTCATACCGAAACAGAGGCAAAGAAAATAGCGTTAGAGCAAGCAGCGGCAGAAAGTAGTGAGATTCTAACAGAAACCCAGGAAGGGCAACGGGATGTTTCTGAGGCAATAGCCAGTGATGATATAAGCTCACTCCCCGGAGTTGGTCCAAAAACAAGAGAGGCACTTCAGAATGCTGGGATAAATACTATTGCAGATATAATGAATGCTGATATAGAGGGTCTGTCGGCAATAGTGGGTATTGGCCCGAAAAAGGCTCAGAAACTATTAGAGGCAGCAAAAAAGCATGGGATAGGAACCAGGGAATAGAGGCCCAGTAAAGTATGGGCATAATAAATAGATTTATTAAGTTGTAACGGCACAGGTATATATTTACTATAATACTCCAACAATAGTCTCTGTTCTTTGTATTCATTGGGTGAATAAAAGGTAATGACAGAAAAAAAGCAAGAACAAGAAAAATCTAATAAAAGCGTGGAAGAAAAGCGAATAAAGCCTACTGTCATAAGGAGAAGGGCTGCTCAACCTACAGAAGCAGAGAAGCAGGAGTCTGGCAAAAAATTGGAGGTATCAACCAATTTAGCAAAAAAGCCTGAGATTAAGATATTGGAAGAAGAGAAAACACCTGCTAAAAGGGAAAAGTTTGTTAGAATTAAAAAAACTGCCGAAAGAGCTGCTATGCAAGCAAAAAAGAAAGAAGAGGCAATTACCGCAACCGGTGCAGAAACAGAAGAAAAAATTACACCCACCCAGAGAGAAACCACAACTACTCCTGCCGCGCCTGAAAATATCATACCCTTAGAGATAGCTAAGGAAAAGCATGTTAAAAAAGAGATAAAGATTGCTGCGCCAGAAAGACCCGCAAAGAAAAAACAACATGAGAGAAAGCAATTTTTTGGGAAATTGAGCAAATTTGAAAAACTCGAAAAATTTGGCAAAATCAAACCGCCTTCCTACGTAAGGGAGGTAAAGAAAACTGAAATAACGGTGCCGAAGGCAGCAAAGAGAATCGTTAAGATTGCTGACGCCATAAGTGTTGGAGAGTTTTCTCAGAGACTTGGCATAAAGGCTGGAGACATTATAAAAAAGCTTATGAATCTCGGCATCATGGCAACGATAAATCAATTGATAGATGTAGATGCAGCTTCCCTTGTTGCAAGTGATTTTGGCTACGAAGTTGAGAGCATTGCCCCCCAGGAAGATCTACTTTTAGAAGAAACTACCGAAGCTAAAGGAGAGCTGAAAATAAGGCCGCCTGTTGTTACTGTGATGGGGCATGTTGATCATGGCAAAACCACCCTTTTAGATGCAATAAGAAAAACAAATGTGGCTGCTGGAGAGGCTGGAGGTATAACTCAGCATATCGGCGCCTATCATGTTCACCTTGATAAGGGCGACATAACATTTCTGGACACCCCTGGTCACGAAGCATTTACAGCAATGCGCGCAAGAGGCGCCAAGGTAACTGATATTGTGGTGCTGGTAGTGGCGGCAGACGACGGCGTTATGCCGCAGACCATAGAGGCAATAAACCATGCGAAGGCTGCCAATGTCCCCATGATTGTAGCAATAAACAAGATTGACCTTCCGGGTGCGGAACCTAATAGAATCAAACAGGCGCTGACAGAATATGGCCTTATACAGGAGGAATGGGGGGGAGACACAATATTTGCCGAAGTTTCTGCAAAAAAGGGTATTGGTATAAAAGAGCTTTTAGAGCTTATCCTCCTTCAGGCAGAAGTATTAGAGCTAAAAGCGAATTCGGAAAAGCCTGCCAAAGGCGCCATTATTGAAGCAAAACTTGATAAAGGTCGTGGCCCTGTTGCAACCGTCCTGATACATGAAGGGACTGTAAAAACCGGTGATGCATTTGTAAGCGGAATTCATTCTGGAAGGGTACGGGCGATGATAAATGACTGGGGGAAAAAGTTAGAATATGCCGGGCCTTCTATGCCAATAGAAGTTCTTGGATTCTCAGGCGTGCCTGAAGTTGGCGATATGTTCTCAATTGTTAAGGACGAGGCAATTGCAAAACAGATTGCCTCTATACGGTTTAAAAAGAAACAGGAGACTGAGCTTAAAAAGACCGCAAAGATAAGCCTTGCTGAGCTCTATGAAAAAATCAAAGGCGGCGAAGTAAAAGAACTTGGCATAGTTATCAAAGGCGATGTTCAAGGCTCAGTAGAAGCTGTAAAAGAAACCTTGAACAAACTACCCACAGATGCCATAAAAGTAAATATCATTCACAGTGCAGTAGGTGGCATTACAGAGGGCGATGTAATGCTGGCTGCCGCATCAAATGCAATCGTTGTCGGTTTTAACGTTAGACCTGAGCCTAAGGTATTGGCGCTGGCAGAAAAAGAAGGTGTAGATTTAAGACTTTACAGCATCATATATGAACTCATAGATGATGTAAAAAAGGCAATGGAAGGTATGCTGACGCCGACAATCAAGGAAACTATCCTTGGTAGAGCACAGGTGCGAGACACCTTCCGCATAACTAATGTAGGGATAGTAGCAGGATGTTATGTTACTGATGGAAAGATAGCAAGAGGCGCAAAGGTAAGGCTGATAAGAGAGAATGTTGTTATCTATGATGGGAAATTAGGCTCTTTAAAAAGATTTAAAGAGGATGTTAAGGAAGTTGCCTCAGGCTATGAGTGTGGCATTAACATAGAAGGATACAGCGATATTAAGGTAGGCGATGTTATAGAGGCTTATCAGATGGAAGAGGTGGCGGCAAAACTATAAGTTGCAAGATGTAAGTTGTAAGTAAAAACTTGAATCTTACATCTTGAAACTTGCAACTTTTTTATGGTCGTCGGTATTTGTCAAATAGATTTCATAATTCATGATAATCACTCTCTTAAAGGCAAGAGGCAGATTTTAAAGGCTATCACAGAACTGGTAAAAACCGTTTTAACGTATCTGTTGCAGAGGTAGGCGACAACGATGTCTGGCAAAGGTCGCAGATAGGCCTCTGCGCAGTGGGTAATGATAGCAGTTATATAAATGGAATTCTCGATAAGGCATTGAATTTTATAGAATCGCTTCATCTTGCAGAGATTATTGATCATAGGATTGAGATAATAAACTATTAAAAAAGGTAATAGGTGATGGCTTATAGGAGAAAATCCATAACCCAGTGCCTATATAACCTAATATTTATGACTTACAATCGTCCAGAAAGAGTTGGCGAAGAGATACGAAAAGAGATTGCTGTAATGCTCTTTGAAGAAATTCATGACCCCAGGATCGGTTTTGTTACCATAACCAAAGTTGCGGTTTCAAAAGACCTTCGTCAGGCAAAGGTCTATTTCAGTATGATGGGAAGCAATGAAGAGAAGAAAAAAACAACGGAAGGTCTTCAAAGCGCCAGCGGCTATCTAAAAAGAGAAATAGGCAAGCGGCTGAAGTTGAGATATTTTCCTGATATCGTATTTAAATTTGATGATTCACTGGAATATGCGAGCCGCATAGAAGAGATAATCAAGGAGATTAAAGGTGGCACAGAGATTTGAACAGACATTTAAGCATGTTATAGAAGAGATAAAAAAGGGCGGAAGTTTTCTCATAGCATCTCATGTTAATCCAGAGGGAGATGCAGTTGGTTCTACCCTCGCCTTATCGCTGGGGTTAAAAGAGCTTAAAAAAGATGTGACAGCATATTTGTATGACCCTGTCCCTGCCCTATTTAGATTTCTGCCTTTTGCGGACAAGGTTGCACATAAGGTCAATGAGGACAAAGTCTATGACGCCATCCTTGTGGTAGACTGCGGCCAAAGAGAAAGACTTGGAGAAGATTTTAATAAGATAAAAAACAAGGGCAAACTTATTAATATTGACCATCATTCTACCAATGACTGTTTTGGAGATATAAACATAATAAACCCGGATGCCTGTGCCGCAGGTGAAATGGTGCATGACCTTTTGCAAGAGATACCTGTTGCGATAACACCTGATATAGCAACCAACATCTATGTTTCCATAGTTACGGATACCGGGTCATTTCGATATTCCAGCACGACACCTAAGGCTTTTACTGTTGCAGGAGAAATGGTCAAACTTGGGGTAGAACCGTGGGAGATAGCTCAAAGGGTTTATGAGAGTCAACCTCTTAACAAACTAAAATTACTTGCTACAGTATTGAATACCTTAGAATTGAGTGATGATGGGAAAATAGCATCGCTTGTTGCTACCCTTGATATGATGAATCAAGCAAAGGCGGGCAAAGAACTTGTTGACGGGTTTGTAAACTATGCAAGGACAATTGAGGGAGTTGAGGTTGGCATACTCCTGAGAGAAGCAAAGATAGGAGAATATAAGATAAGCTTTCGGTCAAAGGGCAGGATAGATGTTTCTCAAATTTCACAACAATTTGGAGGCGGCGGCCATAAAAATGCAGCAGGCTGCAACATAAAAGGAAGTCTGGCAGAGGTTAAGGAAAAGGTTGTAAGCGCAGCAGAAAAAAAGATATACGAGATGGCAGCAATATGGTAGGCGTATTAGTTGTAGATAAGCCGGCAGGTCCTACATCTCATGATGTAGTGATGATGGTGAAGAAAAGGCTGGGTGCAAAAAAGGTAGGGCATATCGGCATACTTGATCCATTTGCAACAGGTGTTTTGCCGCTTTGCATAAATGATGCTACACGGCTTGCCAGATTCTTAGAAGATGGGGAAAAGGAATATCTTGCGACCATAAGACTCGGAGAAGAGACTGACACCTATGACAGAGAAGGGAGAGTAACTGCAAGGGGAGATGTAACATCAATAAATAAAGAAGACATAGTGTCTGCTATCGTTAGTTTTCAAGGTAAAATAGAACAGGTCCCACCAATGTTTTCTGCCATAAAGGTAAACGGTATCCCTCTCTATAGACTTGCAAGGCAGGGTGTTGTGGTGGAAAGAAAGTCAAAGGAAGTAGAGATATACGAAATAGAAATTAATAATGTGGATATACCATTTGTCAGTATGAGGGTAGTGTGCTCCAAAGGAACATACATACGGAGTCTTGCCTTTGATATAGGAATAAAGCTTGGTTGTGGTGCGCATCTTGCTGCCTTAAGAAGGACAAAAAATGGCCCTTTTTCTTTGGAACAGAGTATTTCCATAGACAGGCTTCCAGAAACGAGAGGAGATATTTTAAAAGAGAAAATCATCTCTGTAGAAAGGCTATTGACAAATATTCCTGGTATTGAGGTTGATGATGAAATGGCGGAGCGGATAAGGCAAGGGGTATGGCCGAAACTTTCCCAATTTGATCCTCAAAAAGATTTTCCTTCTTCCATTGAATGCAATGAGATGGTAAGATTTGTAAGGAATGGAAGGAGTGTTGGCATTGCCAGATACAAAGGCAATAATGAATTCAAATTAGAAAAGGTATTTAACAAACAATAAACAGGCAAAAGGTGATAGGTGTAAGGTGTAAGTTTTTAACCTTTAACCTTTAACCTCTAACAAAGAGAAAGGAGGCAAGAGTTATGCTTACACAACAAAGAAAACAGGAGGTTATAAAGACCTTCAAAAGAAACGAGGCCGACACTGGCTCACCGGAAGTCCAGATTGCCCTTCTCAGCGAACGGGTTGACTATCTTACGGAACATTTCAAGGCCCATGTGGATGACCATCATTCAAGGAGAGGCCTGCTCAAGATAGTTGGCCAACGGAGAAGACTGCTGGATTACTTAAAGAAAAAAGATATCCATAGATATAAAGCAATAGTTGATAAATTAGGTTTAAGGAAGTAAGGTTATATAGGATGAAGGCTAAGGTTGATGGCTGAAAATTATTTGCAGCATATTCCCTCACCCTTAAGCCTCAGCCTAATCTCTAAAGGAGAAAAATAACTAAATGGCAAAACAATATAAAATAGATTTTGGCGGCAGACCGCTCACAATAGAAATCGGAAAGATGGCTAAACAGGCAAACGGTTCTGCCGTAGTAACCTACGGTGATACCGTGGTTCTCGTTACTGCCTGCGCTGCAAAAGAGGCCGGTGAGGATAAAGACTTCCTCCCGCTTACGGTAAATTATATGGAAATGACATATGCAGCAGGAAAGATCCCAGGCGGATTCTTCAAGAGAGAAGGCAGACCCAGCGAAAGAGAGGTCCTATGCTCTCGCCTAATAGATAGACCGCTTCGACCCCTTTTCCCGGAAGGCTATTTTAATGAAACCCAGGTTATTGCTACCGTGCTGTCGCTTGATCCTGAAAACGACCCCGAAATAGCAGCAATGGTAGGGACATCAGCAGCGCTCTGTGTTTCCGATATCCCATTCACCACACCCATAGCAGGAGTCAGGGTAGGCAGAATAAATGGAAAGTACATTTGCAATCCTACTTATAAAGAACAAAAAGAGAGCGATATTGATTTAATCGTTGCAGGAAGCGCCGATGCCATTATTATGGTAGAAGGCGGGGCAAAGATAGCCACGGAAGATGACCTTCTGGAAGCTATGATGTTTGCGCATAATTCTATGGAGGATATAATAAAACTTCAAAGAAGGATTATTGAAGAGATAGGAAAGCCGAAGATGGCGGTTCCGGCTCTCAAGGCAGATAATGAATTGGCAGCAAAGATAAAAGATTTTGCTGAGGCTAAAATAAGGGGGGCATTAAATATTCCCGCTAAACAAGAAAGATACCAGCGGTTGGCTGATATTTCGAAAGAATTATTAGAAACCCTTCGGCCTCAGTATGAAGGCAGAGAGAATGAAATAATAAAGATATTTGAAGATCTGAAATATAGGATACTGAGAGAGTCTGTCTTATCAACACATACAAGAATAGACGGAAGAAGGCTCGGTGATATAAGACCGATAACCTGTGAGGCCGGGGTACTTCCGAGGACACATGGTTCAGCTCTGTTTACTAGGGGTGAGACGCAGGCAATGGTTGTGACAACATTGGGCACGTCAGAGGATGAGCAAAAGATAGATGCCCTCTCGGGGTGGGAATATAAGACTTTTATGCTTCACTACAACTTCCCTCCTTTCTCTGTTGGGGAAGTGAAGATGCTCAGGGGGCCTGGAAGAAGAGAAATAGGTCACGGAGCTTTGGCTGAAAGGTCTGTTGCAAAGATTCTTCCGGAAACCTCAGAATTTCCTTATACCATACGTGTTGTCTCTGACATATTAGAGAGCAACGGCTCGTCATCTATGGCAACCGTGTGCGGCGCATCTTTGTCTCTTATGGACGCAGGCGTGCCTGTAAAAAATGCCGTGGCAGGCATTGCAATGGGGCTTATTAAAGAAGGTGAAAGAGTTGCTGTTCTTTCTGATATCCTTGGCGACGAGGACCACCTTGGTGATATGGATTTTAAGGTTGCCGGGACAGAAGATGGGATTACTGGATTCCAAATGGATATAAAGATAACAGGTGTAAGAAAAGAAATTTTAAGAGATGCCTTATATCAGGCAAAAGAAGGAAGGCTCCATATTCTTAAAAAGATGAAAGAGGCTCTCTCTCGACCTCGGCCTGAACTTTCTGTCCATGCCCCAAGGATAATAACTATCTATGTAAAGCAGGAGAAGATCAAGGATGTTATCGGCCCGGGCGGGAAGAATATAAAGGGCATTATAGAAAAGACCGGAGTCAAAATTGATATAGATGATTCGGGAAAGGTAAATATTGCATCCTCTGATGATGAAGCCGCACGAAAGGCTGTTGCGATGGTCAAGGAGCTTACTCAGGAAGTAGAGGTAGGAAAAATTTATCTCGGCAGGGTCAGAAAAATTATGGACTTTGGCGCATTTGTGGAAATATTTCCAGGAACCGATGGTCTGATACACATATCTCAGTTAGCTGAGGAAAGAGTAAAGGATGTTAGGGACGTGCTTAAAGAAGGCGATGAGGTTCTGGTAAAGGTCCTGGAGGTAGATAAGCAGGGGAAAATAAGGCTTTCCCGCAAAGAGGCGCTTGGCAAGGCAGTTGCAAGTTAAAGTACAGAATTCAAAACTCAGGAGTCAGGAGACAGAATAGAGATAAAATATCTTTTTATTTTGAATTCTGGATTCTGAATTCTAACTTCTATCTCACCAATGATGTCCAGAATTTACAAAACTACACTAAAAAATGGTCTGAAGATTATTACTGAAGAGATGCCTGATATTCAATCAGCCTCTATCGGCATCTGGGTAAGCATAGGCTCAAGAAATGAGGACAACTCCAAAAACGGTATATCTCACTTTATTGAACATCTGCTATTCAAAGGTACGAAGAAAAGAACTGCGTTGGATATTGCGCAGGAGATAGAATCTGTCGGCGGTGTGCTGAATGCATTTACCGGCAGAGAGAATACCTGCTTCTATGCAAAGGTATTAAGTAAAGATATTCCTCTCGCTGTCGATATTCTCTCCGACATATTCTTGAACTCAACGTTTGATGAAAAAGAACTGGAAAAAGAGAGAATGGTAGTCCTGCAAGAAATAAAACTCGTTGAAGACACGCCGGATGATTTAATCCATGACATTTTTGCCAAGGCATTCTGGAAAGGACACCCGCTTGGGATGCCGGTCTTAGGTAATTTCCAAACAGTAAAGTCTATAAATCGAAACGATGTTGTTTCATATTACAAACAGTCATATATGCCCCATGCGCTAATAATAACTGCTGCTGGGAATCTGCAACATAAAAAGTTGTTAAAACTTCTGAAGCCATTTGAGAAGGTGCCGCATTATCAGACAATAAGAAAGACTTCGGTGCCTGTATCATGCCCTGGTATTGTTTTTGAGCAAAAAAACTTGGAGCAGGTCCATCTCTGTCTCGGCACCCCCTCACCTAACCAGGCACACCCTGACCGCTACAAGATTTATCTGCTTAATACCCTGCTTGGAGGAGGAATGAGTTCCAGACTATTTCAGGAAATAAGAGAAAAAAGAGGGCTTGCGTATTCTGTTTATTCTTATTTAAATTTGTGCCTTGACGCTGGTTCGCTTGTAATATATGCTGGAACTGCCCCTGATACATTTGGCAAGGTACTAAAATTGATTCTCAAAGTGTTGTATACCTTCCTCCAAAAAGAAATTGGCAAAAAAGAACTATTGTCTGCAAAGGAACAACTCAAGGGAAGCATGCTCCTCGGCCTTGAAACAAGTGAAAGTAGGATGACAAAACTTGCAAGGGACGAGATATATTTCAATCGTATAGTCACTCTAAAAGAGATAACAGAAGGGATTGACAAGGTAACAGCGAAAGATATACTGAACCTTGCTAAAAATATCTTCAATCCTCAAAAAATAACCCTTGCTGCAATCGGCAAGGTAAAGGAGAAGGATTTACGATTTTAGATTTTATTTTTAGCTTTTAAATCGTCATTCATAAATCATAATGCATAAATCATAAAGGGGTTATTATGCGTATACTTGTAGTAGAAGATGAAAAAAAGGTTGCCGGCTTTATAAAAAAAGGGCTTGCTGAAGAAAGTTATGCAGTTGATGTGGCATATGATGGCGTGGAAGGCGAATATCTGGCGTCAACCAATGATTACGATATTATCATACTTGATATCATGCTTCCCAAAAAAAATGGTTTTGATGTGGTGAGGGATTTAAGGGTAAGGGAGATAAAAACTCCTGTGTTGCTTCTTACAGCAAGAGATACTGTGGAGGACAAAGTAAAAGGGCTTGACAGCGGAGCTGACGATTATCTCAGCAAGCCTTTTGCATTTGAAGAGCTCTTAGCAAGAGTAAGGGCGCTTCTGCGTAGAAAGGATTATGGTCTCGCTGAACTCAAATTTGCAGACATTATCTTGGATCAGTCTACAAGAAAGGCTACAAGAGGCGATGTGGTGATAGATTTGACTTTAAAAGAATACGGGCTTCTGGAATATTTTTTAAGAAACCCCAACAAGGTCCTCACCAGAACAATGATTGCAGAACATGTATGGGATTATACCTTTGACAGCGATACCAATGTTATCGATGTCTATGTAAACCATCTGAGAAACAAGATTGATAAAGACTTTCCCAAGAAAATAATACACACGGTTAGGGGCATAGGCTATATTTTGAAAGAAGAGGAGTAATAAATACGAAGAAAGGTTTTTATCTTACTGTCTTATAGAGCTCAACATCAGGAGCCCCAGTCCTGCAAAGATAATATTTGTAAACCATGCAGCCAAGAGTGGCGGAATAACCCCTGCATAGCCGAGAGATGTATTGACTGCAGAAATGACCCAGTAACTAAAACCGAGAATAATGCTGATACCTGCGCCAACGGCTATACCGCCGCGCCTTCCCCTCTTCAATGCAAACGGTATCCCAAGCATCACCATGATAATGCTTACTAGCGGAAACGAAATTTTTGAATGCAAATCTACGACATACCTTGTAGCGGTATATCCTTCTCTCTTAAGCCTCTCTACATATCCCCAAAGTTCCCTGAAATTCATTTCATCCGCAAGTTTTTCAAGATTTTTAAGATCCTCAGGTTTCTCTGAAAGCGGAATTATATCGCTTGCCTGAGTTGAGATAGCCACTAATACGTCTTCCTTGAAATTAAGCAATCTGCTTTCTTCTGCAATCCATCTTCCGTTAACCCATTGTGCCTCTTTTGCATCAATCCTTTTTGCAATATTAAAATCTTTATCCAGTTTATATATTGTAAGGCCTTTTAAAACCCCATGTTGCGGTTCTATATACTTGATGCTGTAGATATCCATATTGTCCCTCAACCAGATGCTTCCCTGGGCAAATGTGGTTCTTTTATTTATTCCATCTATTGTCTGCCGTATGGCTGCAACCTTTTGATTGGTAAAAGGTATAATCAATTCGCTCAGTATAAAATTAACCCAGCTTACCGCCAATGCAACTAAAAAGAACGGCGTACAAAGCCTGAATATATTCACTCCGCCTGTCATTGCAGCAATGAGTTCGTTGTGTTTTGCAAAGATGCCGAGGGTTAGCAGTGTGCCCATGAGTACAGCAACGGGGCTTATTTGGTAGAAAATAAAAGGCAGCTCGCATAGAAAATATTCAATTCTGCCGCGGAACTGGATATTATGTTCGATAAGAGTGTTTGTATTTTCCACGATATCTATTATGAGATAAAGAGAAAGAGATGCGGCGAGCGTAAGTATAAAAATTTTAAGAAATTCTCCCACAATATATCTGCTCAGTATCCTCATCTTTTCCTCCCGGGAAACATCTTTTGAATCAACACTGCGACGGCATCCCTTTTTTCTTCTGCCCACACAAACAATTTTATTGGAGAATCGTTGGCAGTTTTATAAAATATAAAGATGCCGAAAATACCCATCAGGATAGTGGATCCCCATACCGCCAATACTGGACCCAGCACACCTCTTTTCCCAAGTGATTCCATGGCGGTAGATAATAGATAATAAGCAATCACAACCGCAAGACCTATGCTAAAACTGGTAAACCTTGTTGTTCTAACCCGCTGAATTCCCAAGGGAACACCAAAAAAGGCAAAAACAAATATTGAAACAGGGATGCTGAGCCTTTGATGCAAGTCCATGATATCCAGCACCGGGTGCCTTCCCTCTCCCTTCATATCTGATATCTTCTTGCTAAGCTGATTGATGCTCAAGTCTCTATTTGTTTTCACATTATCAGGGCTTTCCATCTTTTCTTTTAAGCTCAAGTTTAAATTGTAGGTATTAAATGTAATAACTCTATAAAGCCCTTTTTCCTCTGCCCTATGGATTGTGCCATTAAACAACTTTAGCGTTATCTTCATGTTTTGCGGGTCAGATGAAATAATACCAGATTTGGCTGCTATGATATTATTGCCCTTTTCATCCCTATGTTCTGAAATAAAGATACCTTCCATTTCGCCGCTCTCAGGCATTATATGGTTAGCATACAGCATCAGTCCCTCAAAGGCGTCATTAAATACCCTCTCCTTTAAACCGATAGTGGCCTTCGTCCTTGCCACATCATAAATAAGCCTTTTTGACGATATATTTCCCCATGGCAGGATGTAACTTGTAAAAAGAATTGCAGCGCTATATGCCAAGAGGGCCATAAGAAAAACAGGTTTACTCACTTTTAAGACGCTCAACCCCGATGCCTTCATTGCTGTTATTTCGTTA
The DNA here is from genome assembly GCA_016195725.1 of Deltaproteobacteria bacterium. Taxonomy (GTDB): domain Bacteria; phylum Desulfobacterota; class GWC2-55-46; order UBA9637; family UBA9637; genus UBA10170. The sequence continues at coordinate 14,812 of JACPZB010000094.1, read as the reverse complement.
TCGTTTGACAATCGGTTGTATGTAATAAGGATGGATATAAGAAATGACATTGGTATGATGTATACTAAAAACGACGGCATAACGAATAGCAGAAACTTTAAAATGATAAAGAACCCTGCGCCATAGTTGACTGCCAACTCTGCAAGCTGAAGAACTCTGGTTAAAAGAGATGTAACAGCCAAAATAACAGTAGTAATGATAAACAGGGCGGCCATCTCCTTAAATATGTAAAGGTTTATAATCTTAAACATAGAGACAGATTAAAAGTTTGAGACTTGCGGACTAACGATTGCTTGGAATAAAATGTAGTCAGAATGCCTCAAGTTCTGCAATCGTGCCGTTATAACCATAACAGCGGTAAAGATAAAACTCTTGCCTAATATCGCCATATTTTGTCTTGATTACAACATGACCGGCCGGGGCAACCTTATTAAATAGACGTTCGACATCCACCCCTATTTGGCCGGAGTCTACAAATACAGCATCTTTACCTTTTACAGCAGTAAAATTATTCCAGAAATCATACTGGCTATGACGTCTTTGTATTGGAATTTCATAAACCTCTGGATGGCCATTTACATAGAAGGCAAGTTCCGCAGTAAGTCCATATTCATTTGCCGCCACAAAACTACCTGGGGGCAATGCAGCCAACACCTCAGATACCTCTTTACCCAACTCTTTCCATCCATAAAGTCTGCTCGCAGGATCCTGGTTGGGCGGCAGCCTATAACCAAGTTTATCCAGAAGTGACGGATAATATGCAACTGCTGTTATAAACAGACCTAATGATATTGTCAGAGCAAGAGAGGCATTTACAATAAATCTTAAAATAGATGAGCCGCTTTTATACTTATCGCATACCACATAAACTGCGCTGATGATGCCTGTTATATAGCCAGAAATGGGCCAATTCGCCTCTGTCCTTCCTCCAATAGAGAGTAAGGCTATAAATACAAGGAACGGAACCGAAAGAGAAAAAAGTAAAAGATGCTTATCATCTTTAAACTTTATACCACGATAACCGCTGACAGTCATCCCGTAAATAGTCGCAAGAAACAGCAAAGGGGTCTGAACCCCTGCCTGGCCGCCAAGATAATCTAGTAAGGTGCTGGTAAAGGTATGCACCTTGGCCATTAAACCGGTAGCATGTCTGAACATGACAAGATTGTGCGTTAGGTTCCATATAAACACCGGGCTTGCCACCAAGAGTTCTATAACCAGTGCAATATAAAGTTCTTTAGAGTGCAACCATTTTCTATTTTTTTCAGAAAGCAGCACAAAAAGCCAGACCTCTCCGGTAAAAAATATAAACATATGATGAGACAATAACCCTAATCCAAGAGCCAAGCCAATAAGATACCACCACCAACCTTTATCTTCTTTCGCAAGGCGCCATAAGAAAAAAGCCGTAAGGGACATAAAAAACACCTGCGGAGAATAATAGGTCATTATCACGCCGCCGGTCATGCCAATTGGCGTAATATGCAATAAAAGAACCACGATAAATCCAAGCAACGGCGATGCAGTGAGTTCAACGGCAAGCCAATAGAGTATAGCAGCAGTCATGGCTGCCAAGAGAGGCGCCCCAAGTCTTACAGAAAATTCTGATACCGGAAAGATGTGGGTAAAAAGTCCTATTATCCATGCAACCATTGGCCCCATATCATAATAACTTAAGGCAGGATGTCTTGACCAATCCCAGAAATATGCCTCATCCGCTATAAGATTATAATCTGTTGTGGCAATGTAGAAAATTCTGAATATAAGAAAGGCTATTATAGTACTATAGTTTAAATAGATATACCTTTTCATTTCATCTCGCTAAAATTTGTCAATATTATGCCGGATTTTTTAAGTTCATCTTTTGCAGAATCAGATACAAGGGCATCAAGCTCATCCTTCCATGAATATTGCCAATCATATCTGAAAGATGCATCATACCCGGGATGCACCATCAGCTCTGTAATGCCGCCTTTCAGATTTTTGAGGAGGGCAAGCAATCTCTCTTTGTTTAAGTGTCCTCTCTCTTCAAAACCTATAAAATTATCGGCAAAACTGAGATGATGTTTTTTAAGTTTTCTCCTCAACAACAAACCTAATATATTCAGGCCTATACCACTTATACCCGAAAATCTCGAATGAGGTGTTCTTATCCATTTTATTTTAAATTCAGTTGCTGCATCTATCATTACACTTCTTATAGGCGGCAAGAGGTGTAAGTGCTGATGGCTGTCTATATGACTTATTTCCCCTATTTTATCCTTGAGAATGCCTATCTGCCCATACAATTCTTTTTGGAGAGCCTTTTTATCAAAGCTGCCTGAGATAAGTCTCCTTATTACATCTCCATAACTCTTTAAAAATAGACCCTTTTCATCTACAAGGCCGTCAATGTATCCTGAAACAGGTTTTTCACCACCCACAAAGGTAAGGTGTATGCCTGCATCAATACCTGAATCTTTTAAAAAATCTACCCCTTCCTCAAAATAACTGCCATTAACTACAACAGATGTAGATGTGAGAATGCCTTTTCTGTATGCCTTTATGATGCCCTCTGTTATCTCCTCACATAGGCCGAAGTCATCAGCATGCACAATAAGAAATCGCTTCATCCTCTTTTTACCACAGGTTGGATAGAGCTTATTTCTTTATAGAGAGAAAAAAGCTCCTTCAAAATCTTTATAATAACAGATGGACTGGAAAGGGTTGAGACACCGCGGGTACGGGGAAAGTAATTAGTTCCAAACTGGATAATCTTGAATCCATACTTCATAGCCTTAATAAGCAACTCAGCGTCTATGAAACTCCCATCTGATTTAATCTTAACATGGTCAAACACCTCTTTCCGTACAAGTTTGAACGCAAAATTGATATCCCTTATTCTCAAACCAAATAAAAGCATTATGAGGGTATTGTAAATATACGAATATATCAATCGGCGCATCCCCTCCCCGCTCCTATCAAACCTGAAGGCAGATACGATATCTGCCTCGTAATAGCGCATGAATCTATATGCCTTGCGTAGTTCCATCATATCAAAAGGAAGATCCGCATCAGAATAAAGCATGACATCCATCTTCGCATTATAAAATCCAGTCTTCAAAGAGCCTCCGAGACCTCTATTAATATCATGATGAATAACCCGTATATGATTATCTTTTTTTGATAGCTCATCTGCAATAACACCGGTATTATCCGTTGAGGCATCGTTTATTATCAAAATCTCATAATCCTTTATCTCTTCCGCTTTGACCATACGGTCAGCTACTTCTTTTGCTGCCTCAACTGCCCTTTTTATATACGTCTCTTCATTATACATCGGATAAAAAATTGTAATACTTTCCACCTAAAATACCCCCTTATTCCCGTGAGTTGTGTTTTTTACCTATAATCAAAACATGCGGGTGAGATATGCTCCCCATTTTCACAATCTCAGTCTGCATATCATTTGCAGAAAGCTCTTTTGATATCTCCTCTGTGCTCATAAAATATAAACCATTCTCTTTTGTTTTTGTCATCTTAATTATCTTAACAAAGAAAAATTCCTGAAGATATGTCCACGCAAATCTTAATAAGGCCTTTTTATCCATTTCTTTTATTAAAAGCACGCCTGAGGGCTTTAATATTTTTGAAGAAATCCGTATCATCTCTCTCTGTCTTTCCGGATGGAGCAGGTAAAGAACATCAAATATAATGATACAGTCAAACTTAAGATTTTCTGAAAGAAGTTTGTTGGCTTCAATCAGAACATCCCCTGAGATATACTGATTATGCGGGTTTTTCTCTTTAAGTGCCTCTATCCTCTTTTCGTTTATATCAATTCCCGTAATTCGGCAGTTGTTCTTTTTTGTGTCAATGAGATCTATAAGAATTCCATAACCACAACCAAAATCAAGGATTTCTGCATTATCGGGAATATAGTGTAAAACCTTTTCAAACGGCGCTGTTCCGCTTCTGATAGCGTAATAAAGATACCTCAACGGATTTAATCTCTTTAAACCAGATTTACCGCTTACTATTGAGTTGCCACACAACGGTATATGCCCCCTAAATATAGGGTCTTATTATAAGTAAAAACAGCTGCACTTTCAACAGAAAACGGCATTCCGAGGTAAGGTATATTTTAAAGATAGTTATGCTTTTATCCTTGTCTTTATAAATATTTGCTGATATTTTGCAACTATATGAATGCAAACGTTCTATCCTCAAAACCTCTTATCTAACAGACACTGAAAAGAAAACGGCCTGTAAAATTGCTATAGAAAGCGGCGCTCATTTTGTAAAGACATCTAGCGGTTTTGCTGCATGTGGTGCAAGAATAAATGATATAAAACTTCTCAGTAGAGTTGCTGAAGGCCGTATCAAGATAAAGGCATCGGGCGGCATCAAGGATTTGGAGACAGCAAGGGTAATGATACGTGCTGGCGCAGCGAGGATTGGAACAAGCTCAGGTATTCAGATAGTAGAAGAGCTTCTCTACGGGAGAGAAAGACTTGATATCGAGCAATAAAAATAACAGGATAAATAGAATAATCCTCATTATTTTGGACAGCGTAGGCATAGGTGAATTACCGGATGCCAAAGACTATAAAGATGAAGGGAGCAATACCCTTGTCAATATAATTAAAACTGTCGGAAGATTAAGTCTTCCGAACCTCGAGGCTATGGGCATTGGTTTTATCGAAGGAGTTGAAGGGTTTGAAAAAACGAAGCATCCAACTGCCTCTTACGCCAGAATGGCAGAGGCTTCCAAGGGAAAAGATACAGCCACAGGCCACTGGGAAATTGCTGGGCTTATCCTTGATAAACCACTTCCGACATATCCAAATGGCTTCCCAAAAGAAATAATGGACAGATTTAAAAAAGAGACAGGTCTTGACTATCTGGGAAACAAGGCTGCCTCTGGCACAGAAATCATAAAGGAATTAGGCGATGAGCATATAAAAACAGGCAAACCAATTATATACACATCTGCTGATAGCGTCTTTCAGATAGCGGCTCATGAGAATGTAATACCGGTTGATAGATTATACGAAATATGCAGGATTGCAAGAAAGATTGTTGACAGCTATAATATCGGTAGGGTCATAGCGAGGCCGTTTACAGGCGCTCAAGGCTTTTTCAAAAGAACAGAGCGGAGAAAAGATTTTTCTTTAGCCCCAACAGGTGAAACAGTTTTGGACAAATTAAAGGCAAAGTATATTCCTGTTGTCGGAATTGGCAAGATCGGCGATATCTACGGTCATCGCGGCCTTACACAAGAAATACATACAAAAGATAATATGGATGGCATTGATAAAATCATAGATACAATGGAACAAATCAATAAAGGTCTCATATTCACAAACCTTGTTGATTTTGACATGCTCTATGGCCACAGAAATGCTGTAGAGGGGTATGCAAAGGCGCTGGAGGAAGTTGATAAGCGCATATCTGAAATTATTAAACTTTTAACTGATAGCGATATGCTTATCATAACTGCCGATCACGGATGCGACCCAACAACCCCTTCTACTGACCATTCAAGGGAATATGTACCGCTTTTGGTTTATGGTAAGAAACTGAAACATAGCATTAACCTTGGGACAAGAAAGACATTTGCTGATGTTGGGCAGACAATTGCGCACATCTTTAATGTGGAAAAGATGAAAAATGGAAATTCTTTTTTAAGCGATATTATATAAATTTTGTTGCTTTTAAAGAGGTAATGGTTTAAATATAGACTGAAATTTACAATATAGAGAAAGGAGACGATATGAAAGATAAAAGAGGGCATAGGCGGCATTATATCATTGCTGAAGCAAATATTAAACTGTTTAGAGACGGTAGTAAATGGATTAATACAATGCTGGTAAATATTAGCAAGGATGGAATAGGCATATATTCAAAAAGGCCTTTTAAGACCAGAGAAAAGATAGTAGTGCAAATAGCCTTCCTTGAACATAAAAGACTACAGATTGTTGAGGAGATAAATGGAACAATTAGATGGGCTCGGCAAATCGGAAATAATTATGCAGCAGGAATAATGTTTGATAAAATTATAAATAAAAACAATTATCCGGGTCTCTGGATGTGTATCAAATATGCAAAGAGCAATAAGTAGCAAGTGAATAAAAAGCATAACTACCTGCTGTGTCTTAGGTCTATCATCGCTGCCTTTTCTGTCCCTCTGTTAGGGTCATTCTCTGGCCTGCTCTTCCATCTTTGATGGAGCCAGAACCACTGCTCAGGATATTGTCTTGCAAAATCCTCTATAACCTTCGTAAACAAGGCCGTGTTCTTCAAGTGGTCTGCCGCCCTGTTGCCGGAATTTTTAATCGTAATTTCTTCTCCTATAATAATCCTGTGCTTTTTTCCATTCCTTACTATAAATGTCGGGACAATCGCAGCGCCGCTTGCCAGAGCGAGAAGCGCAGGCCCTTTGTTGGTGCAAGCGAGTTCATTGAAAAAATATACAAACACCCCTTCGTTCCAGGTGACATTCTGGTCCAGTAAAATCCCCACAACTCCACCTTTTGACACTATTCTCAACAATTCTCTCATAGACCTGTCTTTGGAAACTATTCGATTTCCGGCCACTGTCCTTACCCATTTCACAAATTCATCTGCGATAGGGCTGTCTAAATCCCTTACCACTATATCCACAGGATAACCTTTTAATGCGTAAAATATAGCCATAAGTTCCCAGTTTCCAAAATGGCCTGTGAGAAATATTACTCCCTTGCCTTTTTTATATGCCCTTTCAAAATTTTCAAATCCCTCTACTTCAACATATCCTGTTAAATCTTCTGTTTTAAGCCATGAAAGACGGCAAAATTCCATAAAATTCATGCCAAGGTTTTCAAAAACTTTTTTTGCTATAGCATTTATATCGCCAGATGTTTTCTCGCCTTTAAAAGAATTTTCAAGATTATTGAGTGTAATCACTCTGTGTTTTTTATCTAAATAGAAAGCAAGCTTCCCGAGAATCCTGCCAAACCAAAGGGCAAATGCCAGAGGTAGATGCCCGATAGACCAGCATAAAATCTTTAAACATTGGATTATAAACCTATGCAACACTATAATCCCGCAGCCCTGTAAAAAATATTTCTGAATCTTTATCTCTCATTTCTATACCTATCTCAAGGGCATAGACAGTTAACGATTTTATTGAGAACCTTTTTAACTTTACTCCGTCCTTTTCTGTAACAACCACCATATCCGTCCCTTTTGCCTCATCAGCAAGATGATTCAAATCATCGGAAGTATAACAATAATGGTCTGGATAGGAAATCTCTTTTACTATAACAGCCCCAAGGCCTTCCAGAGTATCTTTAAATGATTTTGGGTCAGCTATGCCGGAAAGGGCAATGATTCTTTTGCCTTTTAGAATATCTATATTTAATCTTGAATCATCCACCATACTCAAAAGGGTTTTAGGTTTGTAATGAAAAGATACGAGGGGAGCATTAAAGCCCCCACCCCTTCCAAAGAGGGACAAAGGGGGATTGTCGGGGGGGAAGGGAGTATTTACTCCCTTAACCATAAAAAGGGATGCCCGCTTAAGGCCGTTTAAATACTCTCTCAATATGCCTAATGGAAAAAGACGGCCATTACCAAAGCCTCTCCTTCCATCTATAAGCAAAATATCTATATCTCTTGCCAGCCTTATGTGTTGGAAAGCATCGTCAAGGATGATGATATCAGGATTGAATTTTTCTACAGCGTAAAGTCCGGCCACATATCTATCTCTGCCAACTATTACAGGAACAGTCTTTAACTTTGTGGCCATCAAATACGGTTCATCTCCTGCATCTTCGGGGCCTAATAATATATTCTCTCCATCGGATACAACACCTATGTCTTTCACCTTTCCCTTGTATCCCCTGCTCAATATAACTATCTCTCTGCCTTTTTCTTTCAATTTCTCTGCAAGATATATTGCCATTGGCGTCTTGCCGCTTCCGCCAACAGTTATATTGCCAATAGAAATGACCTTGCAGTCAAGCTTTCTGATTTTGAAGAAACCTATGCGGTAGAGGAAAAATCTGAGTTTGATACAAACACCATAAAAGACAGTGATAATATATAGTGGTAAAAAAAGGAAATAATATAAAAAAACCATATCTTGCCATCTCATCCAGATATGGGAAATTTTTTTCATTATTTTATTCATTCTGATTTTTAAATGAGAAGTATCTCTTGTTATCTATTTAAAAAAATGCAACTGCATTTTTCGGGTTAATGAGGCTCGTTGCTATATACACCCTTTATTTAGAACCTATAGCCTCCTTGACTTGTGCTTGAACACGTTGCTTTTTATAAACTGTTTTATCAAGATACAGGAATAACTTTGGAAGAATAGTGGTAGAGATACCAAGCCTTCTATCAAAAAATTCAAACACCCAGTTAATACCCTTTATGAACGGCGTAATCACACTAGCAGTAAATCTAAAGAACCGGCGGACAATGGAAAACAAAAGAAATCTTTTTATCCCTCTCAAGAATAAGGGAAAGAGTTTTGTCCTCTCAAGCCATGTATGTTTTGTTACAGTTTCGAGAACGGAGCAGAATAGATAAAGTGGATCAAGAAACATGCCTTCATGACGATAAAGCTTCAAGAGTATTAATATTATTCTGAAAGGTGTCCTTTGGCCAAACTTAATCCTGTATTTAATCCTATTAAGCTTCTCTCCCTCAATCCTTTCCATCCCTGGCCTTACTTCGCCTGTTTTTGTGTCATAGACAAGGCTATACAGGGACGAATCTTTCTGAATACGAAATCTGTTCGTTACCAGAGAGTCCACATTCCATCTCCGTCCGAACCATAACATATCCATGATATCTTCTTCTTTCTCGCCAGGAGAGCCAAGGATAAAATTGCATATTAATACAATATTGGTTTTATTCATCATACGCATAGCCTTCTCTATACTCTCAGGAGTTTGCCCCTTGCCATAAAATCTAAGGGTTTCTGCTTTAAGGGACTCTATACCAAAACTGAGCGCAAAAAAACCAGCCTTTTCCATCTTTTTGAGGGTTTCTACACTGCTTTTGAGCACATGATCTACCCTTCCCGTCCCTCCATAAAGTTTATGTATTTTATTTTTTATGAGAAGTTCTGAAAGCCCTTCCAATGTTTTCATATCCGTAGTCATATCATCATCAACCCATCCAACAATAGGCGCCTCTATTTCCTTTATCTCATTATAGAGACTCTCAGCCGACCTTCCCTGCCACTTCATAAACTTGCCGTCAAAATCTTTGCCATATTCAAAGCAAAACTTACATCTATAATTACACCCTACAGCGGCTCTTACAAGATCAGCCTTTATCCCTGCTACATGGTATTTATACTTAGGATTACGCAGCTGCCTCTTGGGGTAAATATTTTCAGAAAGATCATGGATGACTCGTTCTGTATACATTACTTTATCACCTTTACGATAAACAAGGTTTTTAACTGTTTCTGGGCTCCCGCTGTTCAGGAGCTCCATGATAGGAATTTCCGGATTACCGCGGATAATGACATCAATATTTGAATACGTTTCGAATATCTTTTCGTACTCTTTGAATCCTGTGCCGCCTGCAACAACAGGCACATTGTTCGGAATCATAGCTAAAATTTCGGGTATAACATGAATATGCCATTTGCCAAATATGGAACAGTCCTCAAAAAAGCCGTATAGGCAGACAATATCCGCCGTTTTGAGATGTTCTTTAATATCTGTCTCATAACGCATATCCAAAAGAACAGCCCTTCTGCCTGTTTCAATAATGCCAGCCTGTAAATACTCAGCAGCTATTGGTGGAAGCGCATAATAGGGATTAATGTAGGTAAAGGGATAAACAATAACTACATTATTTATATTTCCCCTCTTTTTTTGTATATAAGAAATAGAATTCATACGGTTTATTATATTATTCTTTCAAGGGTTATGTATAAGTTTACTTATATTACAAAATCCTCTATCATGGCAAACTTTGTCCTTCCCTTCCAGCGCCCCTTAATAACCTCTTTTACTACAGTATGCTGAGGCATTGAAAGGTCTGGATCTGTTTTTATTATATTAAACGCCTCATCTCTTGCCTTTTGCAAGAGGATGGCGTCTGTCAGTAAGTTTACAACTCTGAAATCAGGCAGGCCAGACTGCCGGGTGCCGAGAAAATCTCCAGGCCCGCGAATCTTTAAATCTTCTTCCGCTATCTTGAACCCATCATTCGTATTTTCCATAACCTTCAACCTCTGATAGCTATCCAGAGAACCTATCTTGCCAACAAGCAGAAAACAGTAGGAATCATGCTCTCCTCTCCCCACCCTTCCCCTCAATTGATGAAGCTGCGAGAGGCCGAACCGCTCTGCATGCTCTATTGCCATAACCGTTGCATTTGGCACATCAATGCCCACCTCTATAACAGTAGTGGACACCAGAATATCGACCTCTTTCTCTTTAAAATATTTCATAATATTTTCTTTTTCCTCAGCCTTCATTCTTCCATGCAGTAAGCCAATCTTATATTCTGGAAATATATCCTTCTGGAGGTGATCAGCCATCTTTGTAGCATCCCTTAAATCAAGTTCCTCTGATTCTTCTATTAAAGGATAGACAATATACGCCTGCCTCTCCTTTGCCGCTTCTTCTTTAATAATTTTATAAGCCCCCTCCCTCTCTTTCTCCCTGAAAACCTTTGTTATAATCGGCCTCCTCCCAGGAGGAAGTTCATCAATAACAGAAACATCAAGATCTCCAAAAACTGTCATGGCCAGCGTCCTTGGTATCGGTGTTGCAGTCATTACTAATATATCTGGGTTTGTCCCCTTTTTCTTTAACATAGCCCTTTGAACAACACCGAACCTGTGCTGCTCATCTATAATTGCTAAACCAAGCCTTTTAAAATCTACATCTTCCTGAATAAGGGCATGAGTGCCAATAGCAAGGTTTACCTTTCCATTCTTCATACCGCCTAAAATCACATTTCTTTCAGATTTTGTAAGGCCACTAGTTAGAAGGGCAATCTTTATCTTGAGGTCTTCTGCATATTTGTGGATATTCAAATAATGCTGTTCTGCCAGTATCTCAGTCGGAGCCATAATTGCAGCCTGATAACTATTTTCAATGGCAATCAGACAAGCAATAAGCGCAACAATTGTCTTACCTGAACCAACGTCGCCCTGTATCAGGCGATTCATGGGATGAGGCGCTGCCATATCCCTTTTAATCTCAGAAATAACCCTTTCCTGTGCTGCGGTTAATTGAAAGGGCAGCATATTTCTCAGATTTTCAACCATGGGGACAGATTTCAAATCTGTCCCCCCTTTAAATGCAATACCGCTCTCTCTATCCGTACTCCCTTTTTTTAACGCAAGTCCCATTTCAAGGCAAAACAATTCATCAAACGCAAGACTCTTTCTTGGCAGCCAGCCTGAGGAGTTCGAAGTTCCGACGTCTAACTGGGTGGGTTTATGAACTTCTACCACAGCAGCCGACAATTCAAGAAGTTTATATTGTTTAAGAATATCTGAAGGCACAGAACCAACTATGCTGGACGAATATTCACCAATAATATTCCTGATAACCTTACGCAATGTCTTCTGGTGCAGATTACCAACCTGCGAATAAACCGGTACGATACTGTTAAAGTTAACAGAATCCAACTCATCACCTTTTTCAAAGATTTCCACATCAGGATGAATTATCTCTTTCTGGCCGTTGAATACAGTAACCTCACCATAAACTACCAGACTTTGGCCAATTTTATATCTTTTCTTCATCAATGGGAGTCTATAGTTGAACCATTTTAATCTTAAAAACCCGCTCCCGTCGCCTATGCTCATCTCAAAGACTTTGCGTCTGCCGTAAAAAACCTCTCCCATAGCCATTATTTCGCCAGATGCAACATCTTTTGTTCCGGATTTTAACTGCGCTATCCTTTTTATCTGCCGCCTGTCTTCATATCTGATTGGCAGCCAGTATAAGACATCCTCCGCGGTTTCCAACCCTTTTTTTCTAAACACCTCTGCAAGTTTAGGCCCGATGCCTTTAATATCTTTGAGAGGGGTTGATAGTTTGGCTAATTTAGACTCAAGACTTAAGACTCCAGATTCAGAACCTTGGTTCATGCTCTGTGGTCTGTTTTTCTGACTTTTGACTGCTAAGTGCTTACTGCTTACTGCCTGTATAATTTCAAGCGCATTTTTTATTTTCTCCTTTTTATCATACAATGCCAACACATCAAAACCTTGAAATATGTTCTGCAGCTCCATGACTTTTTTGATGTCGTTATCTGAAAGGGGAAGAGTCAAGGCCTGCTGGCAGAGATTTTTCACGAGAATCTCTATATCCTTTACAGCAGCAAGATGGGCAAAATTGTCTTTTGATGCAAATATAAGGGGTTTGAGAAAGGTGGCTATGATTTGTGAAAATGGGTCATGCGCAACTGTTTCCATATTAATAAAGTTCAAATGCTACAATACAACGTTCAAACCAAGTTCAGAGCCCAAATATTACATTTGAACTTTGAGCTTTGGCATTTGAGTTTGAGTATTATGATACCCCTGTATCGGTTTTACCTTAAAACCCTCTTTTATTAACGATGTTATGCCGTGTGCCGCTGCCTTTGCGCCGGCAACTGTAGTAAAATAGGGAACATCGTATACAAGGGCTGAACGTCTTATGGAATAAGAGTCCGCTACGGCCTTGGCCCCAAAAGATGTATTTATTACCATTGCTATTTCGCCGCTCTTTATCCTGTCCACTATATGCGGTCTCCCCTCGCCTACTTTATAAACAAGCTCTGCATCAACTCCTTTGCCCTTCAGATAATCGGCAGTGCCGCTTGTGGCAATCACTTTAAACCCTAAATCGCAGAGTTGCCTTGCTGCTTCCACAATATCTCTTTTATCCTCATCTTTTACGCTGATAAATACATTGCCCTTAAGCGGCAGTTTTGTGCCAGCCGCGATCTGCGCCTTGGCAAAGGCCTTGCCAAAATTCGCGTCTATACCCATGACCTCGCCGGTTGATTTCATCTCAGGGCCGAGGATGGTGTCAACACCTGGGAATTTTATAAATGGGAATACTGATTCCTTGACCGATGTGTGCTGCGGCACAACCTCATCTATAAATCCCAATTCTTTTAATGTTTTGCCAATCATTACCTTGGAAGCCAATTTTGCAAGAGGCTTGCCGATTGCCTTGCTCACAAACGGCACAGTCCTGGATGCCCTTGGGTTTACCTCAAGCACATATATCTCGTATTTTTCTGACCCTTGACCCTTGTTTAATCCCTCCTCAATCCCCCCTTTTTCAAAGGGGGGTATGGGGGGATTTTTTTTCACTGCAAACTGAACATTCATCAAACCGACAACATTCAACTCTTTTGCCATGGCTATTGTTTGCTTTCTTATGTTGCCAATTACCTTCGGGTTAAGAGAGTGTGGCGGTATGGAGCAGGCAGAATCTCCCGAATGAATGCCTGCCTCTTCAATATGCTCCATAATCCCGCCAATAACAACATCCTTGCCATCGCTTATGCAGTCAACATCAACCTCGGTAGCATTATTTAAAAACTTATCAATAAGCACCGGATGCTCAGGAGACGCCTCAACCGCCCGCGATATATATTCCTTTAAAGTATCCTCTGTATAAACTATCTCCATTGCCCTACCGCCCAGAACATAGGAAGGCCTTACCATTGCCGGGTAGCCTATTTTTCTTGCAACCTTAATCGCTTCATCGGTTGAACGGGCAATTCCGCTTTCCGGCCTTTTTAAATTTAGTTTTGTAAGAAGTTTATCAAACCTCTCTCTATCTTCTGCTATATCAATGGAATCAGGCGATGTGCCGAGTATCTTCACCCCTGCCTTTTCAAGCGGTACAGCAAGCTTTAAGGGAGTCTGGCCTCCAAACTGGACAATGACGCCGTATGGTTTTTCCTTTTCAATTATATTCATCACATCTTCAAAGGTGAGCGGTTCAAAGTAGAGCCTGTCCGATGTGTCGTAGTCGGTTGATACGGTTTCAGGATTGCAATTGATCATGATGCTCTCAACTCCTTCTTCTTTCAATGCAAACGAGGCATGCACGCAGCAGTAATCAAACTCAATGCCCTGGCCGATTCTATTCGGCCCGCTGCCGAGGATTATAACCTTTTTGCGATTGGTGGGATTGGATTCACATTCTGAGATAACCCCCCTTTCTTCCCCCCTTATATTAAGGGGGGATAGAGGGGGGTTAATTTTATAAAACGGTTTTTCATAACTTGAATACAGATACGGCGTGTGCGCCTCAAATTCTGCGCCGCATGTATCCACTGTTTTATAGACAGGCAAAATACCGGCATCCATTCTCTTTTTTCTGATTTCATGCTCTTTTGCATCTAAATCTTTGCCGGAAGGAACATCACACCGTTTGCCGCCTGATTTTTTTCCTGTTGATAGAAGCCGGGCTATGCGCCTGTCAGAAAATCCAAGCTCCTTTGCCATTCTCAATGCATCGGATGAAAGCCCTTCGCAATTTCTTATCTCTTCTTCAAACTCTATGATTTCTTTTATATTATTCAAAAACCATCTATCTATCTTTGACAAATCAAATATCTCATCAACAGTCATGCCGCACCTGAATGCATCTCCTATATACCAGAGCCTCTCCCAATTCGGCGTCCTGAGTTTTTCTTTAATTATTTCTATGTAATCGCCGGGTTCATCATACCTTGCTGATTTCTTTATCTCAAAACCATAGCTTCCTATCTCCAGAGACCTCATTGCCTTTTGCAAAGATTCCTTGAACGTCCTGCCTATTGCCATAACCTCGCCCACAGACTTCATCTGTGT
>JACPZB010000091.1 GCA_016195725.1 Deltaproteobacteria bacterium | reverse complement strand
TCTCATTGCAAGCCGAAGGCGAAGCAATTTCTGCATTTGCGGAGCCTGCGCCGAGCCAAAACGAGGAATCTCTGTGCTTATTTTCGGAAATGAAATTGTTTAGCGTAGCATGTGGTTTGCTTCGCCCAGATGCCACATCTGGGCTCGCAGCCGCTATCGCTCCTCGCAATGACATGTTTTAGGTATGTGAGCGCCCCGATGTTACATCTGGGGACGAAGGCAACGCAGGTGGCACCTGTCGGCCAGCCACCGAAGATGGGAGCGGTCAGACGTTTTTCAGCATGAACTATTTAATCTGCCTGTTTCCTCAGAAATGTCGGCGTATCATAGGCATCCTCATCCAGCGCATTGAAGCCTCCAAGGGGCTTGAGTCTTTGAACCTCTGCAGGGCCAATGTCGGATTTCTTTTCTTTATTCTTTCTCACTATGGTAGGGATATCCATGTCGCCGACAACAACAGCTGGTGCAATGTTTTTGATTGACGCCACCTTTCTACTCTCGTCTTTTCCAAAACCAGTAGCAATAACAGTAACTCTGACCTCCTCGCCCATCCTCTCATCTATGACAGCGCCAAAGATAATATGGGCGTCTTCATGCGCCTCTTCCTGAATAAGCATTGAGGCCTCGTTTACCTCATGCAGGGTTATATCAGATGAGCCGGTAATATTGATAAGAACGCCTTTTGCGCCATGAATGGAGATGTCTTCGAGGAGAGGGCTGGATATGGCCTTTCTCGCTGCCTCTATGGTTCTGTTCTCACCGCTGGCAACACCTGAACCCATGAGCGCTAGTCCCATCTCGGTCATTATTGTCGTCACATCGGCAAAATCCACATTGACAAGCCCTGGTACCGTTATCACATCTGAAATGCCCTTGACAGCTTGATATAATATCTCATCCGCTTTTTTGAAGGCATCTGTAAGCGATGTGTTCTTGCTTGTAATAGACAGGAGCCTCTGGTTTGGAATAGTGATGACAGTATCCACGACTCCCTTAAGCAACTTAAGACCTTCCTCTGCCTGCCGCATCTTCTTCTTGGCCTCAAAGGTAAATGGCCTTGTCACTACTGCAACTGTCAGTGCTCCAACCTCTTTTGCAACCTCTGCTACAACAGGGGCGCCGCCTGTTCCTGTGCCTCCACCCATGCCTGCTGTAATGAAAACCATATCTGCGCCTTCCAAGATTTCTCTAAGCCTGTCTCTGCTTTCCATTGCTGCATTTCTGCCTATCTCCGGATTTGCGCCTGCTCCAAGGCCTTTTGTGAGGCTCTCACCTAACTGAATTTTAACAGGCGCCTTTGATGCGCCGAGCGCCTGGCTGTCAGTATTGGCAGCCAGAAACTCTACACCTTCAAGCTGAGACTCTATCATTGTATTGATAGCATTACCGCCGCATCCGCCAACACCTATGACTTTAATCTTTGCCACATTATTGAAACTATCAGCCAATTCAATCGCCATAAATACCTCCTTTTGGTGGAGCAAGGCAACCATATTGCCGTTTTACGCCGATACGGTCAGCGCGCCCCATATTTTAAAAGAATTCCTTTATCCATCCCTTCATCCTGTCAAACAGCTTGTTGAATGTCTGCCTATCCCCCCTTTCAAACATTGCTGTTGTTGCATGCTCCCTCGCATACAAAACCAATCCAACGCCTGTGGAATACATCGGACTCCTTACAACATCTACAAGACCGCCTATGCCGGTCGGCAGGCCTCTTCTCATAGGAAGATTAAAGACCTGTTCTCCCAATTCAACCATCCCTTCCATGCTGGCTGTGCCTCCGGTAAGCACTACGCCGGATGCTATTATATTGTCGCAGCCTGCCCTGACCATCTCCTGATTTATCAGTTGAAAAAGCTCTTCTACCCTCGGCTCAATAATTTCACCCAAAATCTGCCTGGAAATAATCCTTGGCTTTCTGCCTCCAACACCAGCCACCTCTATAGTCTCATCCTTGCCTATCATAGATGTCATGCAGCAGCCAAATTTCTTCTTGATCTTCTCTGCCTCTTCAGACGGTGTTCTGATTCCTACTGAGATATCTCCGGTAATCTGATTCCCGCCCAGCGCTATAACCGCTGTATGCTTTATGGTTCCACCATGGTATATCGCTATATCCGTTGTTCCGCCGCCGATATCAACCAGTGCAACGCCGATATCCTTTTCATCCTGACCCAAGACAGCCTCGCTGCTGGCTATCTGTTGAAGCACAACATCCGCCACAGATAGGCCGGCCTTATTCACGCTCTTTACGATATTCTGCGCTGATGTAACGGCTGCTGTAACGATATGGACCTTTGCCTCCAGCCTGACCCCTGTCATTCCCAGAGGCTCTTGAATGCCATCCTGCTGGTCAAGGATATATTCCTGCGGTATAACATGTATAACCTCTCTGTCTGTGGGGATAGTTATAGCCTGAGCTGCCTCTATTACCCTTGCGATATCAGCCCTTGTTATTTCCTTGTCCTTTACAGCTATCACGCCGTGACTGTTAAATCCTTTTATATGTCCGCCTGCAATCCCAACATAAACCATGTTTATCTCACAGCCTGCCATGAGTTCTGCCTCTTCCACAGCCTTTTTTATGGACTGGACTGTGGAATCTATGTTTATAACGACACCCTTTCTCAGGCCCTTTGAAGGATGCGTTCCTATGCCTATAATCTCCAGCCCTTCGGGCTTTATCTCCCCAACAATGGCGCATATCTTTGTTGTGCCAATATCAAGGCCGACAACGATATTATCCTTTTTTGCCATATTCGCTTCCCCTTCCCAAAAATGAAAGTATATTCTGAAGCCGCTTTTTTATATTTAGGTCGAGGTTGGAGATTGCGCCTTTTTGGTTTGAACCTTAACCTCAACCTTATGTGTAGCAGGAGTATTATGAAGACGAGGTTTTACCACTACCCCCCTGCTGTAGTTCAAACCTATAAATTCCAAACCTGCAAGTCCATTTCTTGATTTTATTACCTTTTCAAAACTATCAAGCTTTTCTTCAAAACCTTCGCTCCCAAATTCAATCTTTGTCCCTTCCTCCATAGCATACAGTGTCAGCCCGTATATCCTGTCAACATTTATTTCAGAAATATCTTCAAGCTCAACTATTCCTCTTTTTGTCAAAAGATGCAGAAGATTTACAGCCTTGACGGCAAAGTCGGATGACGTACCTTGCTCCTCTATATCCTCCCTTCTTAGGCCTGTTATTACAGGAAGATCAATATCATCTGCCACGGATGCCCTTTTAAATATAATGCCGGCATCATCAATCAGATAAAGGCCATCAAGGTTGATAAATGCAACAGGTTTCCTCTCTTTTATTTCTACAGTCAATTTGTCTGGGAAGCGCCTCGCAATATTAACTGTCGCTACCCAGGGATTAGTTTTTATGCTATTTTTAATATCAGTTGAATTTATAGCAATAAGATTATCGCCAACATTAATGCCGCTCAGCTCTAAAATATCTGACTTTGACAGCTTCCCGCTGCCAATGACCTTTATTTCTTTAATTGATAGATACGGGGTTGTTAAAAGACCATTATATGTATGCCATACACCCCATATAATAAGCAGGAGAGACATGATGCCTATGCCAACCTTCAGGGTTTTTACAACAGCGTTTGACTTTACTACCCTTCCTGCTCTGTTTATTACTGGTTCTTTTCTTCGGATATTTATTGTCTTTCTTCTGCAGGCCATCATGCTGTCCTCCAAATCTTAACCCTGTGAGGCGCGCCGAGAAGAATCTCTTCCACCATAGCTGAAAATCCTATACCTGCTGCTGCTGCTGCCTTGGGTAACAAACTCATCTCTGTCATGCCAGGGATAGTGTTCATCTCCAGCACATAAGGTCTATTTTTATTATCCAGCATCATATCAAGCCTTGCTGCGCCACTGCAGCCAATTGCAGCAAATGCCCTTAAAGCAATACCAGTCAGTTTCTCATGTAAGCCTTTTGGAAGCTTGGCAGGAACAATATACTCTGTCATACCTTTTGTATACTTCGCTTTAAAATCGTATATCTCATTTTTAGGCCTTACCTCTACAATTGGAAGCGCCCTGCCGCTTAATACGCTGACATGCATCTCTCTGCCTTTAATAAATCTTTCTACCAGTATTGTGTCGTCGTATTTCAACGCCTTTTTTATCGCCCTTTTTATTTGTCTTCTACCGTTTACCAGGCTTACACCGATTGTAGATCCCTGGGAATTGGGTTTTACAATAAGGGGTGTTCCCAGACGCTCAAATAGTGCATTGCCTATGCTGTCTCCTTTTTTAACAACTTCAAATTCAGGGGTTGAAATTTTGTTAAGCATAAGAAGCTGTTTTGTTAGAATTTTATTTATAGCTATAGCGCTTGCCAGAATACCTGACCCTGTATACGGAATCCCCATTACCTCCAATAAACCCTGGATAGCTCCGTCCTCGCCGTATTTGCCGTGAAGGGCTATAAATGCCACCGCTATTTTCTCACGAATAATTTTATTATAGACATCTTTCCCCACGTCTATGGCAACAGCATGGTACCCGTTTTGAACAAGGGCATTATAAACCGCCTTGCCGCTCATGAGCGATATCTCCCGCTCCGCAGACATACCACCCATAAGTACGCCAATTCGCAACTTCTTTAATCTTGAAATTTGAAATTTGAAATTTGAAATTGTTTTAATCCTCCCCTACCACCTTTATTTCCGTTTCAAGCAGTATGCCCTTTTCTCTAAAAACCTTGTCCCTCGCCATTGCTATAAGCGTTAGGACATCCTTTGCTGTTGCGTTGCCAAGATTTACAATGTAGTTTCCATGAATACCTGAAATCTGCGCATCACCTACCCTCACACCTTTCAAACCAGATTCCTCTATAAGCATTCCTGCATAAAGTCCTTGAGGGTTTTTAAAAATAGAGCCTGCATTAGGCAGATTGATTGCCTGCGTAGTTTTTCGTCTGGCTCTAAATTCCTTAATCTTCCTCTTTATTTCTTCTGAAGCGTCTTTTTTAAGTTTAAGGTATGCTTTCGTAATAATCACGTTCTCAGGCAGTTCGCATTTTCTATAGGAAAATTTAAGAGCCGATTTATTAAAGATATGCTTCTTCCCATAAAAATCAACAGCCGCTACCTTTTCTACTACATCCTTCATTTCACCGCCATAAGCTCCGGCATTCATATACACAGCGCCTCCCACGGTCCCAGGGATACCATCTGCAAATTCAAGACCAGAAAGGCCTCTGCCAGCGCACCTATTGACTAAATCAGCGAGCCTCACGCCGGCGCCAACAACTCCTCTGGCCTCTCCTGCAGATATGCACCCTTCTTCTGGCCACGATATCTCTTTAAGACCATCGGAGAGATTTATAACAACACCCCGTATTCCATTATCCCTTACCAATAGGTTTGTGCCTTTCCCAAATACAAAAACAGGAAATTCTTTATTAGAGGCAAATCTAAATATGTCTGCAAGCTCATATTCATCCTTTGGGAATACCATTACATCTGCCATGCCGCCAATCTTCAGAGAGGTGTATTCTTTCATAGGCACATCAAAGAGGATACGGCCATTAAAATCAGGAAATGAAAGATGAGAGGGAGCGGCTGAAACAGGCATTTTAGCTTCCACCTCCTGCAATTGTTTTCTGCTTTTTGCTTTCTATCCTGTGGAGAACCTCTTCGCCTATCTGCCATATGTCGCCCGCGCCAAGGGTTATGACCATATCGCCTGGCCTTGCAATCTTAGTCACATAGTCAAGTATGTCTTTCTTGTCTGGTATATAAACCACATCTCTGTGGCCATAGGTTTTTATGCTGTTATAAAGGGCCTCTGAAGAAATTCCAACTATCTTTTCTTCGCCTGCCGCATATATGTCTGCAAGTATCAGCGTATCTGCATCATTAAATGCAGATAGAAACTCATGAAACAGGTCCTGCGTCCTTGAATAGCGGTGGGGCTGAAAAACAGCCACCACCCTCTGCTTCCACCCATCCTTAGCAGCCTTGAGTGTGGCCTTTATCTCAACAGGGTGATGGCCATAGTCGTCAACGATGGTAATGCCATGAGCCACTCCTTTTATATGAAATCTCCTCTCCACACCGCTAAAGTTTGCTATGGAATCTCTTGCCTCTTCAAAGCCGATATCCAATTCCATTGCCACTGCTATAGCAGCTAATGCATTATAAACATTATGCGCGCCGGGCACCTTCACCGTAACCCTGCCCATCCTTTTCCCCCTCAGCCAGACATCAAAAGATGTCTTCATCTCCGCTGTTTCTATATCCATAGAGCTAAAATCCGCCTGAGCAGTTAAACCGTAGGTTATATGCCTCCTCGCAACCCTTGGGATAAGCCCCTGTATGTTTGGATGGTCCAGGCACAGGATTGCACAGCCGTAAAATGGAATCTTATTGATAAAGGTAAGATAGGTGTCCTTCACCTCATCCATATCCTTATAATGGTCCATATGCTCTCTATCAATATTCGTCACAACTGCGATGGTTGGAGACAGCTTCAAAAAACTGCCGTCGCTTTCATCCGCCTCTGCTACAAGAAATTCTCCCTTCCCCAGTCTGGCATTGCTTCCGATGCTGTTGAGCTTGCCGCCGATGACAACCGTTGGATCCATGCCATGGCTTCCAAGTATCGTAGCAATCATAGAGGTAGTTGTAGTTTTCCCATGAGTGCCTGCTATGGCTATACCGTACTTCATCCTCATCAGTTCTGCAAGCATCTCTGCCCGCGGTATCACCGGTATAAGTTTTTCTTTGGCAAATACAATCTCTGAGTTATCCTTTTTTACAGCCGAGGAATATACAACCACATCCGACCCATTTATATTCTCTGACTTGTGGCCAATCGTTATGTTAATACCAAGCCCCTCCAGCCTTCTGGTGGTGTCAGATGCCTTGACATCTGAGCCAGTAACCTTATACCCAAGATTAAAAAGCACCTCTGCAATACCGCTCATACCGCTGCCGCCTACGCCTATGAAATGAATATGTTTTATACGGCCTTTGTACATATCGCTTCGCTCCATTGAAAAAGATAGACTCCAGACTTAAGATCCGCGACTTAAGGCTGTGGTCTTTGGTCTGATGTCTTGAGTCTTAATTTGCATTTTGTAATCTCCAATTCAGCATTCGTAAAATGCTGCCTACTATCTCTTCTGCTGCATTTGGCTTGCCAAAGGCTAAAGCCTTCTTTTGCATACTTTCTAATTCATCTGGATTTTCATAAAACCGCCTTATAAGGGAAGCCAGGGCATCACCGATAATCTCATCCTGCTTCAGCATGACCGCAGCCCCTTTATCTGCTAAACACCTCGTGTTTATCTCTTGATGGTTATTTGCTGAAAATGGATACGGTATCAGTATAGCTGCAAGCCCAAGGGCTGCGACTTCTGCAATGGAGGTAGCCCCTCCCCTGCATATCACAAGGTCTGTCGAAGCATATACAGAGGACATATCATCTATAAACCTGAAGATGTCAGCCTTAATGTCCTTCCTTTCATAGGTTTCTTTTACCATAGTATAATCTGCATCTCCTGTTTGATGTATAACCCTGAGCGAATCCCTTATGTCAGCAAGGTATTCCATTGCATCCAAGAAGGCCGTATTGATTGCCTTAGCGCCTTGGCTTCCACCAAAAACCAGAATGGAAAATTTTTCCCCTTCCCTGTTTGCCCTTGTTTTTAACAATTCCTTTCTAATTGGATTACCTGCCAATACAACCCTTCCTGCCGGGAAAAACCTCTTGCTTTCTTCGAATGCTATAAAAATTATATTAACAAATCTCCCCAGGATTCTGTTGGTTAAGCCGGGTATTGTATTTTGCTCAAGGATAGCTGTCTTTATTTTGAGAAGCCTTGCTGCCATAACAACAGGGGCTGACGAATAACCTCCTGTGCCCACAACACCGTCTGGCTCGAAAGATTTCAGAATCTTTACCGCGGACAATATCGCTTTCCCTACCTTTATCCCTGCCGATACCTTGTTAAACAATCTCTTGCCTTTAAACCCTTCTATGTCTAAAAGTTCCAAACGATAACCGTATCTAGGAACAACCCTTTTCTCTATGCCTGTAGCGCTGCCTATGAATAAAATTTCACAATCTTTATCTCTTGCCTTAAATTCTTCTGCCAGCGCAAGGGCTGGAAATAGATGCCCACCTGTGCCTCCACCTGTTAATATAACCCTCAGATTAGGATGTGGGATGTGGGATGTGGGATGTGGAAAAGTTTCCTCCCATCCCCTACCTCCCACTCCCCACCTCCCTGTTTCTATATATATTTAACAGTATCCCTATGCCTGCCATATTTACCACAAGGGATGTCCCTCCATAGCTTATAAAAGGCAGGGTAAGTCCTTTTGTCGGTAAAAGGGCCATTACAACAGCCATGTTGACTGCTGCCTGAAGGACGATGAGGAGAGTAATACCTATAGCAAGATATTTGCCAAAGAGGTCTTCTGTTTTTAAAGCTATTTTTACACCACAAATAAGAATAAAAAGATACAGCACTATGAGTGTTGAAACACCTATAAGACCAAGCTCTTCGCCTACTACAGAAAGGATAAAATCAGTATGGGCCTCCGGCAGATAAAAGAGCTTCTGTTTGCCGTCGCCAAGGCCGACACCCCAAATACCGCCTGCGCCAAAGGCAATAAGCGACTGAACAAGTTGAAATCCAGCACCGCCAGAGTCCTTCCACGGATCCAAAAAGACAAGCACCCGTTTCATTCTATAGTCAACCTTTGCAACCATGAGATAGATAAACGGCGCTGCCATAATAAGCAGTGAAAAAATATGCTTCAATCTCACTCCTCCAATAAACATCATGACAATTGTGATGGCGCCCAATGATATCGCAGTTCCAAAGTCCGGCTCTTTTAATATCAACAATATAAAAAACCCGCTTATGATCATCGGTAGCAAAAACCCCTTGGAAAAGGTTTTTATCTTACATTTCTTTGCCGCAAGATAATATGCCAGATACACAATCACAGCAAGCTTGGCAGGCTCAGAAGGCTGAAAGGTAAGGGGGCCGATCTTTATCCACCTCCTTGCACCCCCTGCAGTGCTGCCTACTGCGGGAATGAAGGTAAGCGCCAAAAGCAGAATAAAACTTAAGAGGAGCAGAGGATATATCCATTTTTGGTAAAAATGATAATCTATCTTAACAGCTATAAAAAAGAATAGGAACCCGAGGGTGATAAATATGAGATGTTTTTTTACAAAGAAATATTCATTGCCATACCGCTTCATTGCCACCACATAGCTGGTAGAGTAGACCATAACCAGCCCCATTGCTACGAGGGCCATTGAGGCAAGTATCAAAATTGTGTTTACATCTCTGGTCTTTGTCATAATGCGTTTACAAATTTCCTAAATAAGTCTCCTCTTTCCTTGTAATCCTTGAACATATCAAAACTGGAACAGGCAGGGGATAGCAGCACCACATCTCCTGCAGCTGCCTTATTATGGGCCAAATCAACCGCGTCTTTTAACGACTCAACCATGGTAATAGCTGTTAAACCGCTGAATGCCTCCTTTATCTTATCTTTTGCCTCGCCTAAGAGTATCAAGAGTTTCACCTTCTTTTTTATCAAATCATATAGAACCCTGTAATCGCCCCCCTTGTCTTTACCGCCCGCGATAAGGATTACGGACGAATTAACCCCATCAAGGGATTTTTGCAGAGCGCCGATATTGGTGCCTTTTGAATCATTATAATAGGCAATGCCTTTCAATTCTCTTATCAGCTCCATTCTATGGGGAAGCCCTTTAAACTCGTTAACAGTCTTTAATATCCTATTTTGCGAAATACCGCAGAGCCTTGCCGCAGCAATAGCAGCCATGATATTTTCTATATTATGTATGCCCTTCAGTTTAAAATCCTCTGTAGGGTAGAATTCCTTTTTTCCTTCAACAGAACAAGCAATCTCGCCATTTTTATAGTAAATCCCTTCCTTCAAAACCTTGCTGCTGCTAAACGGCAGTACACAGATTTGAGATTTAAGATATGAGATTTGGGGCTTAATAGTTGCGTCGTCAATATTGACAATGGCAAAATCTCCCTTATCCATATTTTTAAAGAGTCTGAACTTTGCGGCAGCATATTCATCAAAGTCCGCATATCTGTCCAGATGGTCTTCAGTAATATTTAAGAGAACGGCTATGTGCGGTTTAAATTGCCTTATACCTTCTAATTGAAAACTGCTGGCCTCCACAACGAGACAATCTGCTTTATGGCCTGAAGCAACATATTCAATCAAGGGAAGCCCAATATTACCGCCAACAAAGACAGCCTTGCCCGCATCCTCCAAGACTTTTCCCATAAGTGTTGTTGTCGTTGTCTTGCCGTTGGTTCCTGCTATTGCCAAGAGAGGCTCTTGAATGAAATGCGACGCAAGCTCTATCTCGCTGATAATATCTACACCTTTTTTTCTTGCCTGTTGAAGCGGCGCTATATCAGGAGGAACACCAGGACTTAGGACAATAAGCGCTGCATCTAAAAAATATTTCAGGCTGTGTCTGCCGACCTCCACTTTTATGCCGGCATTACGCAACGCATCAATACCTTTAATCTTAGATTCAGGAAGAACATCCGTAGCTGTTACAACAGCCCCCTTCTCATTCAGAAACCGAGCAACAGAAATTCCTGTCCTGGCAAGACCAACCACAAGAACTTTCTTGCCTTTCAAATCCCCCTTTGATTCCCCCTTTTTCAAAGGGGGATACAGGGAGATTTTTTCTGACTTCTGGCCCATGATTTCTGATTTATTTGTAATCATCTTAGTTTAAGCGTGCTTATTGCTATGAGTGAAAGTATTATAGATATAATCCAAAACCTCACGATTATCTTCGGCTCCGGCCAGCCGTTTAATTCAAAGTGGTGATGTAGAGGCGCCATCTTGAATATCCTCTTGCCTCTCAGCTTAAATGACCCTACCTGAAATATTACGGAGAGCGCCTCTACTACAAATATGCCGCCCACAAGGACCAATAAAATCTCCTGTTTGGTAATAATCGCCAATGTCCCCAATGCCCCTCCCAGTGCCAATGACCCCACATCTCCCATAAAGACCTGTGCTGGGTAGCTGTTAAACCAGAGAAATCCCAGGCTTGCACCAACCATTGCCCCAGCAAAGATAGTCAGCTCTCCACCTTTTGGCACATACATAATCTGGAGGTAATTGGCTATCTTTACATGCCCTGTAAGGTAGGTAAAAAGCATATAAGTTGCAGCAGCAATTATTATCGGCCCGATGGCAAGACCGTCCAACCCGTCAGTAAGATTTACTGCATTTGATGCCCCTACGATAACAAGGATAACAAATGGTACATACAGCCATCCAAGCGGTATTACTACATTTTTGAAAAATGGGACGGCAACGGATGTATTAAACCCGGTGAAATAAAGAAATACTGCCACACCTGAAGCAATTATAAGTTGCCACAAAAATTTATGTCCTGGCAAAAGCCCCTTGCTGTTTTTCTGAACCACCTTTTTATAATCATCTACAAAACCTATTGCACCGAGGCCCAGTGTAACCGCAATTAACAACCAAACATAGGAGTTCGTCAGATTTGCCCAGAGTAAGGTTGGTATAATGATAGCCAACAGGATAAGCACACCGCCCATGGTGGGTGTCCCTTCTTTGATGAAATGATTCGCCGGCCCGTCCTTTCGTATCACCTGTCCTATCTGCATGGCGGAGAGTTTTCGTATAATATAAGGCCCGATGATAAAACTCAAAAGCAGCGCAGTCACTACAGCATAAATAGTCCTGAATGTAATGTATTGAAATACATTAAATACCGTATGATATTTATAAAGCGGATATAATAGGTGGTACAGCATAAATTAAAACTCCAATTTCAAAATCCGAATGTCAAATGAATGCCAAAATTCAAATGCCAGAATTTTAGTCGTTTGAGCTTTGAGCTTTGATATTTGACATTAGTTTTTGAACTACCTCCTCCATTGTCATTGCCCTTGAACCCTTAACAAGGACAGCATCTCCCTTTTTTACAATACGGGCCAGGGTTTTTATAAGGCTGTTTTTATCCATTGCTTCATAGATTGTATCAGATGCCATTCCTGCATCCATTGCCCCTTTTATAAAATCTTTTCTAAAATCACCCATAACAAAAAGCATATCTATTCCCATTTCCTGCACTAATCTGCCTATCCGCTTATGGGCCTCCTGAGCTATATCTCCCAACTCCAGCATATCGCCCAGGACAGCAATCTTTCTCCCCTTCATGCTGGCAAGCGTCTTGAGAGCCGCTTCCATAGAAACCGGATTGGCATTGTATGTGTCGTCAATAATTGTAAATCCTTTTTCTGATGTAATTACCTCCATCCTGCCTGGCACAGGCTCTGTATGCTCCAGCCCGCTTATTATTTCCTCACTTGTTGCGCCGAGAGGGAGTGTGGCTGCGATGGCGGCAGCGGCATTGGAAAGATTATGTATGCCTGTATATTTCATCTTTACAGGTATTTCTTCGCCCATGGATAGGAATGTGGCAGATATTTCGTCTGTACTGCGGACAGATTTAAAGTCTGCCCCGCAATCCTTCAGCATCACATCCGCCTTTGTTTTTAAGCTGAAGGTAATCTTCCTTGCAGCAATACTATCTCCCATCTTTAAAAGCCATGGATCGTCAATATTTATTACTGCGGCTCCGTTGTTGCCAATATGTTGAAAGAGTTCTCCCTTTGCCGATGCAACCCCTTCTATATTTCCCATGGCATCTGTGTGCGCCTCGCCGATATTTGTCAGAACAGCCACGTCTGGTTTACATATCTCAGCCAGCCTTTTCATCTCCCCCTTTTCGCTTATCCCAAGCTCTACGACAACAGCCTTATGTATATTATTAAGGCTGAATAGGGTGAGAGGGAGGCCGATAAGATTATTGAGATTTCCTTCGGTTTTTAAAACACAGCGTGAGGTCTTAAGTATAGACGCTATCATCTCCTTCGTTGTTGTCTTGCCGCAACTGCCGCTGACCGCCACCAAAGGAATACGATGCTTCTTTCTCCAATATGCTGCAAGGTCGCCCAGGGCTTTCAGTGTATCCTCAACCTGAACTATGGAAAATTTTGAGCTTTGAGCTTTGAACTTTGAATTTACTACGGCGCCTGCCGCACCCTTTCTGAGTACATCTTGAACAAATCTATGGCCGTCAAATCGCGGGCCTTCTAAGGCAAAGAACAGCTCGCCGCTTTTGATGGTTCTGGAATCAGTTGAAACGCCGTTTATAAAAACATTTTCATTGCCAGTTATTAAATGGCCGACAACTGCGTTCAAAATATCTTTTATTGCCAGTCTTATCATTTTTTATCCTGCCGCCTTTATGGCATATCTTTCTTCCATTGCCTTTTTTATTTCCTGCATATCATCAAACGGAATCTTGTGGTCGCCAATTATCTGATAATCTTCATGCCCCTTGCCTGCAACGAGGATTATGTCCTGAGGGGTGGCCATGCTGACTGCAACTTTGATTGCCTCGTGCCTGTCAGGGATGACTGCGTAGCTACGGGATGCGGGATGTGGGGTGTGGGATGTGGAAAAATCTTTTTTCCCGCTCCCTACTTCCCACTTCCTACCTCCCTTTATCCCCTTTTCAACCTCTTTTATAATCTCAAGCGGGTCTTCACTTCTTGGGTTATCAGAGGTAATTATTGTAAAATTGCTTAATCGTGCCGCAATCTCTCCCATAAGAGGCCTCTTTCCTCTATCCCTGTCGCCGCCGCAGCCAAATACAGTAATCAGCCTCCCTTTTGCAAGCGGCCTTAATGCATTCAGCACCCTCTCTAATGCATCTCCTGTATGGGCATAATCAACCACTGCCTGAAAACCGTCTTTAGAGACAATCCTCTCCAGTCTGCCATGGACTCCCTTTAGGCCGGCAATGCCGTTCTCTATAATCCTTTTATTCAGTCCAAGTCCGATGCCGATACCAACTGCTGCCATGATATTTTGGAGATTATATTCGCCTAAAAGCGGCGAAGAGATATCTACAAGGCCAATTGGGGTATTTAGGCACGCCTCTATTCCCTGGAGAGAGAATAATGCCTTTTGAGGAAAAATTTCTGCATCATTATTCATGCTATATCTGAATACATTACCACACCCCATGCAGGGTAGCCGCCTGCCCCAAGAATCATCTGTATTTATTACTGAAAACCCATCCTTTTCTTTAGCTACAAAATCAGTAAAGAGCCGGGACTTGCTTTTGAAATATTCCGCCATTGTTTTGTGATAGTCTAAATGTTCCTGTGTAAGGTTGGTAAATGCAGCGCCAACAAATCTGCATCCCGCAACCCGTTTTTGCGACAAGGCATGAGAAGAAACCTCCATTACACAATGGGTGATGCCGTCATCAACCATCTCCTTAAAAATCTTTTGCAGATCCGGAGCCTCTGGGGTAGTGTGCGGCGCATTAAATATCTTATCCTTATAGCGGTAATTAACCGTGCCGACAACACCAGCATGAAAACCAGCATTCCTTAATATAGATTCTACGAGATATGTTGCAGTGGTTTTTCCATTGGTGCCTGTCACGCCAATGAGGGCCATATGCTTGGAAGGCTCCCCATAAAATATGGCAGACATTTTTGCCATAGCCTCTCTTGCATCAGGCACGATAACTTGCGTTGCAGTCGTTGAAACAGCCTCTTCTGCAAGAACAGCCGATCCCCCTTTTTTTACAACATCAGGAATAAATCGCGCGCCATCCAGATGCTGCCCCTTGATGGCAGCAAAAATAAAATCTTTACCAGCCTGCCTTGAATCATAGGTAATGCCTTGTATGGGTATCTCTGAGTTGCCAACAATGCGCTTATCTGGCAGGTCTTTTATCAGTTCTGAAAGTTTTTTCATATTAATAAAAGTAGAATAATTGCGAATTGTGGACCTCAAATTGCGAATTGAAATCCACAATCGACATCATAAATTAGAAATTTATTTAAACCACACTTCAGCCGGCGCCCCCTGCGTAATTCTCTCTCCAGGCAATGGCTTCTGATGTACGGCCTTCCCGCTGCCGACAATCTTGACTTCAAGGGGAATCTCCCTTGCCAATCTGAGAACAGAACGCACTGTCTTGCCGCTAAAGTCAGGTATAATAGAGAAATCTTCTCGTATATCTTCCAGAGAATCCTCTTTCGTCAAATGAACAAATAAAGGTTTTGCCTGCTCATCAGACCCTTTGGGAAATATTCCCAGATACGCAAGGCTTTGCAGGGCAATATTCTTAAAAACAGGTGCTGCAATAGCGCCTCCATAAAACTCACCAGAAGGCTCATCAACCACAATAAGGATGGCAAGTTCTGGGTTATCAGCAGGAATAAAACCTATAAATGAACTTACATATTTATCGCTGGCATAACCCCCTTGTAATAAATCAGGTTTTTGGGCAGTGCCAGTTTTCCCCGCAACTGCAAAACCATCTACCGCCGCCCTTACGCCGGTTCCGTCACTCTTTGTTACCTCTTTTAGTATATTCGTCACCCTTTTCGCAGTCTCTTCTGATATAATTCTCCTTATTACCGACGGCCGATATTCCTCAACCACATCCCCTTTTTCATTGACTATCTCTTTTACAAC
This sequence comes from Deltaproteobacteria bacterium, assembly GCA_016195725.1. Taxonomy (GTDB): domain Bacteria; phylum Desulfobacterota; class GWC2-55-46; order UBA9637; family UBA9637; genus UBA10170. The sequence continues at coordinate 11,577 of JACPZB010000091.1, read as the reverse complement.
ATACGGCTTCATAAGATAGCCATTATTGGCAATTGCAGAGAATGCCGTTACCAGCTGCAGCCCTGTTACCGAGAGCCCTTGACCAAAGGATATATTGCCAAGCGTTACATGAGACCATTCCCTTAAACGGGGAACAGAACCGGTGTTTTCTCCAGGAAGGCCTATCCCTGTCTTAGCGCCAAAACCAAAATCCTTTACATATCGGTATAACCTTTCCCTTTCAAGCCTGCCTCCTATCTTTGCAGCTCCGATATTGCTGGAGTATTTGATTATCTGCGTGAGGTTTAGCCATCCAAATTTTTTAACATCATGAAATGTTCTATCCGCCACATTGAATCTCCCCTCCTCACAAAAAAACAAATCATTCGGTTTAGCTGCGCCTTCTTCAAAAACAGCGGCAATGAGAAAGGCCTTGAAGGTTGAGCCAGGCTCGAATGCATCAGTAACTGCTTTATTGCGCCAGACACCAGGGCTGTTATAGTCGAGGATATCCTCTGGATTAAAATGCGGGGCATTGGCAATTGCAAGGATTTCTCCTGTCCGCGGAGCCATTACTATAGCCATGCCGCCTTTTGCCTTTGTATCTGAAACTGCCTTCAGAAGCTCTTTTTCAGCTATATACTGCATGGTTTTATCAATAGTAAGAACCAGGTTCATACCCTTATATGTCTCCCGGTTTTTACCGCTGAAAAAAAGCTCATTGCCCAAGGCATCCCTCTCTCCCACAAGACGGGTTGGTGAGCCTGCCATATATTCATCATAGCCTATCTCAATTCCCTCCAAACCTTTTCCATCTATACCAACAAAACCTATCAGATGGCTGGCAACCTGAGGATTAGGATAAAACCTCTTCCATTCTTTAACAAAACCTATGCCTGGCATGTCCAGTCTCTTCATCCGCTCAGCATCTGCAAAATCCAACTGTCTTTTCAGCCACACAAACGACTTCCTTGAGGAAAATTTGGCTTCTAATTCCCTTCTATCCATTGAGAGGGCAGATGATAGAAGGGTCGCTGTCTTTTTAATATTATCTATTTTTGCAGGCTGTGCATACACTGAATCAACCTCCATAGTGACAGCAAGCTCGCGCATCCTGCTATCATAGATAGTACCCCTCCTGGGAGTAATATTTATAGCCTTTAGATGCGCCTTATCTGCTCTTGTCTTGAGCGTATCCCTTTCTAAAACCTGAAGCTGAAATGCCCTGACAAAAATCACCCCAAATATGAAAGTAAAGCTCAATAAAATAAAAATAATCCGAAATTTTAACCAAGGAATAGGCTCTCTCATTTTATCATTATTATCTGTTCCCTTTTTGGATAGACAAGGCCAAGCTTATTACCCGCAAAGGCTTCAATCCTTTCAGGGGATTTTAATGTGAGAATTTCAAGTTTAAGTCTCTTGTTAAGAGATATGAGTTCAGCCCTTTCTTTATTTGCATCCGCTATTTCATAGCCAAGGCTTACTACCGCAAGCCTGCTCCAGAGATAGAAAAGCGTAACTATCAATACGACTACGATTGACTTAATGGCCGAGAATAAAAAACCGGACTCTTTAGCGGCATTTCTTTGTCTAATCCTCTGTTGAGATAATGCCTTCATAGAAAATATCCCTTTTGCTTCAATATGCGCCGTCTATAGCCTCTCAGCCGCTCTCAGTTTGGCGCTTCTTGCCCTTGGATTTTTTGAAACCTCTTCTTGTGATGGGACAATAGGTTTTTTCGTTATAATCTTAAGCTTCGGCTTTTTACCGCAGGCACATTGTGGAAAATCATCAGGACATACGCACCCTCTCATCAAATTTCTAAAAGATTCTTTCACAATCCTGTCCTCAAGGGAATGAAAGGATATGACTACCATCCTTCCTCCCCGGGCGAGAAGGTCTACGCCGTCATCTATGGATTTCTTTAAATTATCAAGCTCATCATTCACAGCAATCCTTATTGCCTGAAAGGTTCTGGTGGCAGGATGGATGTCTTTTGGGTGAAACTTCTTTGGTATGGCAGCGGAGACAATGTCTGAAAGCTCTTGAGTGGTGCTTATATGTCCATGTTGTCTTTTTGTAGTAATAGCCCTTGCAATCCTCTTGGTCCACCTTTCCTCTCCATACTTCCACAAAATATCTTCCATCTGCCTACAAGAAGAATTATTTATAATATCATATGCAGTTTTTTCCTGCCTTCTATCCATCCTCATATCCAATGGGGCATTGAAGCTAAAGCTAAAACCCCTCTCTGGTTTTCCCAGATGATAAGAAGACATGCCGAGGTCTAATAAAATCCCATCAACCCCTTTTATTTCTAAATCCTCCATCGCCTTTTTTATATGAGCAAAATTTTCTCCGACTATAGTGAGCCGCTGAGAATAACGTTCAAGTCTTTTCTGCGCAGCGCTAACCGCCTCTTCATCCCAATCCATCCCTATAACTCTGCCGGTCGGAGCGCTGGCATTCAATATCTCGCCAGTATGGCCGCCTCCACCAAGGGTTCCATCTATATATATTCCATCAGGCTTGCACTCAAGAAATTTTACCACCTCCTCAGGCATAACAGGGGTATGCGTAAAATCCTGAACATCTCTATCAGGACCAAATCCCATTTAAAGCCCCAGCCCTGCAAGAACCTCTCTGGCCTCGTCAACATTCTTTTGCGCCCTTGTTATTACTGTCTCCCATCTTGTTTTTGCCCAGATTTCAATCTGCTTAAGAGTTCCAACGAGGATAATATCCTTTTCTAATTTTGCCTCTTCTCTCAGTACCGGCGGGATAAGTATTCTACCAAGCTTATCTATAGGACATTCTGTTGCACCAGAGATAAAAAATCTTAGAAAATCTGCAGTTTCTTTTTTTAGTCTGGAAAGCTGGCTTGCCTTTTCTTCTATAACCTGCCATTCCTTAAAAGGGTATGCTACAAGACATCCATCATAATTATTCGTAATAATAACTCTTTCATCATACTTGTCTAATAGGATGTCTCTGAATTTAGAGGGTATACTAATCCTTCCTTTTGGATCAATGGTATGTTCAAATCTTCCTCTGAACACAGCTTAGCCCCTTTTCTTAACCATGCCATTTTACCCCGTTAGAAGTTCCTTATTAATCTTATCCAATCTATCGCCCATTTGTTGCTTTAGATAGTCAGACTTCTAATGGGGTTATACCGCGATTCAGACACTTATACCACTTTATACCACTTTATACCACTTGGCATAAACTATAGTCTTGCTTTAGATATTTGTCAAGACAAATTTAAGGATAATTGCAACTATCCATAAATGTAGAAATGAGTCTATAAGGTTTGCTGGTTGATGTTATTCTGCCACGATTTAGTGGACATGCCCTATTTTGTTTGTTCCGATTATTTGTTGCCATAAGCATTGACTTGAAATCTGAAAGGTGTTAGTTTTAAAATAATAATTAGATGCAATGTGTAAGTCTCTTCTTGCCCAACACCTCTCTTTCGCCTATTTTTAAAATATGGAGGACAAAATAATTGCCGAGTGTCCAGAGCTTAAGCGATAATATGCAGGGAAGTTTGTGGGGTATGATAGCGGGCGCAGGTATTATGGTAAAATCTGTGCTTGCTATACTGCTTGCCTTTTCTGTTCTGTCTTGGGCAATTATCATATACAAGTATAGGGTCATCAGAAAGATGGAAAAGGAATCCGTAGCATTTCTGGATTTTTTTTGGCACAAAAAGAGGTTTACGCCCATATTTGAGGCATGCGTAGATTATAAATTTACGCCGCTGGCAAAATTGTTTGCTGCTGGCTACAATGAACTCATTCAGCTCAGGATGCCAAAAAAGGAAAGCGCCGGTAACAGTTTCACTGTCGGAGAATTAGACAGCATCCAGAGGGCGTTGAAAAAGGCGATCTCTCATGAAATAAGCAGACTGGAAAAGGCGGTTGCATTTCTTGCTACAACAGGGAATACCACGCCGTTTATAGGTCTTTTTGGCACTGTGTGGGGCATCATGAACTCATTCATGGGCATAGGGTTAAAAGGGTCGGCCAGCCTTGCTGTTGTTGCGCCAGGCATATCTGAGGCCCTTATTACTACGGCCATGGGCCTTATCGCTGCTATCCCGGCAGTGGTTGCCTACAACCATTTTGTTGCGAGGATTAACAGAATGACAGTTGAGATGGAAAACTTTGCCGTTGATTTTTTAAATATAGTGGAAAGAGAACTAAGGAAGGACAAGGGGTAATGGATAGGTGTGTAGGGTAAAGGTGTAGTGGTTTATTTGCCGTCAGAGTTTTGATTTGTTACGGGTCATCTATGGATTTTTCAAAGTCAAGACAGAGGACTGTGCTGTCCCAGATAAATGTTACGCCGCTGGTGGATGTGATGCTGGTGCTGCTCATTATCTTTATGGTTACAGCGCCTATGCTTCAGGAAGGGCTGGATGTGAATCTGCCAAAGGTAAAGGCCTCTGGCTTAATTACGGACGAAAGGCCTCTTGTCATAACGATAAATAAGGAAGGCGCAATACTTATAAATAAGAATAAGATAATGCTTGTTGATTTAAAAGAAAAACTTGCGGGGATTTATCAGACAAGGCAGTGGAAGCAGGATAAAATGCTGCTTTTAAAGGCGGACAAAGATGTATCATACGGCCTTGTCGTAAATGTAATGGCAGAGATAAGGAAGGCAGGCGTAGAAAGGATCGGCATGATTACAGAGCCTGTAGAAGGGGGTTAAGTGGCGGCTGATTTCTATAACCCATTAGAGATAGAAAAAGGTTTTGGCATCACTATAATAATTTCTCTTTGCCTGCATATTGTCTTTCTATCCGCTGTATTTTTAATTTCCCATAACAATGCCCCCGTGGTATTTACAACGCCTGTTTATACTGTTGACCTCATTGGGCATCTGCCAGAAGCAAAGCCGATAGGGAGCCTTTCAAAACCGAGCTACTCAGAAAAATCCGAGGTTCAGTCTCAAAAGACTGTTTCAAAACCAGCTGCCAAAGAAACGGCAATTGCTTTGAAAAAAGAGAAAGAGCCGTCCCCTGCTTTAGACATGCAGGGGCAAGCTTTGGAGGAGGCGCTGAAAAAGGTACGGCAGCGAGTGAAAAAGAGAGAGACAGAGGATACAATCAACAAAGCAGTCCAGGATATAGAGAATAAACAGATGGAGAAAAGGATTAAAGAGATAAGGGATAAGGTTGCTCATAAAAAAGATATTGTAAAGCCTGTTAAGGCTGTCCCCGAAAGTTTTAACCGGGGAAGTGAAGCAAAAAGCGCGGAGTTATCGCAGAAAGGGAGTGTGGTCAAACGAACTCAGGAATCGGAAGAGAAATATGTTCAGCTTATAGGCGATATAATTCATGACAAATGGAACTATACGGGCGATATAAGAGAAGGTGAAGTTGCTGTGATAGCGTTACGCATAGATAAGGCGGGACGGCTCATAGAAAGTCATACTGAACAGTCATACGGCAGTCCGCTGTTTGTTCAATCTGCTGTCAGATCGATAGAAAAGGCGGCTCCATTATTCCCGCCGTTTCCCACTGAGTTAGAAAAGGATTTTATTGAAATTGGCGTGTGTTTTCCTGAGTGTAAAAAGGAATGAAATTTATACTGTTGCCCCTTCGTTATTATATATTTCTTTTCATTGTTGTTTTTCTTGCTGTATTTTCATTGCCGTGCCAGGCAAAGGTCTATATAGATATAAACGCCCCTGCCGGCAAAAGGCTGCCCATTGCCATTCCTGATATAAAAAATCTTGGAGGCTTGAATATACAGTCTGAGATTGGCAGCAATCTGCGGGATATTATTGTCCATGACCTGGAGTTCACCGGCCTGTTTAATATCATTGATAAGAAGGCGTACCTGGAAGACCAAAACAAACAGGAATTTAATATAGATTTTAAAGACTGGCAGGTTATAGGCGCCGATGCCTTAATAAAGGGCGTTCTTATTGCAGAAGAGGAAGGTCTGACCGTAGAATTAAAACTCTTTGACACCTTTCAGGTAAAGATGCTGGTAGGCAGGAGATATATGGGGGAAAAGACAGATATAAGAAAAATAGCGCACAGATTTGCAAATGAGGCAATAGAGGCATTAACAGGCGAAAAAGGAATATTTGACACAAAACTTTTATTTGTTTCGAACATATCCGGCAACAAGGAGATATGCATAACTGATTATGACGGCTATAATGTAAAACAGATTACCAAGAATGGCTCAATCAATCTTTCTCCCCAATGGTCTCCTGAGGGAAAAAGGATTTTATATACCTCGTACAAGGAAGGCCAGCCATATCTCTATATGCTGGACCTGACAACCGGCAGAGAAACAAGAATATCCAATCAGCCTGGTTTAAATATAGGCGCCAGATGGTCTCCCTCCGGGAAGGAAATAGCCCTCACTTTAAGCAAAGACGGCAACCCCGAGCTTTATATAGTGGAGCTTGAAGGGATGAGGCTTAAGAGGCTTACCAATAATTGGGCGATAGATGTGTCGCCGAGTTGGTCTCCTGATGGGAAGAGACTTGTGTTTGTTTCTGATATAGGTGGAAATCCGCATATCTATATGATAAACTCTGACGGAACTGGAAATGTCCGCCTTACCTATGAAGGCAAATATAATGCGGCGCCTGCCTGGTCGCCAAAGGGCGATAAGATTGCGTTTTCAAGATTGGATGGAGGAAAATTTAACATATTGGTCATGAATAGTGACGGCACAGGAGAGACCAGACTAACATCAAACAGCGGAGATAATGAAAACCCAACATGGTCGCCGGACGGCAGATATATTGCATTCACTTCCACAATGGATGGCGCTGCCGGTATTTATGTTATAAGAAACAATGGCGAAAATCAGAAGAGGATAACCATAGACAATATGGATAAGGGAGATAAAACCTTTCCTGCATGGTCGCCCTATGTTAAATAAAAAGCCGCAAGGTGTATGCCGTGTGGCTTATCAAAAAGGAGGAAAAAATGAAAAAGAATAGAAAGGCAGTTTTTGTATTAGCAATCAGCGCGATGCTTTTTATAGCTGCCGGATGCGCGCAGACGGTAAAGAAGGAAGAGAGCGTCCAGAAATCAGCGGAACCTTCTTCACAAGTGCAAGCGCCGCAGCCAGAGGAAAAGGCTGTGGCTAAGGAAGAGGCCCCTGCGCCGCAAAAGGAGGAAAAGGTTGCAGAGCAGCCAATACAAGAGGAGGTTCAAACAGCAAAGGCGGCAAAAGAGTCTGCGGTAAAGGATGAGGTCAGTGAAATGGTAGAGAGGCAAGGAAGACTTTTGACCATATATTTCGACTTTGACAGATTTACCATCAGAGATGATATGAAACCTGTTTTGGAAAAAGATGCAGAATGGCTTAAAAAAAATCCTGGCATAAAAATTCAGGTGCAGGGGCATTGTGATGAAAGAGGTACGAATGAGTATAATATTGCCCTTGGCGAAAGAAGGGCGCGAAGTATAAAGGAATACCTTATAAATTATGGTATAAATCAGTTGAGATTGTCCACTATAAGCTATGGCGAGGAAAAACCTGCAGACCCCGGCCATACTGAAGAGGCATGGGCAAAGAATAGGCGGGGAGAGCTGGTCATTGTTAAAAAGTAGGAAACAAGGTGTGATAATGATACAAATTGTGAGCCAGGATGGAAGCGGAGAAACGGGGAAGCAGAGAAACGGAGAAAATTACTCCCTGATTCACCGCTTCACCCATTTGCTGATTCTTTCGGCCTTACTGCTTACTATCGTTTCAGGTTGCATTGCCATTGTCCCTGAAGATGACCCTGTGAAGAAGGATGTAAATAATCTGAGGCAGGATACGACAGTCCAGCAGCAAAGGCTTGCTTCTCTTGAGGAGGCTATTAAAAAGGAATTAGAGTTTCAGACAAAGAAGCTTGAATCAATAGAGGGAGGCAGCCAGAAGGATAAGGCAAATGTAAGGGCATCTCTTGATAAAATTAGAGAAGACATGGCTTTCTTGAATGGAAAGTTAGGGGAAGCAGAAGCGGCTGTAAAAAAGGCGGGTGAAGATACTGCTGTGCTGCGGGAAAAGAATGTTGACAAGAAGGAGATTGACAGCAGATTAACTGTGGTACAAAACCAGATCGCGGCGCTGGAAAAGAGACTGGCATCTTTGGATGAAAGGCTTGCTGTATTGGAGCATCCCAAACCGTCTCCTGTGGCGATAGAGGAAACTCCGAAAGAAGTCAATAAAAAGGAGGTAGAATCTCCAAAGCCGGACGAGTTGTATAATGAGGCAATCCAGCGGGCAAAGAATAAGGACTATGCAGAGGCCATTGAGAAATTTACTAAGTTCATCTCCCTTTTTCCTGGTAATGATCTTGCTCAGAATGCCCAATACTGGATAGGGGAAATGTACTATGCGCAAAAGGATTACGAGCGCGCTGTGCTGGAGTTTAATGAAGTTATAAAAAAATATCCAAAAGGCAAAAAGGCGCCCGGCGCATTGCTTAAACAAGGGATGGCCTTTTATGAGATGGGGGACAAGAAAGAGGCAAGGCTCATCCTGGAAAAGGTCATAGATAAATATCCAAAGACAGAAGAGGCAAATACAGCAAAAAAGACATTGAGGAAAATAAAATAAATATGGGCAAGAGGCAATAGACAATAAGTAAAAACCAATAGCCTGTATTGAGGAAATGCTATGAAAGCAAGAACACTATTGGTGGTTGATGACTCGCCAACTATCAGGGCTTTGGTAAAGGATGCAGTAACGGCAGGCGGTCTATTTTCAAATATTCTTGAGGCAGACGATGGCATAGAGGCATTAAAGATTTTTTTTAAAAACAAGATAGATTTTGTAGTTACAGATGTAATGATGCCGAAGGTTGACGGTTACAAATTTATAGCTGCAATAAAAGAGAGCGCAGGGGGGAAAGACATCCCTGTAATAATACTCAGCGGGAGCAGGAAAGAGGTTATTGATAAGATAAAGGGCTTAAATATAGGGGCAAGCGATTATCTAATAAAACCGTTTGATTCCAGCGAACTTGTGGCAAGGATAAATGTTTTCTTAAAGATACAGGAATTGCAGAATGAGCTGAAAGAGAAAAATATGCTGCTGGAGAAGCTGTCCGTAACCGATGAGTTGACAGGGCTCTATAACAGGAGATATTTTTATGATTACATTAGTATGCATGTTGCGTTGGCAAAACGCCATGATTATCATATTGGATGCCTTCTGATAGACATAGATCGTTTTAAAAGTATAAATGACACTTATGGCCATGATGTTGGAGATAAGGTGCTGAAGGGGATAGCGGAAATAATGGCAAAAAAGATGAGAGAAGGAGAGGTTCTGGCAAGGTTTGGCGGAGAGGAGTTTATTATTTGTCTGTGCAGGGCGGACAATGATGGGGCGATACGCGCCGCAGAAAGAATGAGAATGGCGGTAGAAGATGCCAACCTTTCAGATGATAACACCCCCCCTCTTAAGATAACCATAAGCGTAGGCATTGCAATATATCCGCAACAAGGATTGGAGAATTCAGACGATATAATAAAAGCGGCTGATGAGGCGCTCTACCATGCAAAAAGGACAGGACGGAACAAGGTCATGGTGTATTCTGAATCAATGGTATCATCTAAAGACCAAAAGGAGGTATTGTATGGCGAAAAAAATCTTTAGATTTTTTGCGATTATAATTGTGTTGACCGGCTGCGGCATAAGCAAGGACATCTATCAAAAGACAGTGGAAGAGTCTGAAGCCAGAAAGGCAAATCTTGAACAGGCACAAAAAGAGATTGATCAGCTAAAACAAGAAAACAGGCAGTTAAAAGCCAAAATAGATGAACTGTCAAAACAGATTGAAGAGCTTGTTGCTGAGAAAGAAGCGGCCTCGCAAATAAAGCAAAGACTTGATGTTCAGGCAGAAGAGATAAACGGTTTGAAAAAGGAAAAGGAAGAACTTGTAAGCAAGGCCGAATATCTGAACAGAGAGGTGGAAAGATTAAAGTTAAAGGCCGGTGAACTGAGCGCTGAAAAGGAAAAGGAACTGGCCGGCGTCAAAAATGCGTATGAGAATCTGATGAAAGAGATGAAAGAGGAGATAGATAAGGGAGATATAAAGATTACGCAGGCTGTTGATAGACTTTCTGTAAATATGGTTGAGAAAATATTGTTTGATTCGGGCAAGGCGGAGGTAAAACCAGAAGGGTTGAAGATACTTAACAGGGTTGGGACAATATTAAAAGGTATAACTGACAAACAGATAAGGATAGAAGGGCATACAGACAATGTAAAGATAGGCGCGAAAATACGGGAAAAGTATCCCACAAACTGGGAATTATCAACGGCAAGGGCAACAAATGTTGTGCGGTATCTTCAGGATAAAGTTGGTATTGCCCCCAACCTGTTATCCTCTGCCGGATATTCAGAATATAAACCCATTGCAAGCAATGAAACAGCGGAGGGAAGGGCGCAGAATAGAAGAATGGAGATAGTTCTCCTGCCGCTGGATTTAAGCAGTGTGGTGGAGGAGTTGAAAAAGAAGTAAATAAGACAAGAAGGAGGAATTATAGCGAATGGCATAAATAAGTTGACACAGGATTAAGAAATCCTAAATCCTAATGTCTAATTTCTAATGAAATCTCCAATGACTAAATTTCCAATGTTTTTGATTTTTATTTGATATTTTTATTAGAAATTAGGATTTGGAAATTAGAAATTCATTTTAATGAATCCATTCGTAGTTATAAAAAAATGCAACAATTATTATGATAACGAGGAGGTCTACCGGACAATAAAAGGCGCCGTAGACCTCCTCGGCGGTATTGGGGCATTTGTAAAAAAGGGCGAGCGCATCCTTTTAAAGCCAAACCTCCTTTCTGCAAAACCTCCTGAAGCGGCAGTAACAACCCATCCTGCGGTAGTAAGGGCAGTGATACAGCTTGTCCAAGAGGCTGGGGCATTCCCTGTTGTGGGCGACAGCCCTGGCATTGGCAGCGCCGAGAAGGTTGCTCAAAAATGCGGGATTGCGGCAGTTGCAAAAGAATTTAATGTAGATGTGATAGGCCTTGCCACATCTATAAGTGTGGAAAATCCTGCTGGGAAAACCTTTAAGAGGCTGGAGCTGTCAAAAGAGGCGATAGAAGTTGACGGCATAATAAATCTTCCAAAACTTAAAACCCACGTCCAGATGTTTTTGACCCTTGGCGTGAAAAATATGTTTGGCTGCGTCGTAGGCGCCAGAAAACCGCAGTGGCATATGGCAGCAGGCGTTGATACGAATACCTTTGCAAGGATGCTTGTTGATACATATCTGTTTCTAAAGCCCAGACTGACAATAGTTGACGGTATTGTAGGTATGGAGGGGAACGGGCCGGGAAGCGCAGGCGATCCGAGAAGGCTCGGGCTTATATTTGCATCTGCCGACTGTATAGCCCTCGACAGTGTTATAACAGAGGTTCTGGGCGCTAAGGCATATGATCTTCCCACAACAAAGGTTGCGAAAGAGGATGAGACTGGAGTAACAGACATAGATGAGATAAATATCCTTGGGGAAAAGGTAGAAGATTTGAGAATATCAGACTTTAAGTTTCCTCCAATGATTGGCGCAGAATTTAAACTCCCGTTTTCGCTTCACAGC
>JACPZB010000087.1 GCA_016195725.1 Deltaproteobacteria bacterium | reverse complement strand
TAGCCGTCTTACCGCATCTTCGTCATACATCCTGTAACCTATGCCGGTAATCCCTGCCCTTACCCTTTTAGACGGCTGCAAAAGTCCACGCCTCTCATAGTATCTAATCGTCTGGATATTCACTCCAACCCTGCGCGCCAAGGTGCCAATCGTAAATAATCTATCCATTTCTACCTCTGTTATAAATATAAACCCTGTACTATAGTATAGTGTCAAGATAAATATTGACTTCCAAAAATTTCATAATTATTTGGAACCCTTATCCTCATTCTGCCCTCTTTCATTCCCCTGCCGCAGCTTCATCAATCAGCCATAGTAAATCTCCGTGGACAGGGTTGATAAGCCCCGCTGGGTAATTTCCCCTTTTTCCCTTGTCCGCTAATATATCATTTATCACCCGTGCCTTTGATTGGCCTGATACGAGAAAGAGGATATGCCTGGCATTGTTCAGCACAGGGAGCGTCAGAGTTATCCGGTTCATCTTCTCTGTATAGACAGGAACAGCAAGTCTTGTTTTTTCATCCAGTGACTTTGTTGAATCCGGGAAAAGCGAGGCAGTGTGTCCGTCTTCACCCACGCCTAAAATAATAAGGTCAAAAACGGGCACGTCCAGCGCGCCAAAAAATCTTCGTATCTCGTCTTCATAATCCTTTGCCCCTTTTTCAGACACATCTTCACCATTGATCCTGTGGATATTTTCAGCAGGGATTTCAATCTTTGACAGAAGGTGAACGAATGCGAGCTTAAAATTACTCTCTTCACTTTCTTTCGGCACACACCGCTCATCTGCCCAGAAAAAATGGACTCTGCTCCAGTCTACATTGCCGCTACAGTTGTCGGATGCGAGGAGCTCGTAGAACCTTTTTGGCGTGGAGCCTCCGGAAATGGCGTTAACAAACCTTCCGCTGGATGCAATATATTTCTTCGCAAGATTTACAAAGATTTTGGATGCCTCATGGCTAATGGCTTCAATATCAGAGAGCACCCTGATCTGCACATAGCCTCCTCAACACAAAAAATGCATTTGCATTTTTAGGCGAATGCAATCCCCTGATAGAATCTTTCAGGGTGCCTTTGCCCCGAAAATACCTTGTTTACCCCATCCCTACCCCAACCCTCCCCTTGAAGGGGAGGGAACAAAAAAGTCTCCTCTCCCTCAGGGAGAGGATTACAAAACTGAATAGTACGCTGATAATAATAAATGCTATTTCTTTCCGCATGGATTCTTCATGCTGCAGGGATTTTTGGCGCACGGATTAACCGGTTTCCCCTCTTCTTTTGCATACGCCTGAATGTAGGCAGAGAGGGCGGTCATTTTCACAGAGTTCCATGATAAAGGCTTGCCCTTCATCGGATTGAGCATACAGAAGTTTATCATCTGATCCCTGGTCAGGACATCATTGGGCATTTTAAGATATTTGGGAAACGGCCCCTTGGCGGTCATACCCGTGGAGTCCATCTCTCCTTTTAAGTTTTTACCCTCAGGATGGCACGTAGCGCAGGCCAGACCCGATGTCCCAAGCTTTGTGTCGTTCCAGAGTTTTTCTCCCAACTGCAAAAGCTCTGCATGATCCTTTACCCGATCTTTTCTGATGGGAATCGGATTGTTGGCTGCGCACGGATTCTTCATTGAGGCGCAGGGATTTTTGGCGCACGGGTTTTTCACTGCACAGGGATTCTTGCCGCATGGATTCTTCTCCCCTGCATTAGCAACGTCAGAATTTCCCAACATCACTAACGACACCACCAGAAATACAGACAAAATTATCTTCTTTAAGTTCTTATACATAATCAGTCTCCTTTTTTTGCATTTTCCGGTAGGAGCAGCGGCTTTTATGAACACCTCTGCTGCCGTTTATGCTCTTAAACAAATTTTACAATCAAGACAATAAGCACGATAATGCCGACCATACCAAGCATAACCTTTTCGTGGCCGCACATACCCTGTTTTTCTTTACAACCTTGCATGGGGCACATAAGAGACATGCTATCACCTCCTGATAATTTTCCAGCGGAGCATAAACGCCCCGCTGGTTTTTTACCTTGTGTTTTTTACTTGCCACCCTCCTCTGCATGTTTGAGCGCCTCTTTTGCATGCTCAAGGGCTTCTTTGACATGGGCGTTGCCGCCTGCCTTGACAGCCTCCTCCAGATGCTTGATGGCCTCTTTCAAATGTTTTACGCCTTCCTTTGCATGGACTGCTGCGCCTTTGGCGCATGGATTCTTTGCCATGCACGGATTTTTCGCAGCGCACGGATTCTTTTCCGCAGCCTGAACAGCGCTAAAACCGCCGAGCATGATTAAGGAAAGCGCCACGAAAGCAACTACAATTGACTTTTTAAAACTCTGATACATAATCTTACCTCCCTGTTTTGTAGTTACCGGCCCAAAAGCCGGTTTTAAATCATGGGACTAAATATCCCTACCCTTTCTATTTCCCCTTGTAACAGCATTCACCGGCCCTTTTCCCTGAGCCGCAAGAGCAGGGCGCATTCCTGCCGCAGCATTCTCCATATTTCTTGCCTGAGCCGCAGGAACATACTGCGTCCAATTTTTCCTTTGCTGTCTTTTCTGCCATAATTTCACCCCCTTTCAATTTTACCTCTGCTTAAGTATGTATCAGTTCTTTGCAATGTCAAGCACTGCCCCGTAAAATAGCGATTAAAGATCTCGTCTATCTGGAAAATTTCTGTTGCAGACTCTGTGCGACTTGGTTCAAGACTGATTCCATTTGTTCGGCAAGGGCATCGGGCTTGAGATCTGTGATCCAGATTAGCCGCGCGTTTTTCCCGTTCGGAACAACCTGCATGGAGGCGCTGTGAAAATCGAAGGGGAACGGCGATTTGGTGATGGTGTATGCAACCCGTCTTTTCGCCTTATCTACGCCTAAGACAATCTCCTCAAGTTTAGCGCCGTCAGCCATGGTGCAGAAACGTCGGTCGTCTTCAATGCGACAATCTGTAATAACAGGCATAAATTTATGAACTTCCCCCACGCCAGCAACTTTCTCCCATAGGGCTTCCGGTGAAACCGGCAAATCTATCTCTTTGTAGATTGTGGCCATGTTGTTTTCTCCTTTCAATCAGAATTTGATCCAGCCCTCAACGCATTTTACGAGACAGTTTAGTGTCATGCCAGGGACACGCTATGACAGCCGTCGCTGCAGTGCGCCACCCGCGGAATGATAAATCTTTTCATGGCAATCACCTTCCTTTCTGAAAGCAGGATAACAGAGAAATATGGGAAGGTATGTAAGGCAGATTACAAATATTGAAACAGCCTACGAACATCTTGCATACAGGCTCATAGGCTATTAGACCTGCAGGCTGTAGTGTAATTAGGACCGGTGTGTTGCAGGAATGATGATGGTTCTTTTCTTGATGAGGATTTGCCCTGCTCTTTTCAGGTTGTTGAGTTCAAGGGTGACGGTCTCTCTGGTTGAGCCTATGAGATTGGCTATATCCTGGTGAGATAATTTAACTGCTATCTCTATCCCTTCCGGCACAGGCAGGCCATACTTTGCAGCCATCTGATTCAATGTGGAGAGAACCCGCATACGGACATCTTTAAAAATCATCTCCTCAAGTCTGTTTTCTATGCGCCTGAGCCTCAAACCCATGAGTTTAGTTATGGTGAGGGAAAGGGACGGGTTTTTGCCGATAAGATTTTCAAAGTCCGTCCTCTTGATAGCGCATATAAATGAATCCTCCTGAGCCTGCGCAATGGTCTCCCGCTCCTCCTCGCCTGCTAATGCCAATTCCCCGAATATGTCTCCGGGCTTGAGCATATCTATAGTCAATTCCTTGCCATCTTCAGAGAGACGGCTTACATTAATCTTCCCTTCCTTAAGGATATAGAGGGTTTCGGCCTTGTCTCCGGCAGTGTAGACAAAACTTCCCTTCTTAACAACAGCTTCCTTTAAATGAGAAAGCATTTCTCCCTTCTGTTTTTCATTCAGTCCTGAAAAAAGTTTATTGGTGCTTATGTACCAGAATTTATCTCGATGACGCATATTTATAAGCCTGCCCATTCACCTTCCTGCAGGGGCAGGTTTTGGCTCAAATTTTGTGTTTGCCCCGAAAAGTAACTCAAGGCTTTAGCCTTGAAGGGTCAATCACAGCGGCCTCCATCCCCGGCCATCCTTTTCAATTAATAATGCCGCTTCAGTCGGTCCTGATGAGCCTGCAGCATAGTTTGGAAATTTTCCTATCTGAGCAGTGGATTCCAGCCTCTCTATTACAGGGGTAAGAAATGCCCATGTCTGTTCTACTGCATCTTCTCTTACAGAAAGCATGGTATCTCCGTGCATACAATCCAGCAATACCCATTCATACGCATCTAACAGTATTTCACCCTGATAGGAAAAGTCCATAATGACAGGCCTCAGACAAACCTTTGAGCCAGGCTCTTTTGCCTGAAAAAGAAGATTAATGCCTTCGTCAGGCTGCACCCTGAGTACCAATGTGTTAGGCTCTATGGGTTCGTTCAAGAGATTTGAAAACATCATGTGAGGCACGGGTTTGAATTGTATTGAAATCTCTGTCTTTTTATTTGAGAGTCTTTTGCCTGACCTCAGATAAAATGGGACGCCCTTCCACCGCCAATTATCAACAAATATCTTCATGGCAGCGAATGTCGGTGTCGTGGATTGCCGTGAGACCCCAGACTCTTCTCTGTAACCGACAACAGCATTTCCATTCGTCTTTCCAGCTCCGTACTGGCCTGTAACAATATACTCGCCAAGCCCGTCAAGGGGAAACGGCCTCATGGAACGAAAGACCTTGACCTTTTCATCCCGTACCGGGCCTGCATCAAATTTTACCGGCGGTTCCATGGCAGTCAGGGCCAATAGCTGGAATATATGGTTCGGGAACATATCCCGTATTACCCCGCTCTCTTCATAATAACCTGCCCTTTGTTCAATACCGATGTTCTCTGCAACCGTTATCTGGACATGGTCAATGTATTTGTTATTCCAAAGCGGTTCAAATATAGAGTTGGCAAAGCGAAACATCATGATATCCTGGACTGTTTCCTTTGCCAGATAGTGGTCTATTCTATAAATCTGATGCTCTTGAAACGATTTTTTCAAGATACGGTTCAACCTTTTAGCTGATTTTAGGTCCCGGCCAAATGGCTTTTCAACCACAATATGCGTACGTCCTCCATCTTCGCGAGACAGGTCAGCATTGCCAAGGTTTACGATAACATCTTCAAATACCGTAGGAGGAATGGCGAGGTAAAAAATGCGGTTTCTGCCTGTATTATGTTTTGCCTCCAATAAGGACAGCTGGTTTGCAAGAAACTTGATATAAGATTCTGAGGAAGAATAATCTAAAGGAAAGTAGTAAAGTTTAGCTGCCAATTCTTCCCCGTAAGCATGGTTAAAATCCTCTGGGAATATCTCCTTAACAGCGGTGAGCATATCTTCTCTAAAACTATCAATGTGCATCTCCATGCGCCCTACGCCAAGGACAAAGAATTTCTCCGGGAGTAAATTGTTTTTATGAAGCCTATAAAGGGCAGGAACGAGTTTTCTTTTCGTGAGGTCTCCGGAGGCGCCAAAAATAATAAGACAGCAGGGATTTGGGATTTCTATTTCACAGCCGCCTATTTTTTGATAGGTAGGATCAACATGGCACATAGAATTATCCGCCGTCTTATCTGAAGGCAGATTCATAACTTATCTCTTTTCGGCCCCAAAAATAACTTTAGGTTTTTTTAATTCTTCCTTTTTCAATGCAATAGCTTTCCTTATGCCAGCCTTTAAAACAGCATGACCGCCGAACTCCCTTCGTAAAGCGGCCAGCAGCTTATCAGAAAAGGTTTCCACCTTTCGTGAGCGGAATCTCTGGAAGATGGAAGATGCAATGATCGGCGCAGACACTGCGCTCTCTATGGCCTGCTGCACCGTCCAACGCCCCTCGCCAGAATCTTCCACATACCCTGCGATGGAAGAAAGGTTTTTATCCTTTTTGAATGCAGACTCAACCAGCTCAAGGAGCCATGACCTGATTACGCTCCCCTGATTCCAGAGATGGGCTATCTTTGCGAAATCCACAGCGCTTCTATACAGCGAGGCATTTATAATCTCAAACCCTTCTCCGTATGCAGCCATCATGCCGTATTCAATCCCATTATGAATCATTTTCACAAAATGGCCTGCCCCTGTATCGCCGCAGTAGAGATACCCCTCTTTCGGCGCAAGTGTCTTAAAAATAGGCTCAAGATATTTATAAATCTTTTTATCTCCTCCGATCATCAAACAGTAGCCTATCTTCAGCCCCCATATCCCGCCGCTCACACCCACATCCATATAATGAATCCCATATGGTTTAAGCTGCTGCTTATGTTTAATATCATCCTTATAAAAACTGTTTCCACCCTCTATGATGATATCTCCTTTGTGCAGAAGGGTGCGAAGCCTTTCTATCTGTTCCTTAACAGGCCTGCCCGCAGGAAGCATGAGCCAGACAATGCGAGGCGGTTTTAATTTTTGAACCAGTTCTTCAAGGGAATCCGCCCCGTTTGCTCCTTGTTTAACAGCTTCTTTTACAGAGTCAGGCGAGCGGTTGTAGGCAACAACTTTGTGTTTTCCCTTCAGCAGCCGCTTCACCATGTTCATCCCCATACGTCCGAGGCCAATCATACCTATCTGCATATATGCTCCTTTGATTTCATGCCTTCTTTGTCTGTAAAAGCTTTTTTACTCTGCTTACTATATTGTCCGATGTAAACCCGAATTCTTTGAGGAGCACCTCGCCGGGCGCCGAGGCGCCAAAATGGTCTATCCCAATTACCTCGCCACTTTGTCCTACATATTTATGCCATCCATGGGTTGAACCTGCTTCAATGGACACTCTTGCAGCGATATGAGGAGGAAGCACCTCGTTGCGATAATTTTCTAATTGCTGTTCAAATAATTCCCATGATGGCATACTGACTATGCGCGTTTTAATGCCTTCGCTGCAAAGTCTCTCGTATGCCTCTAAAGCAAGGTGAACCTCTGAACCGGTTGCAATGAGGATTATCTCTGGTTTATCTGGCGCAGAATCTGCTAATACATATGCGCCTTTGTTTAATCCGACAGCAGAACCAAATTGCTCTCTATTGATAATAGGTATTTTCTGTCTTGTCAGTATTATGGCAACAGACCCGTGTTTATGCTCAATAGCTACCTTCCATGCCTCTGTTGTCTCGTTCGCATCGGCAGGCCTGATAACAGTGAGGCCTGGTATCGCCCTTAAGCTTGCAATATGCTCTATAGGCTGATGCGTAGGACCGTCTTCACCAAGGCCAATAGAATCGTGGGTAAAAATGTATATGACATGGAGTTTCATCAACGCAGCAAGCCGTATGGCAGGCCGCATATAATCTGAAAATATCAAAAAGGTGCTGCCGTAGGGAATCAGCCCGCCGTGAAGGGCAATGCCGTTCAATATGCCTCCCATAGCGTGTTCACGCACCCCAAAGGCTATATTTGTGCCTCCGTACCCCCAGGTGCCTGATACCGCACCTTGCACAGTCTCATTACCTGTGTCGGGGGGCTGGAAACTGCCGCGTCCTTTCATTGCAGTATTTGTTGACGGGTCTAAATCCCCTGAACCTCCTATGAGGGATGGAATATATTTTGCAATAGCGTTCAGCGTCTGACCGCCTGCTGCGCGGGTTGCTGCGCCCTTTGGATCAGGAGGAAAGACAAGAATATCCTTATCCCAACCTTCAGGAAGCTTTGAATCCGTCATCTGCTCCCATTCTTTCATAAGCCCTAAAAATGCGTTGTTGTATAGTTTTAATTTTGTCTTCCATTCATGTTCAAGCTGCAAACCCCTCTCTACAGCCTTTCTCAAGTGCGCCAGGGCTTCGTCAGGGATATAGAACTTCGGCTCCGTGGGCCAGCCGAGATTTTTCTTCGTAGCTATGACTTCATCCGGGCCGAGGGGAGAGCCGTGCGCCTCAAAGGTATCCTGCTTATGAGGACTGCCGTAGCCTATATGCGTCCTTACCGAAACAAGGGATGGTCGGGCAGTTTCATTCTGGGCTGCAATTATTGCCTTTGAAATAGCCTCAATATCGTTGCCGTCTTCAACTGTCTGCACATGCCAGCCGTATGCCTCAAAACGCTTGCGCACATCCTCGGTAAATGTTAATCTCGTCTCGCCAGCAAGTGTAATATGATTGTTGTCGTATAAATATATGACCCTGCCTAATTTGAGATGCCCTGCTAACGATGCTGCCTCAGAGGCAATGCCCTCCATCAAATCTCCATCGCTTACTATTGCGTAGGTAAAGTGATTTACGATTTCATGGCCAAGACGATTAAATCTTGAGGATAGAAAATGCTCGGCTATTGCCATGCCTACCCCAGCTGCAAAGCCCTGACCCAATGGACCCGTTGTGCATTCAACGCCCGGCGTCTCGCCATATTCAGGATGTCCGGGGGTTTTACTTCCCCATTGCCTGAAGCGTTTAATCTCCTCTATAGACAGATTATATCCTGTAAGATGCAGGAGAGAATAGAGGAGCGCAGAGCCGTGACCGGCTGAAAGCACGAAACGGTCGCGGTCAGGCCATTTCGGATTTCGGGGATTATGTTTCAGAAATCTTGTCCAGAGCGCATAGGCCATGGGAGCAGCGCCAAGCGGCAGCCCTGGATGGCCTGAGTTTGCCTTCTGAACCATATCAACTGATAAAAACCTGATGGTGTTTATGCAGAGTCTATCAATATCTGTAGCCATGCTGAAGACCTTCAAGCATCCTTTTTTACAAAAATATCCTTCAAAAGAAACAAACCTGCTGTAGATATTCCGAGAAGCACAAGGGCAATCCCAGGCGCTGCGATAACTGTCACTGATGCCTCTGCCGCATCCGGGCCGAAAAGCGGCGTTCTATAACCCATTACAATCCATGCGAATGGATAGATTAAACCGCCAAGCCCGGTAAGAATTGGCGCTATTATTTTTACCCTGTCAGGGGCAGTGGTAAAGGCAAGAACTATAGATATTGCGATTGTAACGAGGCCAAGCCCCATTGCATGGACATGCCCTCGTCGTAGTCGTGTGTGGGAAAGTTCCATAATGGGGCTATCATGGCCGCCTTCAAAATGGGGTTTTGCTTCTTCACCTGCAGTATGCTGATGGCCTCCTTCAGCCATATCATGATGCCCTTCTTCCTCCATATGCATCATACGGCCTTCTTTTGACAAAGCCTTGTCCTCTACAGTATGCTGGTGAGCGTCTGCTTCTTTTGAGGATTGCCTATGACTGTGTTCATTCTGTTCTGTTTTAGAGGTCTTGTTTTCGTGCGCTTGAGCAGTATTGGATTCTAAAAGCTGAATAAGGCCGTGGCTGTTCTGCCCTTTGGCAGCCCTTTCCTCAAGGCTTTTATGTATCCTCTCATGCCCCAGCACAAGCCAGAATGCCCACCCAATGCCAAACACAAGGCCGAGGAGACTGATTAAGATTCCGTACCTAACTGGTTTGATAATTTCAATCATTTGTTATACCTCCTTAAAATACAGGCTCCGGCTATTGGTTTTTCATATAGCCTCTTGCCTGCTCTTATGCTTTATCTTCCAAACTTCTCATCCACCATTTTCTTTATCGTCTGGATATCCTTTCCTTGTTTATAGAGTTCGTACGCCATGATTGCCTCATTCTGGCATACATCGCAGAATGCAGCGTGCTTGTCAGTGTAACAGGATAAAAGGCTCTTATGGCCGGAGTGCTTCTGGCAATGACAGTAGCAATAGATATTATCTAAAACCTCCGGTATCTCCTTTGCAATCTGGTATGTGTAAGCTGTCTTGCCATTAAAAAGGTCGGGAGAAAGAAGCGGCTTATTCTCGCCGCCTATCGGGTTGGCTGCATGCAATATGCCAATATTCATAATTGCAATTGCCATTGCAATAAAAAGCCCTTTCCCCAATTTTGCTTTCTGCATTAAGAACCTCCATTTTATTCTATTTCTATCTTAAGAACCCTTAATGTGGCTGAATTGGCCACAACAGAGAGTGAGCTTAATGCCATAGCCGCTGCCGCTACTATAGGATTTAAAAACCCTAAAGCGGCAATGGGTATGCCTATTGTATTATATATAAACGCCCAGAAAAGATTTTGTTTGATCTTTCTCATGGTGGCCCTGGATAATCTTATGCCTGCCGCTACATCCCTGACATCATCCTTTATAAGTATTATGCCGCCTGTCTCTTTGGCTACATCCGAGCCGCTTCCTATGGCAATGCCGATGTCGGCCTGCGCCAGAGCAGGGGCGTCGTTTATGCCGTCTCCTACCATTGCCACTATCTTGCCGTTTGCCTGAAGTTTCTTTATGACCCCTGCTTTTTCTCCGGGCAATACGTTGGCTATGATATTATCTATGCCGGCCTGTCTTGCGACAGCCTTTGCCGTCCGTTCGTTGTCTCCGGTGAGCATTATAACCTCAACCTTTTCTTTTTTAAGGGCTTTGACAGCGGCAGCGGAGTTCTCTTTAATGGTGTCCGCTGCTGCAATAATGCCGAGAATCCTCCCGTTCCCCCCTTTTCCAAAGGGGGGAGAAAGGGGGG
>JACPZB010000088.1 GCA_016195725.1 Deltaproteobacteria bacterium | reverse complement strand
CTCTGCCGGAGTTGAATTGCAAGGTGGTCAATATCAATGAATTAAAGAGAGGCGAAATCAAGCAGATTGCTATTGAAAAAATCAAAGAGAAGATTGCCGGCATGCCGCAACAGGCGCTGTTTGCAGCAGAGATGATAAGAGAAGCAGAAGCAGCCTATGAAACCGTTGTAAATGAATTTACTGCTAATATTATGGAAATTCCGAGAATCCACATTCAGCAGTCGGAAGATGTTAAATCAGGTTTTAAGGATTTTGACCTTGATGCCAAAAACCTGAACTATCAGCCTGTATCAGAAGAAATTCTTGTCAAGAAACTAAGAGAGCAGGAAAACAGCATTGACATTGTTATAGGTAAGGGCAGGATTGTTATTGATACACCTGAGAGGATAATAGTCAATGAACTTATGAATTACCCTGAAATAGATTATGATGAGCAGGCTGATTTATTGTTTAAACTGGCAAGTCAGGCAGTAGAAAAGTTCAGGTCATATCTCAAAGAAGAAGACGATTTAATGAATGTGGTTCAATACCACAAAAAGGAAATCGGCAGATATATTTATGCACAGTTAATGGAGCATTTTTACTGCGAATCGCCGGGCTTTGAAAAGCCTGTTGTAAAGCCTTTTACGAAGATTGAAGAGCATAACTTTTCAAAATATACAAAGGACAGCATCCATCATTTCACTGATACCATAACTCCAACAAGCTCCATTCCAAGCAAGGTTTTTAGCGGTTTTAGAAAAGCCTGCCATAACCTATATAAGTTTGATTCCAAGACAGAAAAGGACTTTACAATAATTCTGGAAAATGACAAAGCAGTTTTAAAATGGATGAGACCGGCTCAAAACCAATTCCATATCTACTGGAAGCACAATTCAAAGCGTTACAGCCCCGATTTTATCGTAGAGAGATCAGATACGATTTATATGATAGAAACCAAAAAAGAGGGTGATATTGAATCTTCCGATGTTCAGGAGAAAACACAGGCAGCATTAGAGTATTGTAAAAGTGCAACTGATTTTACAACCCAAAACAGCGGCAAGCCGTGGAAGTATGTATTGATTCCACATAATGCCGTTTTGGCAAATATGAGCTTTGAGTATTTGGCTGGAATATATGAGATAAAGCTCGCTCTATAAAGCCTATGACTGACGTAGATAAAATAAAAAGAAGACAAAAAATGTTAACCAAAGCCATAAGAGAACTTTATATCACCAATCTCGCTGTAAAGAAAAATGAAAAGGCGCTTGTGTTTACCGACACGCTTTTGTCTGATGAAGATATAACCGAACAAGACAGCAAACGGAGAAAAGCCCTTGTAGATTTAGCCAGGCAAGTAGCTGATGCAGGCAGCGAGGTATGCCGGAATATAACATTTCTTGCCTACCCTGCTTTGAGAACGCACGGTTCAGAGCCGCCGAAAGAGGTATGGGCTGCGGCCTTTGGTTCCGAAGTTGTTAAGGAATTGGAAGGCATCGGCATTTTAGAAGATCTGATAGGCAAAAAAGAAATAGACGAGGTATTAAAAAGAACAATACACAGCATCATAAGAGAAAATAAGGCCGATGCCGTAGATGTAGTCATAGCCCTTTCAAATTTTTCAACAAGCCACACAAAGTTCAGAGACATGCTTACCAATATCTGCAATGTCCGCTATGCAAGCATGCCTCTGTTTGACGAGGCCATGTTCTACGGTCCAATGCAGGTTGACTGGAATGCCCTTGAGAAAAGGACGAATAATCTTGCAGCATGTATAGACGGAGCGGAAAAGGTATTAGTCACAGCGCCTAACGGCACAAATCTTGTAATCGGGATAAAAGGGAGAAAGGCGCTGCCTGACACCGGAAATTTGACCTTGCCAGGCTCATTCGGGAATCTGCCGGCAGGCGAGGTTTTTGTTGCGCCTTTGGAAGGAACAACCGAAGGCGTTCTGGTTCTTGAATGGGCGCCGACATTTAAACTTGAATCACCTGTTACAGTTAAGATAGAGAAAGGGCTTGTTAAAGATATAAGCGGCAAAGACCCTTATGCAAAAAAACTGGAAAGCAAACTCAAAGAAAATCCGGATTTCAAAAACATTGCAGAACTCGGCATAGGTACCAATGACAGGGCAAAAAGGGCAGATAATATCCTTGAATCGGAAAAGATACTTGGCACAATACATATTGCATTCGGCGACAACTCCACCTTTGGCGGCAATGTAAGGACGCCGTTCCATCAGGATTTCGTAGTCTTTACAGCGACCGTAACCATAGTAAAGGAAGATGAAGAAAAGACTATCCTGTATGATGGGTTGTTAAGTATTTAAGAACTGCTGCAAAACATTCCTTGAGAAACTCTTGTCAAATAATTTCCCCTCAACACTTCCGAGTGGTATACTTACTTTTGTGGTTACGAAACATTCGTGAGCTATTTGGTTCACCAATGGGCATGAAGATTTAATGTAGGGGCGGCCACAAGGGCCGCCCGACGGGAGGGGACAAGCCCCCTCCCCTACAAAAGGATAGGTATTTTCAGGTGAAGCATATGATGAGATTTTTAAATAAGGTTTTTGGAATATCCGGCATAAAGAAAAAACTGCTTATTGCGCTTATCAGTCTTGCTGTATTGCCGTTTTCGGTTGCCGGTCTTTATGGGGTATATTATTCTGTCGGGGTGCTGGAGGATACCACTCTGCGCCATCTTGAATATGAATTATCATCAAAAGCTGAGGATATAGAGAAGTTTTTGAAGACTGTGCACAGGGATGCGCTTTTTTTAAGCCAGACTGTTGTTATGAGAGATATTTTAGATTCGAAAGAGATTCATGGAACTAAGGAGTTTCACCATTTAAGAAAGAGATTGGAGCAGGTAATATTTATTATCTCCCAGACAAGGCCGTATTATTACCAGATAAGATATATTGAAGAGAATGGACGCGAGGTTGTCAGGGTGGATTCTGACGGAAAAACCTCAACAGCCATATCGTTTGATAAATTACAGGATAAGGGGGACAGGTATTATTTTAAAGAGGCCATGAAATATCCAAGATGGGTTTGTTATGTATCGCCTATGGATCTTAATATAGAAAGGGGCGAGATAGAGCTTCCGCATAAGCCCGTTGTCAGAGTTGCGACCACTGTTTTCGACAGCCTCGGGAACAAAAGAGGCATAGTCATAATCAATCTCTATGCGAGTTATTTGATTCAGCAGATGCAGAGGATGAATATTGCAAAGGGCGGAACTACCTTTTTGGTAAATAGAGACGGTTTTTATCTGTCCCGCCTTAACAGCCAGATGAGCGATAGTCAATCCTTTAATCTGGGTTCTACGGAGAGTTTGAGCAAGGACTTCTCTCAGGAAACAGTCAATAAAATTCTTTCCGGCACATCCGGCACCATAAAAAATGTATCAGAGATAATCTCGTATTTTCCGATCCTTACAGGCGACGCCATATCGAAAGAATTCTGGGTGCTTGTCATTGTTTATCCCAAAAAGGCAATATTCGCATCGGTTCTAAAACTTGAGATAGTATATGTAACCATCGGACTCATTGCGCTCTGTGTAGCTTTTATCATAGGGCTCTGGATGGCAAGGCGGTTTACGAAGCCTATTATCGAACTCCACCAGGGTGTTGAATGGATAGCGAGCGGGGATTTTGAACATACCTTGAATATTAAAACCGGCGACGAGATCGAAGGTCTTGCGGCGCATTTCAACGGGATGACTTTGAAGCTTAAGGATTTTAGCGATAAGACGCTTCACTGGAACCGGTTCCTTCAAGAGGAAGTAACAAAGAGGACAAGAGAACTGGAGATGGAGAAAAACAAGCTTGAGAATATCATTACAGAAATGCAAAGGCTTACGGAAGAGAGGATGACCATGGAAAGGCAGCTGTTCCATGCCGATAAACTGGTATCCCTCGGAGAATTGTCAGCCGGAATAGCGCACGAGATAGGAAACCCGCTGGCTGCCATAAAAACAGTGATTCAGGCTATGGACGAGGAAACGCCGTTTGCAGAAGAGCAGAGGGAATATATGAAAAGGATATTAAAAGAGGTGGATAGACTGGCTGCATTTTTAAAGACCTTTTCTGCATTTGCCCATCCCAGTATAAATCAATCTGCAAGATGCAGGGTGGATTCGGTATTGAAGGATGTTATATTTCTGGTGCGAAACGAGGCTCAGAAGCACAATATAGAAATTGATTACATGATGCGCAAAGATACCCCTGAGGTGATTATTGACTCAGACCAGCTTAAACAGATATTCATCAATCTGATTTTAAATGCGATACAGGCAATGCAGGATGGCGGCAAGATAGCTGTATCAATAGAAAATCTGGATGGTAAAGGGGTAAAGATTTCAGTGTCTGATACGGGTCCAGGCATACCGCAGGAGATAATCGGAAAGATATTTGACCCATTCTTCACAACAAAGCCGAGCGGCACAGGCCTCGGTCTTGCTATCGTGCACAGGATTATAAATGAGCATAAGGGAGAAATAGAGGTGAAAAGCGAGGTCGGCAAGGGAACTATCTTTACGGTGAATCTCCCGGTTGACAATCCACCTGGGGACAGATTTTAAATCTGTCCCCAGAAGAAAATGGCACAGGTGTTGCATATGAAAAGTAAGATAATGGAACCGGTACTTTTAATTGTAGAAGACGATGATGTTATAAGGAAGACCCTTTCCGAGGTGTTTGCAAAAAAGGGGCTTAAAGTCTTGTCAGCTGACAAAGGCAGAGACGCCCTTGAATTTGTCAAGGCTCATAAGATAGATGTAACGCTTCTGGACCTGAAGCTTCCTGACATGAACGGACTGACTATCCTTAAAAATATGCATGAGGTGGACGATAGTATCATGGCAATCGTGGTAACCGCCTACCCGGAAGTCAAGACCGCCATCTCCGCTATGAAGGCAGGCGCATACGACTACATAAACAAGCCCTTTGAACTTGAAGAGCTTAAGCTCCTTGTGGACAAGGCCCTTGAGACAAAAAGGCTTAAATCAGAGGTGGAGATACTTCGCCGGGAGAAAGGGGACGAGTGCGTTTTCCTCCAGACAGTGGGCAGTAGTTATAAGTTTAAGGCTGTTATGGAACTTGTTAAAACCATGGCCCAAACCCCAAAGACTTCAGCGCTCATACAAGGTGAAACAGGGACAGGCAAGGAACTTATTGCCAACGCCATCCACTGTTTAAGCGATAGAAAGGGAGGGCCTTTTATAAAGCTGAACTGCAGCGCCATACCTGATAATCTTCTGGAAGCAGAAATGTTCGGCTATGAAAAAGGCGCTTTCACAGACGCTAAACAGAGCAAAAAGGGGCTCTTTGAGCTTGCCGACGGCGGGACTATCTTTCTGGATGAGATAGGGGATATGGATATAAAACTGCAGCCCAAGTTTCTTCAGGTGCTGGAAAACCAGACATTTCGAAGGGTCGGGGGCATTCGTGATATGCATGTGGATGTAAGGGTTGTGGCTGCTACGAATAAAAATCTTGCATCCATGGTCAGGGAAAAGAGTTTCAGGGAGGACCTTTACTACAGGCTTAAGGTCATGGTCATAGACATACCTCCTCTCAGGGAAAGAAGGGAGGATGTAATGCCCCTTGCGGAGTATTTTATACGGCTAAACAGCAAAAGTTTTGGAGAAGGCATAAAGAAACTCTCCACGGAATGCAGGGATATCCTTTTAAAATATTCATGGCCTGGTAATGTAAGGGAGCTTAAAAACATAATAGAAAGGGCAATGATACTCGCCCACACAGACAGAATCCTGCCGGAACACCTGCCTCGCGAGCTTGTGGATGAGATTTCAATCTCCGTGCCATCTTATCATGAAACCAATCCTGTCAATACGACTCTTGAGGAAGTGGAAAAAGCCCATGTAATGCGCGTCGTTAACAGCGTCAAAGGCAATATATCTCAGGCCTCAAGGATACTCGGTATAGCCCGACAGCACCTCAGGAAAAAACTTCAAAAATATTCTTTATCCTCTTAACCACGCACTTCTCCATGATACCAAAAGTTCCACTGCGCTGATACCAATAGTATCGGCGTTCCTCCCAATCTTTCTGTCCCTTCTATCAAGCCATTGAAAATCAAGACGATTTTTTTTGGCATATCTATTGCAAACTTCTATGACAATAATGAAATAAAAATTGAAAGGAGGTATTTTTAGGTGAAACGGGCAGCTATAACAGTAATAGCTGTAGTTATCTTCGGATTTCTTATCAGCTATGTAGGCACAGCTTATGCTGTTTACAAGGAGGGGGCGGTCTCAAACGGCGGAAGCATAAAAGGCAAGGTTACATTCAAAGGCGCTTTGCCTGATGATGCTGTGGAAAAGGTTACCATTACCAAGAATACTGATGTCTGCGGCACAGGCGCCAGGGAGGTGGTTTGGGTTGATGTTAAGGGGAATGCCTTGCGCGGCGCATTTGTGTTTATTGACGGCATCACAGAGGGTAAGGCATGGCCAGCACCTGGCAAGGCTTCATGGCCGGCTGCGGAAGGGGATAAGTACCCGGAAGAGGGCAAGTATATAATCGTGCAGAAGGGATGCCGTTTCCGTCCCTGGGCGCAGGTTATTAAACCAGGCAATATTACCATACGAAACAGCGACAATGGCGTTCTCCATAACATCAATACAAGAGAGATGATTGGCGTTGAAAGCGGGAGTACAGTCAAAAAGGTTATCTTTAACTTTGGTCAGCCTGACCCGGGTGATATTGAAAAGGAACTCAAGCCGCGCAGGTCTCACTTCATAGGAATAAACTGCGAGGCCCACAATTTTATGTTCGGTTTTATGATGGCGCCGGAACATCCCTATGCGGAGGTGGTTGGAGAAGACGGTTCTTTTACAATCAAGGATGTGCCTCCGGGAACTTATACAGTGAAGGCATGGCACCCGAGATTTGGGCTCAAAGAGGCAAAGGTGACTGTGGCTGCCAAAGGGGCGGCTGATGCGAATTTTGAGTTTTCAAAATAAGGGAGGTGAGATTTTATGAGAAAAGTTTTTTTATTAGTTCTTACAACAGTTCTGGCAGGATTCTTCTCATTCAGTATCCCTGTTATTGCTGCGGATTATCCGGATATAGCGCCGCTGCCTGAGAGAAAGGCGCCGAACCCAAAGGCCGTTGAATTGGGCAAGGCCCTGTTTTTTGACGCACGGCTCTCCGGAGATGCTTCTATAAGCTGCGCCACATGCCATAACTCGGAAAAGGGATTTACAACCACGATGCCTCTTTCTGAGGCGTATCCCGGCAGCAAGCATTGGCGGAATGCGCCGACGCTCTTGAACATAGTCTATAAAGGGAAAACCTACGGATGGGACGGAAGGCTGGATGACCTTGATGACATGCTCAGGGATATGATTACAGACTCCATGAATATGAACATGGATATGCAGCTTATGCAGGAGCGGTTTAAGCAGGACCCAAAGTTCGTTGCCCTTGCAAAGGAGGGATATGGGGATAAGGCGATGGGGACATCCCAGAAGGGAGAGATAACCCATTATATGATAAGGAATGCGCTTATCCAGTTCCTTGAAACGCTTGTCTCAAAGAATGTTCCGTTTGATAAGGGGAATCTTTCAGAAAAGGCAAAAGAGGGGATGGCGCTTTTCAAGGGAAAGGCAGGCTGCATACAGTGTCATAACGGCCCGTATTTTTCAGACAACAAGCCGCACAACACCGGTATTCCTGAAAACCCGGAGGTCTTTAAAGACCCGCAGAGGCATTTTACCTATGTTGCATACATGATGTTTATGGGTGTTGACAACAGGATGAACTGGAGAAGGGATGTGGGCTATTACACTATATCCAAAGACAAAAAGGATGTCGGCAAATTTATTACGCCGACCCTCAGGGAATTAAAATCTACAGCGCCGTATATGCACAACGGAATATTTAATACACTGGACGAGGTCATTGAGTTTTATAACCAGGGCGGCGGCGAAGACAGGCCCGGATTAAAGGATGCTGTAATGAAACCGCTTGGGCTTTCATCCGGCGAGAAGGATGCGTTAAAGGAGTTTTTATTAAGCCTGAGCGGCGACCCTGTCGCCATTGAGATGCCAAAGGGCGGCAAAAAGATAGAGTATGCGCCGATTCCGAACTGGAAGGAGGTGAGGAACTGATGAAAATTCAAAATACAAATCTCATTTCTCATTTCTCATTTTTTGTTTCTTGTTTCTTATTTATATTTCTATCAGGCATTGCCTTTGCAGTGGATGCAGGCAAAGTCAGGCCTTTGGCGGCTCTGCCTTCTAATCCGCCTATACCGACCGATAATCCTTCAGGGACAAATGTATATCCGTCAAAGATGGATGCAAAACAGGAGCTTGGGTATCTGCTCTATTTTGACACAAAGGTATCAGGGGATGCAAGCATCAGTTGCGCTGATTGCCATGACCCAAAACAGGGGTGGGGCTTTAATGACCCCATAAGCAGGGGCTATCCCGGGACAGTCCACTGGAGAAATTCCCAGACTGTAATAAACTCAGGTTATCTCAACAAGATTTTCTGGGAGGGTGGAACAACGAGTCTTGAGGCACAGGCGCCTGCAGCAGCAGAGGGTGCTGTAGCAGGAAATGGCTCAAGAGATATGATGGAATCCCGTCTGCGGCTGACGCCTGAATATGTAAAAAGGTTTAAAGAAGTCTTTGGCACAGAGTGGCCAAATATAGAAGATGCCTATGGAGCCATAGCAGCCTATGAACGGTATCTTTCACAGCCTGATACACCCTTTGACAAATTTATGAAAGGGGATAAGAATGCCATCTCTGAAAAGGCAAAGAAGGGGTTGGAATTATTTAAGGGGAAGGCAAACTGTATGGAATGCCACAATGGTCCCATGCTTACAGATGAGAAATTTTATGACCTTGGTGTTCCAGACCCGCCTGAGTTTGAGGAAAACGGTATTCAGCAGGTAACCTTTAGATATCAGCATTATGCAAAGGGTTCTGCGGAAGAGGTTTACAGGACACACAAATCAGACCCCGGAATCTATTTCAAGCAGAAGAGGCTTGAGGACAGGGGCAAGTTCAGGATCGCCCCTCTCAGATACCTCAAATACACAGCGCCATATATGCACAACGGGACTTTCTTTACCCTTGAAGAGGTTATAGACTTCTATGACAAAGGCGGCGGCGCTGACAGGTGGGGGAATAAGACAAAGCTCATTCAGCCGCTTAGTCTGACAAAAGATGAAAAAGAGGCTCTGAAAGAGTTTCTCCTTACAACAAGCGGTGAAGAGATAAAGATGCCGGTTCCAAAGGTGCCTGACTATGCGCCAATGGCTGACTGGCAGCCGAAGAAGTAGAAACAAGAAGCAAGAAGCAGGAAGCAAGAAAATCTTGCCTCTTGCTTCTGACATCTTGCATCTTAATAAGGGAGGTGAATTTTAATGGTCAATAATGAAGATAAAGAAAAAGAATGTTTAACCAACTGCCTGACCACCCGCCGCCAGTTCCTTTCTATAAGCGGAGGAGCTATAGCTACTGCGACTATTCTTCTCTCCGGGATACCTGGTTTCGGAACAAAAGAGGTTGAAGCGGTTGTTTCAAAATATCCAAGACAAAAAATAGGAAAGCTAAGCGACTTAAAGCAGGACATGCCTGTAAGCTTTACCTATCCGTCAAAGGACATCAAGAATATGCTGGTGAAACTTGGCGTACCTGCTGGCGGCGGTATAGGGCCCAATAAGGATGTAGTGGCATTTAATCCTGTATGCACACACATGGGCGGGCCCCTGGCACAGGCCTATAAGGCGGAATATAAGATATTGGGACAGTGCCCGTTCCATCAGAGCACATTTGACCTGACACGGCACGGCATGATTATCAGCGGACACGCAACAGAGAGCCTTCCGCAGATTCAGCTTGAGGTGGAGGGCAATGATATATATGCAACCGGCGTTATAGGGTTGGTTTTTGGAAGAAGCAGCAATGTGTAGAAGATAGGCTAAAGACTTAAGGCTTAAGGCTGAAGAAAAACAAAGATTTAAAACCTTCAGCCATCAGCCTTCAGCCTAATAAAAAGGAGGTGTATCTAATGTCAACACCATACTATATACCCGAAGATAGAGTTCCCCTTCCGCCATCTGATGCGGAGGTCTTTACCACCTGCTGCGATTACTGCATAGTAGGATGCGGTTACAAGGTCTATCGCTGGCCTCTGGGCAAAGAAGGGGGAGCAAAGGCAAAGGAGAATGCATTTAAAAAGGACTTCCCTGTAGGGCCGCTCGGAAGATGGGTAAGTCCAAACCAGTATAATATTATAACAGCAAATGGGAAACCATATCATGTTATTGTTGTGCCTGATGAGAATACAGAGGCGGTTAACCTTGGCGGAGACCACAGCATAAGGGGGGGATGTATTGCCCAGAAGGTCTATAATCCGAGCAAACCTACAAGGGACAGGCTTCAGAGACCTATGGTCAGGATATTTGGCACATTGATGCCTGTAACATGGGACTTCGCCCTTGATATAGCTGCTGAAGTATCTAAATATGTAATCAAGAACCACAGCGAAAACGCCTGGGCATGCAAGACCAACAGCTACCAGTATATGGAGAATATTTATGCCGTCACCCGTTTCGCCCTGAAGGACATAAATACCCCTGCATTTGCATGGCACGATCAGCCAATAGTGGGAGAGGAATCAGCAGGCATAGCATTTGCAGGATTTCAGACCTTTGGTCCTAGTTACTGGGATAGGGCGAATGCAGATGTGCTTTTCATCTCAGGCACAGACCCCTTTGAAACAAAGACCATACAATGGAATGAGTGGATAATGCCGGCTATCAGAGGCGGCATGAAGGTCATCATGGTGCTGCCGAGAAAGACAGGAGGCGCAGCATTTGCCGAGGCTAACGGAGGGTTGTATTTGGATGTCTATCCGGGCACCGATTCCATTCTTTACAATGCAATTGCCAGAATCATCCTGGAGAATAACGGTCAGGATATGGAGTTCATAAAGAAATGGACATCCAATTTTATGGGCGAGCTCTGGGAGACAGAATCAGGATTTGGCAGAGGAACGAGAAATACCCACTGGCAGTGGATAACCACATGGGGAAAGCTTGAGGCAAAAGGATTTGAGGACTGGAAGAAATGGGTCCTTGGAGAAAAGGAGTTTGAAATAAATAAAGCCTCTGAGATAACCGGCGTATCTGTTGAAAAAATCAAAAAGGCAGCAGAGATGCTCAGTAACGCTGACGGC
This sequence comes from Deltaproteobacteria bacterium, assembly GCA_016195725.1. Lineage (GTDB taxonomy): Bacteria > Desulfobacterota > GWC2-55-46 > UBA9637 > UBA9637 > UBA10170. The sequence continues at coordinate 3,975 of JACPZB010000088.1, read as the reverse complement.
AAGAAGAAGGTCTCCTTTGGCTATGAAAAGGGGAACTACTGGTCAAACAACTATCTCAATACAGCGTCTCTTGGCTCTCTGGCCTTGATTACAGGCTGCGGCAACAGACCCGGTAGGATGATGGGACGGTTCGGCGGCCATCAAAGGGGCGGCCTCGGTGGTGGCAACTATCCTGGCAATAAGTCTGCTGACAAGTTCGGCGGCAGGAGAAGGCTTACCATGGATGTGGACAGATGGCTTGAGTCAGGCCATGTGAGGTTTGCGTGGGTTGTGGGAACTACATGGGTATCTGCCATGAATGCCTCCCAGGCTCAGATGGATACCTTCAACAGGCTCACCCGCCAGAACCCGCATCAGGTGATGAGCCTCATGAAGGAGGATATAATTGAGACCCTTAAAAAGAGGGTTGACAGCGGCGGCATGGTGGTGGTTGACCAGGACATCTATCTTCGTGACCCTATCGGCGCAAAATATGCCGATATTGTCCTTCCTGTTGCCACATGGGGAGAGGAAAACTTTATCCGCGCCAATGGCGAAAGAAGGCTCAGACTTTATGAGAAATTCTATGATGCGCCTGGTGAGGCAAAGCCAGACTGGTGGATTGTGGCCAAGTGGGCAAAGAAGATGGGTTTTGAGGGATATGACTGGAAGGACTCAAATGATGTAGCAGAAGAGGGTGGAAGGTTCAGCCGTGGGAGACAGGATAATAACTATGATGCCTTAGTCTGGGTGGCCAAAAAGAACGGAATCAAATTCCATGACCTACTCCGCAAATTCGGCACAACAGGATTCCAGACCCCTGCCGTTGTAGTGGATAAGGATTATAAATACGACAGACCTGGCTGGGAATACACCATGCCGAAGCACATGCGGGATTCAAAAGACCTTCAGGCTGACGGTTATAAGGTAATCGGTGTTGCAAGGCTTCAGGACTCTGAATGGAAACTGCCCGATACGCATTTCGGAGCCCGCTACATTGACCCTAAAAACTTGACTGCCTTTAATACCCAGTCCGGAAAGGCAAACTGGCTCAAGAGCCCGTGGGATGTTTATTCCGATTTCCATGATTGGGTCAAGCCTAAGGATGATGAGCTATGGGTGACCAACGGAAGGGTGAACGAAGTATGGCAGTCAGGGTTTGATGATATGGAGAGAAGGCCATATATTACGCAGAGGTTCCCCGAGCAGTTTATCGAGCTGCATCCTGATGACGCGAAGGCGAGGGGCGTTGAGAGCGGGGATATGGTGATAGTGTCCAGCGACAAGGTAGCGGTCTGGAACCATTCCAACATGGGCACAAACGCCCTGGACACAAAGTTCAGCGCCTTGATGAAGGCAGGGCATATCAAGCTCACGAGCGCGAGCATTACAGCGGTAGCGATGGTTCAGCCTGCTGTTAAAAAGGGTGTGGCCTTTATGTATTTCTTGCACCCAACACAGCCGGCAAATTCACTTTCCTCCAGGGTTGTGGATCCGCTCACAGGCCAATACAGATACAAGGTTGGGGTTGGTAAGGTAAAGAAGATAGGCGAATCTCCGTATAAGCATGACTTCCGCACAATGACCTTTGCGAGAAGGGATATTGTTTAATAGGGGATTGGAATGAGTAACGAGCGGGCAGAATGTGGAAAATCTGCCCGCTTTTTAATGCGAGGATAAATAATGAAGGGGTCTGCTGTAATTAAATACACAGATGATAGTGCTGATACATCTGCTGATGCGCAGAGATTAAGCTATATGAAAATTATAGTGGAGGCTCTTATTACAGCCATGGGGAACGGCGACGAACGTATCCTATGTTGCGCTGCAAGGTTCTTGGGTAAGCTGAAGGCAAAAGATGCGGTAAAACACCTTGTGGAATATTTAAAATATCCTGACCCGGATGTAATATGCGATGCGGCTTCGGCCCTGGGTAAAATAGGCGAGAAAGAATCTACCCCTCATCTTGTTCAGCTTTTGAAAGATGAAGATGGATTGGTAAGGATGTGCGCTATTCAGGCCCTATCAGATATTGGGGATTCGCTTGCAGTGGAGCCGCTTATTCAATCTATGAATTCTACTGTTAGTTTCCCGGTAATTCTGGGAGAGTTGTCAGGCGATTATCAGTGGGAGATACGGGAAAGGGCGGCAAAGGCGCTTGGTAAGATAAAAGACCAGAGGGCAGTTCAGGCATTGATAGAGATTCTGAAAGACGAGGATGCAGACATGATGCTCGGAACTATATTTAAATCACTGGTTCAGCAAGGAGAGAGAAAAGGTCTTGAGGCAGCAGCTTCATATCTAAAAGACCCTGATATATCGATTCGCAGAAAGGCGAGCAAAGCATTTATCTACACGAATGATACTATAGCGCTGGACTATCTTAAGGAAGCGCTTGTAGATGAAGATACCGTGGTCAAATGCAATGCCATAGAGGCCATACGGAACATAGGCAGTGGAAAGGATACCCTCATTTTTGTCTTATTGCTGAAAGATAAGGATGTTGATGTCAGAAAAACGGCTGCTGAAGCAATAGTCAAAATAGACGGCAAAAAGGCGGTAAGGCATATTCTACCGCTTTTGCATGATGTGAGCAGCGATGTCAGAAGAATGGCTGTAGAACTGCTGGGCAGCGTCGGAGGCATAGATTGTATTGGGCCCATTATCAATATGTTAAAAGACAGTGATAGTGAAGTATGCGGCTCAGCTATTACTTTGCTGGGAAGGCTTAAAGATTCAAGGGGAGTTAATCCCCTCATAACAATACTCAGGGATAAAGAAAAAGACAAGATGTTGCGAAGCAAGGCAATCCTGGCGCTGGCAGATACATGTTCCCGCATGCCTGCCCCTGCAAGCAGTAAGCAGGGGTATCAAGCGGGGATTGGTGAAGCAGAGGGGTTGGGCGCTGTTTTAGAAATAATGATGAACCGGCAAGAGGATTTGCACCTCAGACAGATGACGTTTAAACTCTTAAAGAATTTCGATAAACAGATGGTCGTTGATAATATTTCAAAAACCTGCCCTCGAATGCCTCTATCGGGGGTAGGAAATGCCGATAATGAGTTTGTTCAACTGGAATTGGCACGAAGTTTGCGGGATTTTAACGATGCTAAATCAGAAGACATGCTTTTGGAATTGATGAATAGTGAAAATGAGGCCATTAAAAGAGAGGCAGTGCTCTCTCTTACTTATAGAGGAAATGAGGCAGCTCTGGATATCTTAGTTTCAATGATTACAGGTGAAGACCGTGATGCCATTAAAGAGGCATGCGATGCAATTAAAAATATAAAAAATGAAAAGGCCCTGAATCTGTTGATAAACTTTATGGCAAGTCAGGATGCAGCAGTAAGATACAGCGCTGTAAAGGCTATTGGCTATACATGGAATAAAGATGTTGTGCCGGCAGTTATTGGCTTATTAAAAGATGATAATAAAGATGTTAGGAGAGAGGCGGTCATTGTCCTTGGTAAACTCTCTGATAAAAGAGGGTTGGCGCCGCTCGTTTCGGTGCTTTACGATTATGAAAGGTTTAATGATATGCGTAAAGAGATTGCCATATCTTGTATGGATATAGATACGGCAGCGGCCATAAGACTTATTGTAGGTACATTAAATGATCAATCAAAAAAGGATTGCCACTGGGCTGCAATAGAGGCGCTGTCAGAAATTTCCGGGTTGTTGCCCAAACCATAAATGTCATTCCCGAAGGCTTCTATCCCCGACAGAAACATTCGGGCATGACAAACTTATAAAAAGAGGTTTGGGCAACAGCCAGTTTATTTTTAACCAATAAGGGAGGTAAATAACGGATGTATAAAAGGTTGTTAAAATATGGAGGACTGGGACTATTTCTGGTCCTTTTTGCCTCTTCTGCCCTTGCCCTTGAACCCAATGAATACCGGCAGTTCGGCGGTTTGGATTCAAGAAAGCTCGTCTGGTTTTTAGCGCAGATGCACCTCTATTTTGGGGCGTTTGTATTGGGCGTTCCATTATTTG
>JACPZB010000016.1 GCA_016195725.1 Deltaproteobacteria bacterium | reverse complement strand
ATGTTTTTTTTCGTTCATAGAAATAATGCCGTGATTTGTGACCGTTAACCGTGTCCGTGAAAGAAGTTTTTTTACACGGTCACGGTTAACGGCTTCTCTTCTCCATTTCCTCAACCCTTTTCTCCAGCGCATCCACCTTTTCTCGCGCCTTCTGCGCCATCTTTTCTATTATCTCAATATCGTCTTTAGTAACGACCTTGAATTTTTCCAAAAGCCGCTCCACAACCTCGTGTATCTCCTTGTTAACCTTTTCCTTGCCGGCCTTTGCCGTTGCAATGAGTTCCCGCACGGCCTTTGTGCCTTCCTCTACCAGCTTATTTTCCAATTCCTGTTTTGGCGGAAAACCGGGTTCCTGCGCCCCCTTTGCCTCTTTTCCTTCACTTGCCAGCTCATTCAAAATATCTTTTGCTCTTTTTTCCAAGCCAATTCCAATTAAGATGGCTTTGTCAAGTATGTCGGTCATGGTTGTCCTCCTTCAAATTCTTATTATTCATTGAATCAATAACTTTGACTTCATATAGTCCTTCCCTGCCTTGCCGAAATACCACCCGTTGCAAAACCCCTGCGGGCTTGTTTCTTGAAGTAATGACATGCCTTCATCCGGCCCTATTATACCATTAAGCCGCTTTTTAAATACATCTACAATCTTTTTTGTATGCTGATATTGCGGAGAGATTCGCACAGCATTTACACCGATGGCCTGCAAATCTTCTATCGCCTCTACAAGGGTATAGGTCAGTGCGCTCAGCACGGATGTGCCGTTGATGGTGAAGGTCGGTTCGCCGTCAATTGTCTTTAATAACATTCCATCAGGATGCTGTTTGCAATGATATTGGCAGTTTGATTTATGCAGTCCATAAGCCCTTGATGTGTAACACCTCCATGAAAATGCCAGCGGAACCTTGCCGTGGCCGAAGACCTCTGCGTCTATGCCTGTATTCTGAATGCAGTAACTAACAGAATTCCTTGACAGCTCTACAGGAAAGACAACTCGCTTGACTCCGACACTTTTAAGAAATTCTATTGATGGTACATTATATGTTGTGATGTGCGGGCCGGCAATGACTTCCCCCTCACCCTTCCCTCTCCCCTTAGGGGAGAGGATTGAGGTAAGGGGATTTAGAATGTTAAATACGCTCATGTCATTTGCCTCTATGGGAAAGGGAAGTTGCGCAATATCCCGCACTAATTTTAATTCCTCTTCATTGCTTACAACCGCAAGGCTTGAAACAACTACCTCTTTGCCGCCCTTCTCCAGTTTTTTTCCTATATCCTCAATCTCTTTAACCGTTAGCTCTTTCTTTTTTGCGCACACCACTTCGCCCAGATATACCCTGTCCACAGGCATGTCCGCTACTTCATCATAAAACCTAAAAAATTCCTCTTTTTTCCAATCAAATAAGACTGGGCCTAAGGTTAGTTCCATGGCTGTTACCCATTGCCTTTCATTTCCTCAAATATTCTTTTCACCTCATCCTTTACTTCTTCTTTGCTCTTTTCTTCCAGATTCCCTATAACAAAATCAGCATACTTAATCTTTTCCGATAAGGACATCTGGCTCGCAATGCGTTTTTTTGCCTCATCCATTGCGAAGCCGCTTCTTTTTAGCAACCGCTTTAGCTGTGTTTTCTCGTCTGCATACACCACAACAACCTTATCCATTTTTTTATTAAGCCCCACCTCTATCAAAAGCGCTGCATCTATAACAATCAATGCCTTTGGATCGTTCCCTTGTATGGTCTGAGTCTCTTTTTCTATTGCATCCAATATCCTCGGATGTGTTATCTGTTCAAGGGTTTTCCTCAGTTTTGGGTTGGAAAAGACAATATCTCCAAGGGCCTTTCGGTTTATAGTTTTATCGGGATTAAGGATCCCTTCACCAAATTCTTTAACAATGTCCTGATATGCTGGCAATCCGGGCTTAACCACCTCTCTGGCTATTTCATCCGCATCAATGAGATGTGCTCCAAGCCTTTTTAATTCCTCTGCTACAATGCTTTTTCCGGATGCAATGCCGCCTGTAAGACCGATTAACATATGAATTGATTACACAGATGACAACCGTGTTGTCATTGCGAGGAAGCGTAAGCACCCGTGGCAATCTCAAATAAAGATTGCTTCGCCCTCGGCTCGCAATGACATTTTAGTGTAATCACACTCTCTCCTTTAGCATGATAAAATTCAACTGTCTGCCTGTAATCTTACCGTCAGCCCTGTAAGAAAAAAATAGGTCGTTTCTGCAGGATGTGCATAAGTTCTCTACGGATATGTTTTTTTCCAAAATACCCATGTTCAATAATTGAATAAAATTTGCCCTCTTTAAGCCAAGCCCCCACTTGTTTCCTTGTTTTTCTATAAATTCATTGCCTTTAAACTCCAAGCTCCGAACTCCAAACTCTCTTATAACCACTTCATCTACTTTATAACAGCATTGCCCAATGGATGGCCCAATTGCTGACAGGATTGCCACCGTGTCAGAGCCAAACTGTTTTACCATAGTATCTATTGCCTTTTGAACAACAGTTTTTACTGTTCCCCTCCAACCGGCATGGATAACGCCGACAACCTTTTTAACAGGGTCAGCAAGTAAGATTGGAACGCAGTCTGCGGTCAAAACGCCTATTGCGATGCCGCATTGATTGGTTATTATAGCATCTGCTGATGTTTTAGAAAGGCCTGATATATCTTTTACAAGGTTATCAATTGTCAGAACGTCGCTTCCGTGAACCTGATTTATCGTTAAAAGCCTTGATGTGTCAAATCCAAAAAGCCTTCCGGCGACAGTCTTGCTATGCTCTATATTGTCAACAGCATCTCCATCTCTAATATCAAAATTTAAAGATGCGAACGGGGGTTTACTGATACCTCCGAGTCTGGAGAAAAAACCGTGGTTTGCAAAACCCACTGACTCCATGATAGGAGATGAGGCATAGTTTATATCTCCGCTTTGTTTTAACAACCTTCCTCCAGAGTATCTATAATATTTTTCATATCGTCCGGCAGAGGAGATGTAAACTCCATATATTGTTTTGTCTCTGGATGTATGATGCCGAGGATTTGTGCGTGAAGGGCCTGACGTTTAAGGTTTTTTAAAAACATTGTTATTCCGGGGGAAAGCCCCGAAGGCATGCTTCTTTTGCCATAGACAGGGTCTCCTACAACAGGATGATGAATGGCAGAGAGATGAACTCTTATCTGATGCGTCCTGCCTGTTTCCAGGGTTGCTTCAAGGAGTGTAAAATTATTAAACCTCTTTATAACTTTGTAATGCGTAACTGCCATTCTTCCCCCTCTTGTCCTGACAGACATCTTTTTCCTTTCTGATACATGTCTTCCGATGGGGAGATCAATTGTCCCTTCATCATTTTTAACATCTCCCCAAACAAGTGCTAAATATCTTCTTTTAATAGAGTGTTCTTTGAATTGCCTGGCCAGAGACAGGTGGCTTTTATCTGTCTTGGCTGCCACCAGAACGCCTGATGTGTCTTTGTCAATGCGATGGACTATGCCGGGCCGCAAAACGCCGCTAATGCAGGAGAGGTCTTTGCAGTGATAAAGCAGGGCATTTACCAGAGTGCCTTGAGCGCGGCCTGCACCAGGATGAACCGCAAGGCCAGGCGGTTTGTTTATTACAATAATATCCTTATCTTCGTAGATTATATCTAAAGGGATTGACTCAGGCTCTGCGATGGCAGGCTGTGGCTCAGGTATGGTGATGCTTATCTTATCTCCGTCCCTTAGCCTGGCGCCTGCCTTGGCGGGCTTGTTATTAAGAGATACCAGCCCATCTTCTATTAAATTTTTTATCCTTGACCGGGTTAAATCGGAGAGTTTTTGCGAAAGGAAGATATCCAGCCGTATATTTGCATCTGAAGGAGCAACGGTAAAAGTGTGTATCATTAAATTTCTAATTTCTAAATCCTAATTTCCAATAAAATGTCAAGTATCAACAAAACATTGGAAATTTAGTCATTGGACATTTCATTAGAAATTAGACATTAGGATTTAGGATTTCTTAATACCATGTCAACTTATTTAATGCGTTTACTATAGTTTACCATATTTCAGACTCTATATCGCCGCTTCTTTTTATAAGAATATCAACAATGGCCTTATTAAAAAAGTTAGTCTTCTTGAGCAACTCAGGGTCAACCCTACTCTTGTAAAGATCTTCGCCTTCTTTCAATTCCTTTTCCAGCGCTTCAAACAGGTTATCGTTTTTTATGCCTGTCTTTATCTTTTCTTTGTTGTACAAAGCGATATCGGAGAGGATGGTTCTGGCCAGTCTGGCAGCGGCCTCTGGTGATGTAATGAGAGCCATACTAATTTTTTTCCTTTAATATCTCTTGAACCAACAACTCACCGCCCTTTTCCGCGTTAGCCTTTACGAGTCTTTCTACAAGGTCTACCTCCCTTTTTCTGAACGCCTCTATAATTTCGGCGTGTTGTTTTACTGAACTCTGCATCCTGCCGGGCAGAGAAAGAGAGGTTCTTCTGAAACGTTCAAATTGTTGGACAAGCGTATAAATCAGATTATATAATTTATCATTTCCGCATATCTTTAAAAACACATCATGAAATTGATTGTCTAATTTGAAAAAGTTTTTTGCATCATTCCTTTCAGCGCATTTGCCCATCTGTGAATTTAAGTCTTCCATCCGCTGCATCTCTTCCCGGCTCAGTGTACAGCAGGCCATCTTTGCCGCATAACCTTCGAGCATGCCTTTTATTGCATAAAACTCCTTTACATCCTTATCTGTTATAGGGCTTACAATTGCTCCCTTTCGAGGCGTAAAGGTAATAAATCCTTCGGATTCCAGCTGTCTGAAGGCCTCTCGCACAGGAGTTCTGCTTATGCCGAACATTTCGGCAAGCTCAGGCTCTGGTACCCGCTCTCCTGGTCTTAGCCTCCCCTTTATGATTGCCTCTTTGACAAAATCGACAATTCTCTCCCTTAAGGTGGGATGCCTTTCTACAGGGTATTCAAAAATTTTACTGGTATTTTGTCTCAAGATTTCAGTAGCCTCAAATGCTTAAGATATTTAAGTAGATTGCCCTGCTGCAAGTATGCAGTGTTATTAGAATTATATATACAGTATACACGCTGAAAGGTCAATACCTTTTTCGGATTGAAAATCAAAATAAGCCTTGTCAATTGCTGAAACAGGCTGCATTTCCATACCTCATCTTTCACTTTTTCTCTTGACAATGGAATAACATCTATTTTATGGTTTTTATCCCTATCACTTGGTCGGAGGTAACTGGCAATGCTCTTATCTTATCTTCCTGTTCTGATAATTGTTGGTTTTGTTACCTTTCTTGTATTAGTAGTTTTTTTCATAAACAGTTTTCTAAGCCCAAAAAATCCTTACAAAGATAAACTTTCCCCGTGGGAATGCGGCATGGAGCCTATCGGCAGCGATGCCGATACAGGCCGTTTCAAGGTGCACTTCTTTATTATAGCAATCCTGTTTATAGTGTTTGATGCAGAAACTCTGTATTTGTTTCCATGGGCGGTTGTGCTTAAACATCTCGGGATGGCTGCATTTGTAGAGATGTTTATATTTATAGCCATATTGCTAGTTGGATTTGTATATGCATGGGCAAAGGGGGCTCTGGAATGGGTATAGTGGATAATCCCATTGAAGAGGTTGTGCAGTTTACCACCCTTGAAAGCATTATAGAAGTAACCGGCAGGACAGCGGCTGTTCTGGCAAAGACTACAGGGGTTGATGTTGTTGTTGACAGTGTTGTCAACTGGGGAAGGAGGTCGTCTCTCTGGCCTATGACATTCGGTCTTGCGTGCTGCGCCATAGAGATGATTGCAGCAGGTCTGTCCCGTTATGACACAGACAGGTTCGGCATAGTGTTCAGGCCGTCTCCAAGACAGAGCGATGTAATCATTATTGCAGGCACCATGACAAAGAAGATTGCGCCTGCGGTTAAAAGGGTATACGACCAGATGGCAGAGCCGAGATGGGTCATTGCGCTGGGCGGCTGCGCATCGGCCGGCGGCCCTTACAATACCTATTCTGTCGTTCAGGGCACAGACCTTGTAATACCGGTTGATGTTTATATCCCGGGATGTCCGCCAAGGCCGGAAGCACTTTTATACGGATTTTTGCAGCTGCAGGAAAAGATAAAAAGAGAGATGCCTTCGGTATTTGCGAGGTATGAAGATAAAGCAGGGTCAGGGGTCAAGTAGCAAGGGTCAAGATTATTCTTCTTGCCCCATGACCCTTGACCCTATATTTATATGGCAATGAACGATTCACTATTAGTAAAAAACATACAGGAAAAATTTGGCTCTGCCATTCTGGATACCATTGCATTCAGGGGAGAGGCCACCCATTTAATCAAGCAAGACAGTCTGATTGAGATATGCCGGTTCTTGAAAAATGATTCTGAACTTCAATTCAATTTTCTTTCAGATATTGCAGGCACCGATTATTTTCCGCAAAGGCCAAGATTTGAAGTTGCATATCACCTTTATTCAATCCCCAAAAAACACAGGTTAAGGTTAAAGGTTAAGGTTGAGGAGGATGAAGCCATACCCTCTGTCACCTCCATTTGGAAAGGCGCAGATTGGGCAGAGCGCGAGGCTTATGATATGTTCGGGATTGTATTTGAAGGCCACCCCAACCTTAAGAGAATCTATATGCAGGATGACTGGGAAGGCTTTCCTTTGCGTAAAGACTATCCTTTGAAGGGATATAAAGACCAGTATAATCCGTATGGAGAGGAAAAAGAAGGGTCAGGGGGCAAGGGTCAAGGGTCAAGTTAAAAAGCATGGACAAGGCTTGAGGGTCAAGTTTTTTCTTGCCCCTTGCTACTTGACCCTATATTTTTATGGCAAACAACGAAGAAATATTAACCAAAGAGATAACATTAAGCATGGGGCCTCAGCACCCTTCCACGCACGGCGTGCTGCACATGCTTCTGGATATAAAGGGCGAAAAGATTCTTAAGGCAACCCCTGATATAGGCTACCTGCACAGGGGCACCGAAAAGATTGCCGAAAACCTGCTTTATCATCAGTTTGTTCCCTATACAGACAGGCTTGAATACTGGTCTGCAATGGGCAACAACCTTGCCTATGTTTTGGCTGTTGAAAAACTCCTGGGCATTGAGGCGCCGGAACGGGCGAAATATATACGGGTGATAATGGCCGAGCTTTCAAGGATTACAGGGCACCTTACCTGCATCGGCGCATGGGCGCTTGACCTTGGCGCAATGACGGTTCTTCTTTATGCGTTCAGGGAAAGAGAGATGGTGCTTGACCTGTTCGAGATGATATGCGGGGCAAGGGTAACCCACAACTATCTGAGGATAGGCGGGGTGAGATATGACATGCAGCCTTTGTTTAAGGAAAAATGCATGGATTTTGTGAATCTTTTTCCCAAAAAAATAGATGAATATGAACAGCTTTTGACAGGGAACAGGATATGGCTCAAGAGGAATAAAGGGATTGGCGTAATATCAGCAGAGGATGCATTAAGCCTTGGCTTGAGCGGGCCGATACTGAGAAGCACAGGCGTTAAATGGGACATAAGAAAAGACGAACCGTATCTTGTCTATGACAGGCTGGATTTTGATGTCCCTGTGGGCGAAAACGGAGATTGTTTTGACCGGTATATTCTTCGCATAGAAGAGATGAGGCAGGCAGCGAGGATAATAAAACAAGCCCTCGAGCAGATACCTGACGGCAGGCCGTGCATTGATATGCCGGATGTTGTTCCGCCGCCAAGAAAAGATATAGAAACAAATATGGAATCCCTCATCCACCACTTTAAGCTTGTTTCACATGGATTCAAGGCTCCAAAGGGCGAGGTATATGCCAGTGTTGAGGCGCCGAAAGGCGAGCTGGGGTTTTATATAATAAGCGACGGTTCAGAAAGGCCGTTCAGAGTAAAGATACGGGCCCCGTCCTTTGTCAACCTGCAGGCCGTAGACCCTATGTGCAAAGATGTCTATCTTGCAGATGTGGTGGCTGTGGTTTCAAGCCTTGACCCTGTGTTCGGCGAGGCGGATAAGTAAAGACAGGGGCAAGGGTCAAGTAGCAAGGGTCAAGTTTTTATCTTGACCCATGACCCATGCCCCTTGACCCTATAATGTCATGCTTTCAACCAAGACAATAGAAGATATTAAAAGGGCTATAGCCAAGTATCCGAGGAAGAAATCTGCATCAATGGATGCCCTGACGATCGCGCAGAAAGAGTGCGGCCATCTTACACAAGATGTTTTGTTGGAGATTGCTTCTCTATTGGAGATGCCGCCAGTTCGACTTAATCAGGTTGCAGCGTTTTATACAATGTATAATAAAAAACCTGTGGGCAAACACCATGTCCAGGTATGCACAAACGTTTCATGCTCTTTGCTTGGCTCGGAACATATAGTTGAATTTCTTTCAAAAAAACTCGGCATAAAAAAAGGCGAAACAACTTCGGATAAAAAGTTTACCCTGTCAGAGGTGGAGTGCCTCGGCTCCTGCGGCACAGCTCCCATGATGCAGATAAATGACGATTATTATGAAAATCTGACAGAGGTAAAGATTGAGGAGATATTGAAAGGATTGAAATAGGGACTAGGAAATTTCTAATTTCTAAATCCTAATTCCTAATAAAATGTCAAAAATAAAGGCATTGGAAATTTAGTCATTGGATATTTTATTAGAAATTAGACATTAGGATTTAGGAATTTCAAATATCCAGCCCCTACTCTTTATGGAACCTGTCCTTTTAAAAAACATAAACACCCCTGACTCCCACCGGATAGATGTGTATCTGAAAAACGGCGGTTATCAGGCGCTTCCACGCGCGCTTAAGCTCCAGACTGATGCGCTTATCCAGATGGTGAAAGATTCCGGGCTTCGGGGCCGCGGCGGCGCAGGGTTTTCTACCGGCCTCAAGTGGAGCTTTATTACAAAAGACCCCACAATACCAAAATATCTTTGCTGCAACGCAGACGAGGGTGAGCCTGGAACATTCAAAGACAGGGCTATTATTGAGAAAGACCCGCACGAGCTTATTGAGGGGATGATTATAGCCTGTTATGCAATTGGAGCAGCAGCAGGATATGTCTATATCAGGGGTGAATTTGATTTTGGGGCAAAAAGGCTTGAGCAGGCAATTTCTGAGGCTGAGCAAAAGGGTTATCTCGGCAAAAATATTTTGAATTCAAATTTCAACTGCGATATTTATGTGCATAAGGGCGCAGGCGCATAT
>JACPZB010000092.1 GCA_016195725.1 Deltaproteobacteria bacterium | reverse complement strand
TCTTCAAATATCACAACCTCAGCGCCATTTTCTTCAGCAGCCTTTTTTATCCCGTTGCTTTTCATATTTCTTATAGTAGATAGGGTCGCCAGGGCTGACATATCTCCCACATAGACCTTGGCCGCGCCATACTCATAGAGGAGTTTAACTACAGCGCCTACAACCTGCGGATTGGTTGTTGCAGGATGCGGTTCTCCTGATACTACATTGGGTTTTACAAGCGCTGTCTTGCCCTTTATATTCAGTTTCTCAAAACCGCCTATGAGGGAAACGGCATCTTTAATCATGCCTTTTACATCACTGCCGCTGGCTACACCTATGAGGGCATAATTTCCTTCGGTAAATAGATTTTCACGGAGTCTTGGAGGGGATTTCTTTTTGGGTTTGAAAAGGATTTGCGCCATTGCAGACTTATTCCATAAAAAGGGGAAGGCCAACAAGAGGCTAATTAAATTTCGTCGAGAAAACATTGTTTTTTAAAGAAAACTATCCTAAGGTTGCAGAGTATTGCTGGAGCGAAATTGTGGATGTGTGCGCCAACACAACAGATGTAAAGGGTAAAAAGCTTTACTTTGCAAACAACAGGGACAAAGCTATAGGACTGTACGCACATAGACACCTGAAACGAAAGCAATACTCTGCAACCTGAACATCAACCTTAACCTTTAGTCTCGTTTGTTTATCAGGCTTGCCGCATACCCAGCGCCAAAACCATTATCTATATTAACAACCGTAACTCCGGCTGCGCATGAATTCAACATGGCCAGAAGTGTTGTAAGTCCGCCAAGATTTGCGCCGTAGCCAACACTCGTCGGCACAGCTATTACAGGCCTTGAGACAAGACCGCCCACTACAGAGGGAAGCGCTCCCTCCATGCCGGCAGCAACTATCAGGACATTGGCTGAGAATATTCTTTCTTTTTTATGAAGCAGTCTGTGAATGCCTGCAACGCCGACATCATAGAGCCTTTCCACCTTATTGCCCATAACAGCTGCTGTCATAAAAGCCTCTTCAGCAACCGGCGTATCTGATGTCCCTGCACAAATAACGAGCACTGTCCCTCTGCCGGTTATTTTTATCGGATGGGATTTTATGAATATAGTCCTTGCGATTTCATTGTATACTGCGCTTGGCACAGCCTTTTTAAGAGCCTTTGCCTTGGATCCATCCATCCTGGTTACCAGGATATTCTCTTTTCTCTCTTTCATTTTTTTGATTATGCCTATAATCTGCTGAGGGCTTTTCCCCTGGCCAAGTATAACCTCTGGGAAACCTTGTCTTAAGGAGCGATGGGTGTCCAATGTGGCGAATTCCGTCTCCTCAAAGGGGAGTGTCCTTAATGCCTCTAATGCTGCGGGGGTAGTTACCTTCCCTTTTTTTATATCAGTTATGAGTTTTCTTAATATTTCAACATTCATAGAATAGCTGGCGGATCAATCAAAAATACTGGCCTTCCGTCCCCAAGCACGGTAACGCCTATAATGCCGTGCATCCTCGCCATAGGCTGTGACAATGGTTTTATATAGGCGTCAATCTCCCCTTCAAAATCATCAACAACGATTCCTGATAATCTATCCTTTGTATCAATAATAACAATAGGAAGGATAGCTCTCTCCGCAATAGGCGGCATCATCAAGATATTTCTCAGGTTAACAAGTGGCACCTTTCTATCGTTATAGAGGAAGTGCGGCTTAAGCCTCCCGTTCTTTATATCATTCTTATTTACATCTACCACCTTCGATACCTTTGATAGAGGAAGGGCAAACAGCTCTTCGCCAAGAGACACAAGAAGAACCTTCATGATGGATATTGTTACAGGCAGTTCAAGAATAATTTTTGTGCCTTTATTTAGATAGGAGTCTATCTCCAATCTTCCGCCTATGGATTTTACATTTTCTTTTACAACATCCATGCCAACGCCACGGCCAGATGTTTCTGTAACTTCCCTCGCCAAACTAACACCCGGCAGGCAGACGAGAAGTAAAAGCTCCTTGTCTGGCATATCGTTTAATCGCTCTGCCGGCACCCCTGCCTGCAAGGCCTTTTCTTTCAGCCTGTTTATGTCTATACCCCTCCCATCGTCGCTTATTTCTACCAATATGTTATCTCTTTGTCTTGCAACAGCAATCGTTATGCGACCTCTGACATCTTTGCCGAGCCGCTTCCTCTCATCAGGGGTTTCTATGCCGTGGTCTACAGCATTTCTGATAATATGGACGAGCGGATCAGTTATATGTTCTAATATAGCCCTGTCCAGTCTGACATCGCCGCCTTGAATAATAAGCTCCACATCCTTGCCCCCTTTTTTGCACATATCCCTTACTATACGCGGCAAATTTTGAGTCAGGTCTTCAAAAGGTATCATCCTGGCTGTTATAACCGCATGATTGAGGCTTTCTATAGTCCTGCCGAGTTGATGAACAGCCTCCTGAAATTCGGCAGGATAAGAGCGCGATGCAAACTCCTTGAGGCGAGAGCCAACTGTAAAAAGCTCTCCTACGGTACCCATGAGATTATCAAAGACCTTGCCTTCCACTTTCATGACCGTGGGAAGGCCGAGTTTTGCAGGAGAGGCCTGGGCAGAGGCCTGTTGTGAACTTGCTGAAGGGGTTTTTTCTTCCTGGCTTACAATGGCCTTCACCTTTGACAATAGCTGGCTGGTATCAATAGCAAGGGGCTTATCTTCTTCAATCATTTTTATAAATGCCCGCAGTGTATCTGAACCATATATAAGCGTATCAATAATTTCCTGGGTAAGGGTTATTCTCTTTTTTCTTACAGCGTCCAGGACATCTTCCAATTGATGGCTAAATGATGCCACACTTTCATAGCCCATTGATGCTGCCATTCCCTTTATGGAGTGAAAATGCCTGAAGAGATTATCTACGCGAGCGGTGTCATCAGGCTTTGCCTCCAATTGAAGCAATTCAGCGCTGATTCCCTGGAGGTGTTCTTCTGCTTCTTGAAGGAAGAGTGCCTTATATTGGGATGTGTCCATAAAAAGAAAGGGGTATGGGATGCGGCGGGTGCCCTCTGGCGCGGATGCGGGATGTGGTAAAATCTTTTTCCCGCCTCCCATTTCCTACATCCTGCCTCCTAGTAATTTTTGTGTCTCTTCTAATATATTCTGCCAGTCAAGCAGCCGTATCCTTTTGCCAGATGGGTCAATAAAACCGAGGGTATAATTTTCATTTGACGGTTTAACTTCAAGATTAGCCAACTCTTCTTTCCATAGGAAGGACAGCTTTTTTTTGCCAACATATATGCCGAGATTTGCAGCATCTTTTTTGATAACAGCCACTCTATATGGTCTTTCTTCCTGGGTTGACGGCAATCCGAATAAATTTTCAAGGCCAATTACAATAATAACTTCACCGCGCTGCGTTATAACTCCCTTAATAAATCTCCCCTTCTCTGAAGGAAAGGCGGCTTGAATAAACGGCAGAAGATGCAATCGGCTTGTCTCAACAATCCCAACCACCATATCTGCCTCTATAGCAAATGTTTCTCTGCCTATATTCATAAGCAATTTGTCATTTTCTTGAACAGGGGTTAGAGAGGTCATATAATCTTTTCTGTCAGTGTTAATTTCTCGGTTTCATCCTGAGGGAAAATGGCAACCTCGTTTTTATCCACTTTAAAGCGCGCAACTACTTTATTCAGGTCCCCTGAGAGTTCTGATAATTTTTTGGCGGATGAAACTAACTCTTCCATTGATGTCCTATGATCATCAACCACCTTATCCACCTCTTCAGTAATGGAGACGCTTTCTCTGGCTATGCTTGCAATCTGCTCTGTTAGATTGGCGGCTGTTTCTGCCCCCTCTTTCTGTTTCTGGGTAAGAGCAAGAACAGCTCCAGCCTTATCTGCAACCTCTGATGTAAATGCGCTAATCTCATCTAACGTCCCCTTCACCCTATTGATATCCTCCCGCCCTTCATGAGTAAAGGTTGCGCTCTCTGCCGCAGAGTTTACTAACCGCTCAACCTCTCCCTTTATCTCTTTTATTATTAAAGCAACATCCGATACAGAATGATTGGTGTTATCAGCAAATCTACGCACCTCTTCTGCAACTATTGCAAAACCTCTGCCATGCTCGCCTGCCTTAGATGCCTCTATGGTTGCATTCAAGGCAAGAAGGTCTGTCTGCCGCGCTATGTGGGTAATTACATCAAGTATCTTCGGTATATTATTTATCTTTTCCTCAAGGCTGACAACCATATCCTTTGTGTAATCCACACCCTGAAGAAGGGACTCCATCTTTTTCAGCGCAGAGGTGGAGGACACGGCGCTTTTTTGAACCACAGACCTGGTTTGAGACGCCGCTGCCGCCATATCAGTTACTTTCTCGGATACCTCATCGGACATCTTTGCCATGGCCTTTACTGTCTTTGAGGCGTTCTCCAGATGGCCAGCCTGCTCCAGGGCGCCTTCAAATATCTTTGCCGTGCCCTGGCTGATATCTTCCGCAGTCTTCTGTCCTTTTGTTACGACGGCATTCAATGTTGCAGCAGCTTCATAGAGATTCGTTGACGCATCTTTTATATAGCCTACAAGGCCTTTCAGGTTTTTGAGCATCGTGTTTAAGGCTAAAGCAAGTTCAGTAGATTCATCTTCCACTATTTTACCGTTGGCGCCTATATCGTCAGGCCTTGTAAGATCGCCGCCGCTTATATCATTTGCTATTTCTGTAAGCTCGCTAAACCCCTTTGTGAGGCTTCTGCTGAAGATGGCGCCCAGTATCAATCCAATAACTATGGCCATTAAGAAGCTCAATGGTTCCCTTAGCCATTCTACAATATCCAACTTTTGAACAATGCGAGGGGCAAATGCGGCTGTTCCAACAACAAACAAAAATCCAATAATAAACTTATAACCTATCTGAACCTTTATCTTCACACCGTTAGACCTCCTTTCATTGCTTGAGAGGGTTACACTTATGTTGCCTCATTCTTTGATTTATTGATATACATAAACCCGCTTAAATCTAACTGGATCCATGCCGCCTCCTTTTTAAAGGCTCTTTGTTTTTCTATTGTCTTCCGGGCTAATTATAAGAGTAAAAAGTTTAACTGTCAACATTTGAAAATTATCTGCTTTCTCTTTAATAAGGTAACTTTATGTTTGATAGAATAAAACCTGTAAATTGTCAATGGTCAATATTTGGCATAAATTTTATACTTTGTAAAGGCTATAGTGTATATACTGTCGTAAGTTTTTCCATTGACTCTCTAATACTTTTTTGTTTGAATCTTTAACAGAAACTTTACATAAACAATAGCAGGTTTTAATGAATGCCTTCGTGATAACCAAAGTCATATTATTTCTTCTTCTGCCGCCGTCTATTTTAATATTATTATCCCTCATTGGACTATTGCTCACAACGACAAAAAGATATTCTCAATGGGGGAAGATACTCATCTTTATAGGGCTTTTAACCTTATATCTCCTGAGCATAAGGCCGGTATCTGATGCGCTTATTGAACCATTAGAATATAGTTTCCCTTCCATACAAAAACCCTCTTTAATGTCAAAAAGCTTAATAATAGTTCTTGGAGGCGGCGCAACAGACCTTTCTTGGAGGGGTATAAATGCGCAACCATCCAGAACCTCTGTAGCAAGACTCGCCTATGGGATAACACTTTACCGACAGGCTCTTGATAGTGATCTTGTTATATCCGGTGGCAGCGGCGACCCTGAATCCCCCCATATATCTGAGGCCAATGCCATGAAGGATGCGGCTGTTTCATTAGGAATATCAGAAAAGAATATTATTGTTGAGGGAAATTCAAGAAATACTATAGAGAGCGTCAAGGCCTTAAAGAGTCTTGTTGGAGAGCGGAATACCATCCTCGTCACTTCTGCTTTTCATATGAAAAGGGCTGCGGCGATGTTTAAAAGGATTGGAATTTATGTTATTCCGGCTCCGACTGACTATAGAAGTGAGCAAAAAAAGCTTACCTTTTACTCATTTATTCCTCATGCTGGGAGTCTGGAAAACTCGTCTACAGCCCTTTATGAATATATGGCCCTAATCTGGTATAAGATAAGAGGAGTGATATAAATTAAATATATCAAGAAAAAAAGCGTATTACTTAGTCTATAAATAGCTTGTTCATATTTTGAACAAACTTCTTGACATATTTTCAGATTTCATGTTAATGTTCATAACATGAACAATAAAGACAATAAAACAGATGATTATCGTTCATTTCTCCTTTTAGATGAGATATCGAGAAACAATGAAATGACCCAGCGGGACTTAAGTAAAAAGCTGGGGATTGCCCTCGGGCTTATCAATTCTTACCTGAAAAATCTTGCCTTAAAAGGTTACATTACTGTATCCGCCATACCGCGAAAGCGGTATAAATACTACCTTACCCCAAAAGGCTTCGTAGAAAAAAGCCGCATGACATACCACCACCTTCAGAACTTTACAAATCTTTACAGGAGCGCACGACAGGATTTTCAAAGGTTATTTTACAGGTTGCATAAAGAAAATATAAAAAGGGTTGTCTTCTGCGGCACTGATGAGGTGGCAGAGATTGCCTATATTACTTTACAGGAATTTGAAATAGAGCTTGTTGCGGTGGTAGATATGGCAAAGCAAGGCGCAAAATTCTTTGGCTATTCGCCGATGATGATACAGAATCTGAAGGATATAAACTATGAAAGGGTGGTTGTTACCAGTTTCTTAAAAGAAGATGAGTTATATTCTGAGTTATTAAAGACAGGTGTGCCGCCTGAGAAAATATTGCCAAGAGATGTGATAAAACAGCAGAAGGAGGAAAAATGGTTTACAGGGAATTAATAGACAGGATTAATAATCACTCTGTAAAGGTAGGAGTCATAGGTCTTGGATATGTAGGGCTTCCTCTGGTAATCCGATTCTGTGAAGAAAATTTTCATGTTTTGGGATTTGATATAGATCCGGAAAAGGTAAGCCGCCTGAATAAGGGAGAATCGTATATAAAACATATCCATTCAAATGTTATTAAGGGATTTGTAAAAAAGAAGATTTTTTCTGCCACTACAGAGATGACCAGATTAAGGGAGGCAGATATTATTATTATATGCGTGCCAACCCCTTTAACAGATAAGAGGGAGCCAGATATGCAGTATGTTGAAAATACCGCAAAAGAAGTAGCCAAAAACTTAAGAAAAGGCCAGCTTATCTCCCTTGAATCTACAACATACCCCGGCACAACAGAAGAAATGCTTCTGCCACTCTTTCAGGAAAAGAAACTTAAAGTGGGCAAAGACTTTTTCCTTGTATTTTCTCCTGAAAGGGAAGACCCGGGCAGAAAAGACTTTACAACTAAAACTACGCCGAAGATAGTCGGAGGTATAACAGAGAAATGTCTCCATGCAGGCGAAGTCCTGTATTCAAAGATTGTGGACAAGGTTGTAAAGGTCTCATCTCCGAAGGCTGCTGAGATGACTAAACTCCTTGAGAATATCTACCGAAGTGTGAATATTGCGCTGGTCAATGAACTCAAGATGCTCTGCGACAGGATGGGCATAGATATATGGGAGGTAATTGATGCTGCAAAGACAAAGCCGTTCGGCTTTCAGGCATTCTATCCGGGCCCCGGCCTCGGCGGGCACTGCATCCCTGTAGATCCGTTTTATCTCACATGGAAGGCGCGCGAATATGATTTTTCCACGCGGTTTATTGAGCTTGCCGGAGAGATAAATTCCTCTATGCCCTATTATGTTGTAGAAAAGGCTGGCTGGGTTTTAAATGAAAGAGGAAAATCTCTGAAGGGTTCTAAAATAATTGTTCTGGGGATAGCTTACAAAAAGGATGTTGATGACCAGAGAGAATCACCCTCCTTAAGAGTAATTCACCTTTTAAGAAGACGAGGCGCAGACGTTCTTTACAATGACCCCTATGTCCCTGTATGTGCTGGGCATCGCCACTATCCTGATATAAATATGAAATCAATCGAACTTACCGAAGAGACATTGAAAGGCGCTGATATGGCGCTCCTGGCAACAGACCACACATCGTATGACTATGCATTCATAGAAAGACATGCGCAATGCGTTCTGGATACGAGAGATGCGTTCAGGAAAAATAAAATAAACAGCAGAAAGGTGTACAAGGCATAAAGATACGATTATGCCGCGCAGATGAGGAAGGGATTAAGAAGTTTGTGGAATGGTATCGTAAATATTATGGGTAGCGCAGGAATTAGGCTGAATATATGGTCGCTGTTTTCTCATAAAAACAACAATGAAAACAGTATCCCTAAAAACACATTGGTTGGCTTTGCCATCAATGTCATTATTTTCCTGCTCGCTGCATTAACAAACATCTTGATAGTAAGAACATTGGGGCCAAAGGACCAGGGGATATATTTTATGGTGATTACGATAAACTATATGATAGTTTCTCTTGGTAATATGGGCATTGGTACTGCCAATGCGACTTTTTTGGCGCAAAAAAAATATCTATTATCTGACCTTAACTTCAATTCTGTGCTTACCGCTGCCGGGGCCGGAGGGATTTGTATTGTATTTTATCTAATTGCCGGTTCACTTTTGCACTCTACTATCTTTCAAGGAATCGACCCTCTCTATGTCTTCTCAGGTATATCTCTCGTCCCTTTTACTCTGTATATGTCCTATTGGAATAGTATGATGGTAGGGTTAAATGAAATCATCCTTCTCAATAAGATTTTGCTGGCGCAAACCGCTTTTTCTTGCTTTTCGGTCATTATTGCGCTGATAGTTCTTAAACTGGGCATCAATGGCGCAATAGGGGCATGGTTCTTTACAAATGTCATTTCTGCCATCACTATGTTTTTTCTGCTCCACAAGATGGACAGGATTAAACTTCGTATCAACTATCCAACATTTAAAGGGTCCATCCTTTTTGGACTGAAGAGCCATATCGGAGGAATCGCTACCTATATATGGCTTCGGTTAGACGCATTTTTACTAAATATGTTTCACGGTCCATCCGCGGTTGGTTATTATTCCGTCGCAGTCAATTTGACCGAGATGCTGTGGCGATTTATGCAGCCGTTTTACAATGCTGTTACTCCAAAGATAGCAGGGGCTACAAAACAAGAATCTGAGATACTTACCACAAAAGCTACAAGGCATGTATTCTTCATTCTGGTTGTAGTTGCCATAGTTTTAGCCCCGTTAAGTCCTTTAATAATTCGTCTGCTCTATGGTTCTGATTATCTTCCAGCTTACAAACCTATGGTCATTTTACTTGTGGGGACAATCGGAGTGGGCGTGGCAATGCCTACTGCAATGTATTTTGTTGGACAACTAAATAAACCAGGCCTTCTATCATTTTTGGCTTGGATAAACGCTGCAATCAACATTATTTTATGTTTTGCTTTAATACCTTCCTATGGCGTAGAAGGAGCAGCCATGGCATCAACCATGACATATATTATAGGCTTCCTTATTATTGTTGTCGTTCTCAAGAAGATTTCTGGATTTACACTATCCATGTTGCTTTTTATTAAGAGAGAGGATTTTAGAGATTACTTGGATGTTTTTATTAAGATTAAGCAATTACTCCCATCTTTGGTTAAGGAGAAGACATAAATGAGCGGGGAGGAATACAATGAAATCTTTATTTTTTCCATGCCATATGTGTGGCAGTTATGATTCAGAAATGTTGACCCCGGCATATTTGCCGGATGGAAGTTTTTGCAAATTTCAACAAATTGTAATTTGTAGAAGATGTGGCTTGGTATATAAGAATCCGGTAATCCCCGAATTGAATACTGTTAGCTATTCAAAGATATCTTGGGGTAACGGAACTATCTTTAAAAAGCGAATTTCATCCTTGGCTTTGTTCTTATCAGGGTTTTTTAAAGAAATTTCACCAAAGACAATTATGGAGATCGGCCCAGGGCCGGGGTGGCTTGCTATGTCTTTACAAGACTTATTCCCGGCTTCAAAATATATTTTATTTGAAGCATCAAAGGATGTTGCAGAACTAACCAAACAAAATCTTCCTAATGCTACGGTTATCCCTGCCACAATAGGTGAAGCTTACATAAATAATGATTTTGCCGATTTAGCTCTAGTCTGCGGCGTTGACTATTTGTTTCCTGATTTCCGACGCGCAATTGAAAAAATACATAAATTATTAACCATAAATGGATATCTTTATATTGAAAGAAATGTTTTTGTTGAATCGGAAGCCTATGTCGGCTTTCCAATAAAATCATATAAAGACTTATTTGGGGCAAATGTTCTTATGACAACATGGTTTGCTGTTGATCAATACAAACAATTTTTGACTTTGTTTTTTGATATCGTTTCTGAAAAATCGTTTTTTCATGACGAAACAGAGGGTTTTAAATGTATAATAAATGGTTTTTTATGTAAGAAAAAAAACATCCGTAGTGAATATTATGATGGAAGCACATCTTGGTACGAAACAAATATGGCATCACTACGCAGGTTAAATAAAGAATCGACGAACCCTATTAGCGCTAATGCTAAACTTCAGCCAGTTGTAACCAAGCTTTGGAACACATTTCAGTTCTGGCGACTTCATAAATGAGCCGCTGCATATGGACAGAATAGTAAAAGAGACACCACATGACAGATAACATTCTCCAGTCGCAGATTGAAAAAGGCAGGTTGACCGATTCGGGAAGGTTCCCGAAGGTTATCCTCATTGATACCATAAGCTTCTGCGATCTCAAGTGTTCCATGTGCGGCCATAAGGATATGACCCGCAAAAGAGGCAAAATGTCCATGCAACTATTCAGAAAGATCATTGATGAAATCGCAGAGACTAATAAGGATACGAGGGTATGGATGGTCTTTTTTGGAGAAGCGCTGATCCTCAAAAAGACAACGCTTTTCCCCATGATAAGATACGCAAAGGAGAAGGGTTTGACTGACGTTGTGCTAAATTCTAATGCTAATTTGTTAGATGAAGATGCTGCTGAAGGTTTGATCAAATCAGGTCTTGATGCCATATATATCGGCATAGATGCGTTCACGGAAAAAACTTATGCAAAGGTCAGAGTCGGAGGAGATTATCATAAGGTTGTCAGTAATGTTAGAAATCTTGTAAGACTCAAAAAGGAAATGGCCGCAGAAAAACCCCTGGTATATGTCCAATTTGTTGAGATGGAAGTGAACAGTATCGAGGTAAACAATTTTATTGAGTTTTGGAAAAAAGAAGGGGCAATTGCCAAGATAAGACCTATGGTGAGTTGGGCAGGGCTCGTGCATGCCTCCAATCTTACTATTCCGAAGGAGAATCGTTGGCCGTGTTACTGGGCCATGCAAACTATGTCCATTGCCGATGATGGAAGGGTTGTCATGTGCGCCGTAGATGTTGATGCAAGGTTTATCGCCGGAGATATCAATCAAGAATCTATCAAATCGGTGTGGAATGGTAAACTCAAAGATATAAGGAAACTACACCACAAAGGTGAATTTAATAAATTGCCTTTCCCTTGTAGAGATTGTAAAGACTGGCAGTCAGCCAGGGCTGATTATCATATAATAAAGGAGTGCAAATAACAGTTCATGTGCGGTATTTGCGGTTTTACAGGTAAATCAGATGAAGTTGTCCTTAATAAGATGACCGATTCCATATTCCATCGTGGGCCCGATGAGGACGGATCTTATTCTGATGGGGATGTTAATCTTGGCATAAGGAGATTAAGCATTATAGATGTGACAACCGGCCACCAGCCTATTCATAATGAAGACGAGAGCATCTGGACAGTGTTTAACGGCGAGATATATAACTTTCAGGAACTAAGAAAATGGCTTAAAGAAAAAGGCCACAGATTTTATACAGACCATTCTGATACCGAAGTCATTGTTCATCTCTATGAAGAATACGGTAACGAATTTGCGCATAAAATTAACGGCATGTTTGCCATAGTTTTATGGGATAAAAGAGAAAAAAAACTCATTTTGATAAGGGACAGGATGGGTGTCAAACCTCTTTTCTATACAAAGATAAATAATCAAATAATCTTTGGTTCTGAGATTAAAGCGCTCCTTGCTCATAGCGCCTACACAAAGGATATAAATTATGAGGCGATATATCACTACTTTACCTTTAAGAATATTCCAACGCCTCTTACTGCGTTTAAAGGCATATATTCGCTTTTGCCCGGAGAGATGCTTACTTATACTGAGGGGAAGATAAATAAAAATCGGTGGTGGAAAATCAATTTTAATGAAAGGGATGATTATGATGAGACATTTGTAACCACAAAACTCCTTGCCTTATTAGAAGATGCCACAAGGCTCCGCATGAGAAGCGATGTCCCTTTTGGCGCATACTGAAGCGGCGGCGTTGATTCAAGTTCTGTTGCGGCCCTTATGACAAGGTTTTCAGATAAACCCATTAAGACATTTTCATTAGGCTATGAAGATGAATTAAAAAATAAAGAAGCTGATTTGTATTATGCAAGAAAGGTTTCGGAAGCATATAGGACAGAACATTACGAATATATAATGTCGCACAAGGAATTGATTAGCGACATTGACCATGTGATAGGCGCCTTTGATCAGCCGTTTTCCGGCACTATATCAACCTTTTTTCTGTCAAAGCTGATAAAGCAGCATGTGAAGGTTGCCCTCTCAGGAGACGGCGCTGATGAACTTTTTGGAAGCTATCTTTCCCATCGCGTGGCACGGCCGATGCATCATTACAGCAGGCTTTATGACAAGGTGAAAAATAATTCCTTGACCCATGAGGAGAAAGAACTTTTTGCCCCGTGCGATATTAAGTTTTTACAAGACCTTTATGAGAAATCTGACGGTGATGAGGCAAAATGGAGATATAGCCTTTATCTTTTTACGGACGCAGAAAAGAGCAGCCTCATGTCAGACTTATTTAAATCCCACCTGAACATGACAATATCATTTAACCTTGTGAAGAATAACTTCAAAGGACTCACAGCGCAGAATGCCCTTAACAGGATACTTGAAATGGAATGGAATACACAACTGCCTGACCAGGTGCTTGCCTTCGTTGATTTTTTATCAATGGCTCATTCTGTAGAAATACGTTCACCTTTCCTTGATTATAGGCTTGTAGAGTTTGCTGCTACCATTCCGGGAGGTATGAAGATAAAAAACGGGAATGTAAAAGATATATTAAAAAAATCTGTTGAGGGTTTGCTGCCTGATGGGATAACGAAAAGACCAAAAGAAGGTTTTGTGCTGCCAGTCTTTGATTGGATGGTTGAAAAAATGAAAGATTACAGCAAGGATATGCTTTCCGATAGGAGACTAAATAAACACGGTTTGTTAAATACCAATGCAGTAGAAAATATTATAGAAGGCTACTATTCAGGCAATAGAAATAATGCGGGCAAGGTCTGGAACCTGATGATGTTTCAGGTGTGGTGGGAGAGGTATTTTGAGTGATTAGTGGCATGAAAAATAGTATGTCCCTTTTTCCTTTTTTGATGAACCTTTACAGGATGAGGAAACGACAAAATCTGTAGTAGAGACTACAAAGGAGTTTTTTGGCAGATGAAGATGGATTTAAAGAAACCAATTCCTACGACTGAATCAGAAATTATAGAGTTTAAGCAATCCACTGGAGAATGGAAAGAGATAATTGAGACCATCTGTGCTTTTTCTAATACCAAAGGTGGCAAGATAATTATAGGTGTCTCAAAAACAGGCAAACTACCCGGCGTAGATATTGGCAAAGATACTATTGAGCGCCTTACCAATCAAATCTCCCAGAATACCGACCCTAATATTCATCCCCGCATAACTGTAAAGAATATGGATAAGAAATCTATAATCGTCATTGAAGTAAAAGAATCATCTGACCATCTGGTGCTGGCATTTGGCAAACCTTTTAAAAGGGTAGGCAAATCAACTATTAGAATGACCAAGGATGAATATGAAAAATTAATATTAGAAAAACATAAAGACAAATTATATTTTGATTCCCATCTTTGCAGAGGAGCAACTTTAAAAGATATAGATGACGAAAAAGTAAAATGGTTCCTTAAAAAGGCAAAAATCGGGAGGAATCTTAATATTGAACTTAAAATTTCAGTTAAAGAAATACTACAAAAGTTGAATTTGCTAAAGGACGATAAATTAACAAATGCCACAATTTTACTTTTTGGTAAAGAACCTCAAAATTTCTTTTTGCAGGCTGAGGTAAGATGTGCAAGGTTTAAAGGAAATGAACCCGTGAAACCTTTTATTGATATGAAAATATTTAGCGGCAATATAATTGAGCAGGTTGATAGCGCACTAAAGTTTATTTTAGAACATATTTCTATGAAAGTATATCTTGCTGGAAAAAAAGAAAGGGAGGAGAAATATGAGTATCCACCGGATGCCTTAAGAGAAGCGATAATAAATGCCATTTGTCATAGAGATTATCGCACTGTTGGTCATATACAGATAAGAATTTTTGATGATAGGTTAGAAATATGGAATCCTGGGTTATTACCAGAATCTTTAACCTTAAAAGACTTGAAGAAAAAACACAAATCTATCCCAAGGAATCCATTGATTGCCAATAGTTTCTTTCTGATTAAGTTTATTGAACAGTGGGGAACCGGGACTAACGATATGATTAACCTATGTTCAGAGTGGGAATTACCTGAGCCATTGTTTGAGCATATTACAGGGGATTTTGTAGTTACATTCAGAAAAGAGATAACAGAATCCTTTCTTAGAGAAAAAGGTCTTAATGAGCGGCAAATAAAAGCGGTTACTTATGTTAAAGAGATAAGGAATATAACTAATAAAGAATATTGCAAACTTAATGAGGTTTCTAAAAGGACAGCAAGTAACGAGTTAAAAGATTTAGTTTTAAAGGAGGTTTTTAAAATAACAGGAGAAGGTAAAAGAGGATTAAGGTACATTTTGAAGTGAAATGCCCAAAAAATGCCCAAAAAATGCCCAAAACCTTAAAACGTGTTTTTGACATTGTATTATTGATGATTGTATGAAAAAAATCACCTCTGTGGTAATTTTATATTTAAGCAGGGATGGTGAAATAGCATTTTTTGTTAAGTATCAAAATAAAGGGATTGGCAGGATGCAAATGTGAACCCGTCTCCGATTCGGACGGATATGGTGGGAGAGGTATTTTGGATAATAAAGAAGAGATTATAGATTTTAAAAAACATGAATATTTAATAGAGCAGTATGTTATTTTAAGGAATAGCTATGCTGAACAGCTTTTGACATCGCCTGTAAATATTTCAGATACAAAAGAATGGCTTAAGCTGGATGATGTAGAAATAAGGGGAATTGTACGGGATGATGTTTTATTAGGAGTGGCTATTTTATACCTGCACAGAGATGGAGAGGTCGCATTTTTTGTAAAGGATAAAAACAAAGGGACGGGCAGTAAATTGCTTAAGATAATCGAAGTGGTTTCTATAGAAAAGAAAATAAAGTTGATATGGGGATGGGTATTAAAAGACAATCTCATCGCTCAAAGGGTATTTGAAAAAAGCGGTTTTTTAAGAGGTAGTGTAAACGAGCGTCAATATAAAGGCTTAATTAAACAGGGTTACATATATAAAAAATATTTAACCTGGTGATTATAGAGGTGAAAATGCAACAAGGCAGAATAGAACATACCCAAGAGGCCTACAGCATCAGGGCTGAGGCATCAGAATTTCCAATGATGTGTGTCCTCTCCTTTATCTATGTCTGCAATGCACTATGCCCGAATTGTCCATATACGAATTCTGAAATCAGGGCAGATTACAAAGACAGGCCACTGATGAACGCGGACACCTTCAAGATAATCGCTGACCAGTGTGGCGAATACGGCGCATGGATACGGATATCGGGCGGAGGAGAACCGATGCTTCATCCAAAGGCTCTGGAAATGATGGAGTATGCAAAAAAGGCTGATGCAAAGGTCGGTCTTATAACCAACGGCTCAAGATTTACAGAAGAAAATACTAAAAGACTCCTTGAGGCAGGGGTTGATATGATAGAGTTCAGCGTGGATGCTGCTGACCCTGAGACATATGCAAAAGTGAGGAAAGGTCTTCACTGGGATACGCTATTAAAAAATGTCAATAAGCTGGTCGAACTGCGCAATAAGCTAAAAAGTCCTTCAAAGATTATTGCAAGCGGCGTTAATCAAGAAGGTGTTGATATTGATACAGTGGCAAGATTCTGGGAGCCCCGTGTAGATGTTTTTCAGAAAAGGAAATACCTTACATGGGGGATAAACGACCCTTCAAGGTCTGCTGACCCCACACCATATCTGCCATCCGAAGAAATGATACCCTGTCCTTTCATATTTGAAAGATTGAACATTGATTCGCGGGGCAAGGTAATGGTCTGCGGTTTTGATATAGCTGCTGTAACTGATATGGGGAATGTCCATGAAAAGTCCATCAAAGAGATATGGCACGGAGATAGTTTTGAATATTACAGAAAAAAGCATCTTGAACGGAAAGGGGATGAATTGGAACTGTGCAGGAATTGTCCTGACTGGAAATACCGATCATGGAAGCATAATTACTGGAAGATAGTAAAAAAAGCGGAAGAAAAGCGCAAAACAAGAACCGACAGATTGAATATCCATGATATGGAAGGATGTATAAATGATACAGATGAAAATGGGGAATAGGTCATAGGTGATATGCGGATTGGCATTCTTCAACCAGGCTATCTTCCCTGGCTCGGTTTTTTTGAACAGATGCACAAAAGTGATGTCTTTGTCATTTATGACGATGTTCAATATGACAAAGAAGGCTGGAGAAACCGAAATAGGATTAAAACAGCCAATGGCATTCAGTGGCTTACTGTTCCTGTTATGGTCAGATTGGAGACCAATCCGCTTGTCTATGAGGTGAAGATTGACAATAAGACAAACTGGAGAAAGAAACACCTGTTTTCTATAAAACAAAATTATTCAAAGGCGCAGTATTTCAAAAAGTATATTGACATTTTTGAAGAGGCTTATTCCAAAGAGTGGGGGCATCTTGTAGATATTGATATGTATTTTATTTTAAAGTTGGCAGAATGTTTAGGAATGGGTGATAAGAAATTATTCAAGTCATCAACTCTAAATGTACGAGGAGAGAGAATCGAAAGGCTTATCAATATCTGCAACTCATTTAATGCTGATACCTTTTATGAAGGGGCTGCAGGCAGAGATTATATTGATGATGCTTATTTTGCCCAGTACGGGATAAAGGTAGAATTTCAGGATTACAAACACCCGGTATATAAACAATTATACGGAGATTTTGTTCCGTATCTATCGGTCATTGACTTGCTTTTTAATCACGGCGAAGAAAGCCTTGCAATCTTATTAAATGAAAAAAGTGTGGAGGGTTGAATAAAATGAGAAAAACTATACTCGTTACCGGCGGAGCCGGTTTTATAGGGAGCAATTTCGTGAGGCACATATACAATAAATATCCTGATTATAGAATAATTGTTCTGGATGCCCTGACCTATGCCGGCAGCGTTGAAAACCTTCCTATCAATATCAATGAAAATAACGACGAACGACTATCCTTCTGGTATGGAAATGTGAAAAATGGCGAACTGGTAGATACCTTGGTTTCCCAATCTGATATTGTGGCGCACTTTGCGGCAGAAACCCATGTCACTCGTTCCATATACGACAATTTTCTCTTTTTTGAAACGGATGTGTTAGGAACCCAAACGGTTGCTAACGCAGTATTAAAATATAGAGATAGAATAGAAAGATTTATCCACATATCCACATCGGAGGTTTACGGAACGGCGCAAAAGGAACTAATGGGCGAAACCCATCCTCTTATGCCAATGAGCCCTTATGCGGCCGCGAAAGCAGGTGCAGATAGGCTGGTTTATTCTTATTGGGCAACCTATGAAATACCCGCCGTAATAATCCGTCCTTTTAATAATTATGGTCCTTATCAGCATTTGGAAAAGGCAGTGCCGAGATTTATAACGAGCTGTATTTTGGATGAGCCTGTCAGGGTGCATGG
Source organism: Deltaproteobacteria bacterium (assembly GCA_016195725.1). GTDB lineage: Bacteria > Desulfobacterota > GWC2-55-46 > UBA9637 > UBA9637 > UBA10170. The sequence continues at coordinate 13,000 of JACPZB010000092.1, read as the reverse complement.
AGACGGGACGGCGGCGCGGGATTTTATATTTGTTGAAGATGTTTGCAAGGCTGTGGATATTATTATGCATACCGATATTAAAAAAGTAAAGGGAGAGGTTTTTAATGTTGCATCAGGGGTTCACCGCTCTATGCTTTCAGTTGCTAAAGATGTGGTAAATATGATGGGAAAAAGCGATTCAATCATCACTTTTGTTGGAGAAAGGCCGGGACAGGTATTTAGACACACCGGTGATATATCAAAGATAAAAAAAGTTCTAAATTGGCAGCCAAAGACAGCATGGGAGGATGCGCTGGCCAAAACAATTACATGGTATAAAGAGAATACGACTTGGTGGGAAAGGCAGTTGTGGATGAAAACAGTGCCGATTATCACCAAAAGCGGTAAAAAGGAACTGCATTAATTTTTACATTAAGGCTTGCAAATGGAAAAGAGAATAGAATTTTTTAAGCATAATTTAACAGAGGAAGATATTGACCTCGCAAATCAGGTAATGCGGTCTACTTTTCTTACCACCGGCCCAATGGTGGAGAAGTTTGAGAAAAAGTTTGCTGAATATTTAAATATTTCAGATGCCGTCGGTCTTACAAGCTGCACTGGTGCCCTCCATCTGGCCCTTTTATGTCATGGAATAGGATCGAGGGATGAAGTAATAACTACACCGATGACATTTGTCGCCACAGCAACGGCAATTATTGAGGCTGGTGCAATGCCGGTATTTGTAGATGTATGTCCAAAAAGCGGACTATTGTTACCAGAATTAGTTGAATCTAAAATCACCGAGAAGACTAAGGCAATACTTCCAGTTCATCTCTACGGACGAATGGCTGATATGAAAGGGTTTTCAACACTGGCCCAAAAATATAATCTTGTCCTTATTGAGGATGCCGCACATTGTATAGAAGGGATGAGGGATGGCATCCGTCCCTGTCAGCTCAGCAATGCTGCGTGTTTTTCTTTTTACGCCACTAAAAATATTACTTGCGGTGAAGGCGGGGCATTAGTTTGCAAATCCTCTGAAGAAGCTGCATGGTATCGCTCTGCAAGGCATCATGGCATATCAAAGAATGCATCCTCCCGTTATACAAAAAGATATGAACACTGGGATATGGAGATGATGGGGTGGAAGTATAATATGGATGATATTCAGGCGGCGCTTCTTATTAACCAAATAGACAGGTTGGATGCTAACAGAAAGAAAAGACAATATATGGAAATACATTACCGTCAGCTTTTGCAGGATATCGAAGGGCTCGATTTTATCGAACCGCCTGATGACAGCGAGATTAGCGGCCATCATCTTTTTACTGTCCTTTTGCCGAAAAGGTGTTCCCGTGATGAAGTTATGCATACCTTGCAGGCAGCAGGGGTTGGTTGTGCGGTGAATTACCGGGCAGTGCATACACTGACATATTTCAGGAAAACATTTGGATATAAATCGGAGGATTTTCCTGTGGCAAATGAAATCGGCAATAGGACGATTACCCTTCCTCTGTATCCCAAACTCACTGAAGAAGATGTAAAGATGGTATGTGAAACCCTTAAAAAAATAATCCATTCTCTTTAATGGGTTATCCTTATTTATCCTGGAGGGAAGGTGAATTATCTTATATTCTGTTCATTTGAGGTCGGCGGCTTGCCGTTTAGGATGGCGGAAATACTAAATCGGCATGGGGTTAAGACTTTTTATATTTCTTTAGAGCAGGGAGCATCAGGTCATGATTCAACACAGTTTCATTATGGAGATAGATGCGAAGATTGGGACTTATCCTATATGTTTACCAAAGGTCTTTCAGCGTCAAAAAAGATAAATCTTTTAAATCAAATAAGGAAGGAATATGATATATTTTTTTGCTTTGCAACTGGAAACAAGGCATATCTTCTTGAACATGCAGGCATCAATTACAAATATTGGAGTTATGGGTCAGATCTCGATCAGCAATGTTTTGCTCCGGTGTGGCCAGCAGGCTACGCTTTCTGGAAAAAAATTATAGGTTACCCATATTTCATTTTTACGACCCGCAGGGAGCAAAGAAAATCTGTATATTGCGCCGATTCTATGATGATCGCACCATATCAAATAGAGACTTGCAAAACTATAAGTCCTGATAAAGGACTGTTTTTTTTACCGCATTTTATTAAAATTTTGGATTATCCAGCGCTTGTGTCCAAAAAAGAAGAGAGCAGAAAGGATATATGCGAAAAAATACAAGCAGACTATTTTTTCTTCTCCTCATCAAGGCACTTCTGGGCTGGTAAAAAAAAGGCCCTTTCCGACAATAAAGGTAATGATATTATAATACATTCCTTTGCAAAATACTTAAGATTGTCAAATGCGCATATGGTTAAACTCATCTTGGTAGAAAAAGGGCCTGATGTAGATGAATCTAAGCTGCTGGCGCGGAATTTAGGTATTGATAAGTTTATTGTGTGGATTGATGAAATAAGGCGTGAAGAACTTGATAAATATTATCAAGGCGCAGCCATCTGTTTTGGTCAGTTTGGAACACCGGTTATTACATTTACTGCGATTGAGCCTTTATCCAATGCAACTCCTTGTATTTCTTTCTTTAAAGAAAAAAGTTCAGGCATCCCCTTTTACAAAGAGACGCCGCCTATTTTTAATAGTAATGACCCGGATAAGATAGCCAATGTTATGTCACAGACGGTCATGGACAGGAATAATTACGATAATTTAAGCCATAAAGCATGGCTTTGGGCAAAAAATAACTGTTCCGAAGAAAGATTTGTTGAGTCATTTTTAGAAGTTTTTAGTGACAAGGAGGCCATTAAATGAAAGAAAAAATACTTAATTTTCTTGCATGTCCGGAATGCGGCGGTATGTTTGATTTGAAGGTGGCGGCAATGGAAGACTTGGAAATTAAGGATGGATGCCTTTCTTGCAAAAATTGCGGCAAGGCATTTCCCATCAAAGATTTTATTCCAAGATTTGTTGATACGGATAAATATGTTGACAGTTTCAGCTTTGAGTGGAACAAGTTCTACGATGTGCAAATGGATATTCTTAACAACACTGATGAATCGGAGAAGACCTTTTTATGGAAAACCGGCTGGAAGCCTGAAGACATGAAGGGGAAACTCATTCTTGATGTTGGTGTCGGAGCAGGAAGATTTGCAGATGTGGTTTCACGATGGGGCGGCGAGGTGGTTGGAATTGATTTAAGTTTTGCTGTGGAGGCTGCATATAAGAATATTGGACAAAGAGATAATGTCCATATCATCCAGGCCGATATATTCCACCTGCCCTTCCGCAAGGAGACCTTCAATCTCGCGTACTCCATCGGCGTGCTGCATCATACGCCGGATACCAAAAAGGCCTTCCAATCAGTTGTCCCCTTCCTGAAAAAAGGCGGGGAGTTTGCGGTCTTCATTTACGGCTACGGCCATTACCACTATTTCAGCGATATCTGGAGGAAGATCACCACGAAGCTGCCAATCCGGCTCATGTACTTACTGTCCTCTGTTGCGGTGCCGCTCTATTATATCCATAATATCCCTTTCTTCGGGAAAGCAGCCCAATTTCTCCTGCCTACGGCGAACTGGCCGGATCGGAGGTGGCGATGGCTTGACACCTTTGATTGGTATACACCGAAATATCAATGGAAACATACCTGGCCAGAGGTATTTAAATGGTATAAAGAAGAGAGATTCACAAATATAGAACTATATGACATCGATAAAGAGAGCAGCCTTTGCCAGATATGTATGAGGGGCAAGAAGAATTGAGAAAGATTTTTTTTGTGATTCCTGCCCTTGCGGGCGGTGGCGCAGAAAGGGTTATTCTCTATATCATGAGGCATATAGACCGCAGTAAGTTCCGACCGCATTTAATATTGTTTGAGAGGAATGGCGAATTCCTGACCGATATCCCTTCAGATATTAGTGTAAAGGCGCTAATGGATAATCAAAGTAGATATGTTTCAAAGTATTTTGTTTTTATTAGCCTTGCAAAGTTATTGAAAAAAGAAAGGCCGGATGTTGTAGTGAGTTTCATGTGGTACACAAATCTTGTTACTGTATTAGCAAGGTTTTTAAGTAAGGTAAAGTGCAGTATTATAGTGAGCGAAAGAACTTCCATGATTCCTTATGAGAATTGGTTCATAAAGTTACTGCGAAATTTCACTATCCGTTTTCTTTATCCCAAAGCTACTGAAATTATAGTAAATTCTAAAAGCATGGGCCTTATATTAAGCAAAATCTCTACCATTTCTGCAAACAAGATTGCCATAATTCACAATCCAACAGATATCCGGAAGATAAACCATATGAGTGTCGAGGATGTTAATCATCCATGGTATCAAGAAAATATACCTATAATTATTGCTGTGGGGAGACTATCCCTTGAGAAGGGTTTTTCTTATCTCATACGCGCATTTCGTATTATAGCAGCAGAAGGTATATCTTGTAGGTTGGTAATACTCGGAGAGGGAGCAGAGAAAGAAAGACTCAGGAAATTAGTCGTTGAATTGGATATTGATGATAAAGTTGCATTTCTTGGTTTTCAGAAAAATCCTTATAAATATGTGGCAAACTCCACTCTGTTCGTCCTTTCCTCTCTTTACGAAGGTTTCCCTAATGTCCTGCTGGAGGCTCTTGCTCTGGGTGTTCCTTCTGTTGCCACCCGCTGCCCTACAGGGCCTGAGGAAATAATTTCCGATGGCGTTAATGGCCTTCTGGTTCCTCCTGCTGATGAGAAGTCGCTTGCTGAGGCCATTAAAAGGCTTTTGACGGATGAGGCTTTAAGAAAAAGATTGGGAGAGGCAGGAAAAAAACGGGCTGAGGATTTCCGAGTGGAAAAGATTATAAAGGAGTATGAGGCTGTTATAGAGGGTGTATGTGCGGAATAAGTGACTCCGCATGCAATAACCCCCCTATTATGCCATGCGATATAGTTACCGTATCTAAAACCTTACACGAGAAAAATATAAGTTGACTTTCAAAAATATCGGACTAAAATAAAGGCATGATTAAGCGTAGACTCTTACAGGGGCTAAAAGACCATCTCCGCAAAAAAGAGATAAGCCTGATCATCGGGCCGAGACAGGCAGGGAAGACGACCTTGATGTCGCTTCTTCAGGATGAACTCAATAAACAGGGAGAAAAGACTTTATTTTTGAATCTCGATTTTGAGGAAGACAGAGAATTTTTTTCTTCCCAGGCCAAATTGCTTTCCAAGATACGTTTGGAGATCGGGACGAAAAAAGGATATATCTTTATTGATGAGATTCAAAGGAAGCAAGATGCCGGACTTTTCTTAAAGGGCATCTATGACCGCAGCCTGCCATATAAATTTATTGTATCAGGGTCAGGGAGCATAGAATTAAAAGAAAGAATCCATGAGTCGCTTGTTGGAAGAAAACAGGTCTTTGAATTAAACACCCTTTCTTTTGAAGAGTTCGTTGATTTTAAGACCGGTTATCGCTACGAAGACCGCCTTTCTGAATTTTTCGAGATAGAAAAAGAAAGGACATTCTCTCTCCTCGAAGAATATCTGAACTTTGGCGGTTATCCCAGGGTTGTGTTGGAAGACGAGTTGAAAGACAAAAGAAGGATTGTTGATGATATTTTCCGAAGTTATCTTGAGAGGGATATATCCTCTTTTTTAAGGGTCGAAAAATTAGAGAGCTATTATCATTTAATCCGCCTCATGGCAAGTCAGATCGGCAATCTGGTCAATTATCATGAAATATCAGGCACGGTTGGGATTTCTCTCCCAACCCTCAAGAATTATCTCTGGTATGCTGAAAAGACCTTTGTGCTGCATAAAATTACCCCTTATTTTACCAATATAAGAAAAGAGATTACAAAATCACCTGTATATTACTTCTGTGATTTAGGTTTGCGGAATTACACATCGGGCGTCTTCGGTCAGCTTAAAATGCCCTCTGATTCAGGATTTGTTTTTCAGAATTTTATCATCAATGTTCTCAGAGAAAAGATACGGTTTAGCGGAGCAAAGATTCATTTCTGGCGGACAAAAGACGGCGCAGAGGTGGATTTTATTATTGATTCCGGCAAAAGGCAGATTCCCATTGAAGTGAAATATCAGCGGTTTAAAAAACCGGATATTTCACGGTCGCTGATAAGTTTTATCAAAAGACACCGGCCCCGGGATGCCTTTGTAATAAACCTGAGCATGGATGGAATCCATCGCATGGATAAGACTACAATTCACTTTTTGCCTTTTTCCAAGTTTATTTACAGCAATCATGAACTATAGCCCAAAAATAGCGTTTGATTTTTGGGGAAACCGGCAAGTTGCCTGCCAGACGAGGCAGCGGACAATTTTTACGACGAACCGTATGTTCACCGATACGGTGAGAAGTAAAAATTGTCCGATAACGAAGTATGGCGGGCAAATCGCCGGTTTGTAAAATAGCGAGGTTTTTAATCGCTATTTTACGGTATAAACCACGAGTCAACTAATGTGCGGAATCTGCGGCAAAATAAATTTTCATAATGAGCCTGTTGATGAAACCCTTCTGAAAAGGATGGCCTCAATCATAGCCCATCGCGGGCCTGATGATGAAGGAATTTATGTGAAGGGCAGTGTCGGACTGGGACACAGAAGGCTTTCCATCATTGACCTCTCTCCCCTTGCCCATCAGCCCATGTCCAATGAGGACGGTTCTGTCTGGATAGTTTTTAACGGCGAGATTTATAATTTTATCGATTTAAAAAAAGACCTCATAAAGAGGGGTCATACATTTCGCTCTCATTCCGACACAGAGGTTATTCTGCATCTTTACGAAGAAGAAGGCACAGAATGCGTTCAGAAACTGAGGGGCATGTTTGCCTTTGCCATCTGGGACGAGAGGGATAAATCCCTTTTTCTGGCAAGGGATCGGGTTGGGAAGAAGCCATTGTATTACCGGCATGCCAATAGCGCCTTTGTATTTGCCTCTGAAATAAAGGCCATACTGCAAGACACCGCCTTTCAAAGAAAACCAGACTATTTAGCCATCCACCATTATCTCACCTATCAGGATGTGCCATCTCCATGGACTGCATTTGAAGGGATAAATAAGCTTCCTCCTGCGCATTGCCTCATTTTAAAAAATGGACATGTGGATATGAAGAGATACTGGAAACTCTCTTATCTGCCAAAACACGAAATTGGGATAGAAGAGATAAAGAGCGAGATAATTGAAAGGCTAAAAGAGGCAATAACGATAAGGCTCATAAGCGATGTGCCGCTCGGCGCATTTTTAAGCGGAGGCATTGATTCAAGTGCAACGGTTGCGCTTATGGCAGGGATGGTAAATGAACCGGTAAAGACTTTTTCAATAGGCTTTAAAGAGGAAGCATATAATGAATTGCGATATGCGAGAATGGTTGCAGAAAGATATAAGACAGACCATACGGAATTTATCGTTGAGCCAAAGGCAATGGAGGTCATTGATAAACTTGTATGGCATTACAATGAGCCTTTTGCGGATTCATCGGCAATTCCAACATATTATGTTTCGAAACTTGCCAGAGAGCATGTGACGGTTGTATTGAACGGCGACGGGGGGGATGAGAATTTTGCCGGTTACGGGAGATATGCGGCGAATGAGTTTTCAAGAAAGATTCACAGATTTTTTCCAACACCGATTGCAAAGGCGCTCTTACCACTTGTAATGATACTGCCGCACGGCAAAGACCCGAAGAATTTTTTCTGGAGGCTGAAGAGGTTTCTTCAGGAATATGTCAAATCGCCTGAGATAAGGAATGCCCATTGGCTCTGCCATTTCTCAATGGAGATGAAATCTGAGTTATACACAGATGGGTTTACGGATAAGGTTTCAGGTATAGACTCATTCGAACTCCTCTTTGATAAATATAAAGAGGTTGAAGCTGAAAGTTTTCTTGATAAGACACTATATGCGGATGTGATGATGTATCTGCCGGATGACCTTCTTGTGAAGGTGGATGTCGCTTCAATGGCGAATTCCCTTGAGGCGCGCTCACCGTTCCTTGACCATGAATTCATGGAGTTTGCGGCAAGAATCCCATCGGAGTTGAAACTTAAGGGGAGGACAACGAAATATATCCTAAAAGAGGCGCTGAGGGGTATTCTCCCTGATGATGTGCTTTTTAGAAGCAAGATGGGGTTCGGGGTTCCCATAGACCACTGGTTCAGGAATGAATTGAAGGAGATGGCGTATGATATGCTCCTTGGGAAACGGTGTGTGGAGAGGGGATACTTTCAGAAAGGTTTTATACAAAAGATTCTGGATGAGCATGTCTCCGGCAGATGGAACTGGCAGTACCATATATGGAACCTATTAATGCTGGAGTTGTGGCATAGGGAATTTATAGATACCGAGAACCTGCAATATAAAAAGGTATGGGTATGATACGGGTTTGTATGGTTGCACCCCTCTATCATCTTTCTTTGGGTGGTTTGGGCAGACAGGCTCAACTTCTTTCGGAAAGGATTGCCGATAAAGGCGGAAAAGTTTTGGTTATTACCAGAAAAATGTATGGGGTGCCGGTAGCGCATTACAGTCAAAAGGTCAAAATCATACGAATATGGACGCCTTGGCCCCGCCTTTCGGCGTTGGAGGAAATCGGTTTTAAGAATATATTGATCGCTCTAATTTTTTCCATGGGCTGTGCTTACGCGCTTTTCAGAAACAGAAAGGCATACGATGTGGCGCATTTTCACGGAGCGAGGGCTGCGCTTTTTTTTAATATTTTTTTTCTTAAATTGCTTGGCAAGAAGGTAATTGCCAAGGTTTCGGCGGCAAACCATGCTTTAGAGGCCGGATCTTTAAAAAACAGCTTTTGGCCCATCGGCAACATTCTGATGCGTTTAATCAAGTCTGTGGATATTTTTATCGCCATAAGCGATGAGATTTATCAGGGGCTTTTGAGAGACGGAATAGAATATAAGCGGATTATAAGAATTCCCAATTTTATTGATGTCGTCAATTTTCGCAAAGCGGATATATCGCAGAATGGCCAGCTCAAAGATACCTATGGCCTGAAGGATAAGGTGATTGTTACATATTGCGGGAGATTGGTCAGGCGCAAAGGAGTGGAATTTCTCCTGTCTGCATGGCAGGAAGTGGTAAAAAAGCGCAATGATGCCGTATTACTTATCATAGGCGACGGACCAATGAGGCCGGTGCTGGAAAGTATGGCAGGCGAACTACAGATAAAGGATTCCGCCTTTTTTTTGGGATGGCAGGATACGGTGAGCAATTTTCTCGGCATAACCGATCTGTTTGTGCAGCCGTCGCTTCAAGAGGGGTTGGCAAATTCCTTGTTGGAGGCCATGGCCTTCGGATTGCCGATAGTTGCCACTAAAATCGGCGGCTCCGAAGATGTATTGCAGAATGGGGTGAACGGTCTGCTTGTTGAGCCGGGAGACAGCGCCGGGCTGGCTTCTGCCGTTTTAGAATTGATGAATAATAAAAACAAGGCGTCCTCCCTTGGGGAAATGGCGTTGGATACGATTCAAAAGAAATACCGTATTGATGCCGTCAGCTCCAGATATTATGAAATATATAATCAACTCGGCGGTTCACAGCAATAATAAGTATGAAAAGGCTTCTGCATTTTATAAAAACATTCGGCAGGCTCAAAAATTATTTGAGGGAAAGGGCAAGGTATGTAACCTTCGGAAAATTAGTGAATGTCATGAAGGTGGAATGGGCGCTCTTGCGCAGAAAGGAGATGGTGCGCGGCTATCCCTATGAGATAATCGTTGACCTCACCAATATCTGCCAGCTTAAATGTCCGCTCTGCGCAACCGGCGCCGGCCTCTCTGCGAAGAAAAAGGGTTATATGCAGTTTGAGACCTTCAGGAAAATAATAGACGAACTCGGGCCGTATGCCCTGCATATATATCTCCACAACTGGGGGGAATCGCTTTTCCACAAAGAGATAATCCGGTTTATACAATATGCAAAGACATACAAGGTTGCAATCAGCGTAAGCACCAATCTCAGTTTTCCTTTGACGCGGGAAGAGGCGGATGCTTTCATAACATCCGGTCTGGATACCATGGTTTTGTCTATTGACGGGGCAAGCAAGGAAACTTATATGCGATACAGGGTAGGCGGAAATTTTGATTTGGCGCTGCATAATGCAAAACTTTTAGTGGAAACAAAAAAGAAACTCCGTAACAAAAAACCTTTTTTAGAGTGGCAGTTTTTGAAAATGAAACACAACATCCATGAGATTGATAAAGCAAAAGCCATGGCGCAGGAGATCGGGGTGGATAGCATATCGTTTGGGACAGTGGTGTTGCCCTTTGGCGTGAATGACGGCAACCTTGCCGAAAAATGGCTGCCTGCCGACGAGCTAAAAAAAAGGATGCGATACGACATTCAGGATGGAGATATCGGTAAACGATGCTGGTGGCTATGGCGTGCGGTTATATTTAACTGGGATGGCACCGTTTCTCCCTGCTGTTATGTGGAAGGGGAAATGGCCGTTTTCGGAAATATTCTGGATACAGATTTTAAGAACATCTGGAACAATAAGGACTATATATCGGCCAGAAGCCTTTTTGCAAACAAGAAGCCGGAAAAAAATGTCATCTGCCGCGAATGCGGAGTTTTCTTGACAAGAAGATAACCTATTATGAACATACCGGTAAGCATCGTCATTCCCATGTATAACGCTGAGAAGCACATAAAAAATGTGCTTGAGGCCATTTTTACACAGGATTATTCCGCCCCAATAGAAGTGATAGTTGTCAATGATGGGAGCAGGGATAAATCTTTGGAAATAGTTAAGGGTTTTCAGGGAAAGAGGGATTTGAGAATAATAGATCAGCCCAATGAGGGGGCCGTGGCTGCCACCAATAATGGTTTCAAGGCAGCAAAGTATGATATTGTATGTAGTATTGACTCGGATGTGGTTCTTTATAAAGATTGGCTTAGGAAAATAATGGAAGAGTTTTACGATCCGGCGGTCGGCGCTGTTCAGGGTTATTACAAAACGCCGCAAGGAGTTTCTTTATGGGCAAGGATGATGGGCTATGATGTAGAGGCTCGGTATGACAGCATACCGTCAAAATATGTAACACAGGTCTGCACAGGAGATACGGCATACAGAAAATCAGCCATAGAAAAAACAGGACTCTTTGATCCGGCATTTAAATACGGCTATGACAACGACATGAGCTACCGGCTCCAAAAGGCGGGATACAAACTTGCCTTCAGGAAGGATGCCCTCTGCGACCATTACTGGAAAGCGGATTTCAAAGGATACATAAAACAGCAGTATCACTCGGCCTACGGCAGAATGCAGCTTATTCAAAAGCACAGGGAAAGGATTGCCGGCGACAGCGTTTCGGGAATTAGGATGATTATGCAGGCGCCGCTCACCTTGCTCTCTCTCCTGTTGTTCGTAACTGCTTGCGGCTTGCTGCTTACGGCCTACTCAACCACCGGTAGATATTTCTTGTTTGGGGCCTTAGGAATTTTGGGTTTCATTATGATAGATAGATTCGTTTTTGCCGTTGGTATATTCGTAAAACAGAAAGACATCACGGCCTTTTTTCTCCCCCTGGTGCATCTGCTGCGAAATATGGTCTGGTGCCTGGCCATGGTGAGATGGTTTTTGAAAACATGATAACCGCGATATGAAGATCTGTCTTCTCATTCCCCCTGCCAAATCCCACGATAAAACCCCGGAACGGGTTTATGGCTGCACCTTCACCTATTACAGGCAGCCTGAGCTTCCCATGCTGTATGCAGCATCCGTATTGGAGAGGGAAGGTCATACGGTTTATCTCAGGGATTTTGCCTATGAAAATTCGTGGGAGGAATTTTGCCAGTTTGTCAATGAGCAGAATTATGATGTCTATATCTTTCACACCGTGCTGCTCGCAGAAAGCATTGATATAAGGGCAGCCAAATATATTTTAGACAATACCAGTGCAAGAGTAATATTTTTCGGCCCCCATCCGACTTTAAAGCCGCAGAATTTTCTTCTGAACGAAAGGTGTTATATTGTCCGGGGAGAAGCAGAATTTATTATAAAGAATTTAATAAAAGGTTTTGACACGGGTTTATTTGACCCTATCAAAGGTATAGCTTATCTCAAAAATGGACGGATGATTGAAACCGAAACGTATGGTGTGATCGAAGACCTGGATTCCCTTCCTTTTCCTGCAAGAAATCTTATTGACGAAAAGAAAGATGAATACTTCAACCCAAAACTTCCTGATAGACCGGTAACCCTTATTCTTACATCCCGCGGCTGTAGTTTCAGATGTTATTACTGCGTTCCCAATGCCATAAGCTGGGCAAGGGAGCTGGAATGGAAGCGGTTTCACAACGGCAAAAAGCCGCCGGTAAAGCTCCGCTCTCCGCAAAATATCATTGAAGAATTTAAACTCATAAAGGAACAGGGTTATAAGGCCGTCTCTGTGGTTGATGACTTATTTCTCTTTGGCGGCAAAAAAAGGATTCTTGAAATTTGCGCGGGGCTAAAAGAGGTTGGCCTGCCTTTCGGCGTTTTGGCGCGGTGCGATCTGATTCTGGATGATGAGATGGTAAAGGCGCTGGCAGAGGCGGGATGCAGGTATGTTGACCTCGGCGTGGAATCCATGGATCAGGTCGTGCTGGATGACATAAAAAAGGACATGGATGCGGCAACGGTTCAGAAGGCCGTTCTTTTGCTGAATAAATACGGCATAGAGCCCAAACCCAATATCATGTTCGGATCATCGCCGCTGGAAACCAAAGAGAGCATGGAGAGGACAATAAAAAAAATATCCGCGCTGCCGGTCAACTATTGCATGTTCAGCATAGCCACGCCGTTTCCCGGCACTGAGTTTTCGGAAAAGGCCATGAAGGAAAAATGGGCGGTAGAACCGGAGATTCACGATCTTGAAAAAAATCTCTCTCCCACTGAGAAGGCGCTCGTATCTTACCCGAACCTGTCAAAAGAGGAATTGGAAAAGGGCGTAAAAAAAGCCAACAGATGGTTTTATCTAAATCCCAGAAGAATATGGTATCAGTTGCAAAGGATT
>JACPZB010000089.1 GCA_016195725.1 Deltaproteobacteria bacterium | reverse complement strand
AAAAACTTGCGATAGCTACCAATAAACCTCTGAATCTGACAGAAAGGATTTTAGATGGATTAAATATAGCAAATTACTTTCAGAAGGTAGTTGGCGGAGATGGTGTGCAAAACAAGAAACCTGCACCAGAGGCAATTGAGAACATCTTGAAAGAGCTGCATGTTTTGCCAAAAAAAGCTGTTTTTATAGGAGACAGCAAGATTGACATTGAGGCAGGGAAAAAGGCAGGTGTTGTAACAATAGGTGCTGTCTACGGCTTCAGGGGAAGACAAGAATTAGAAGAGGCAGGGGCAGATGTTATCATTGCTGATATTAAAGAGCTAATCTTATTATGCGCATGACCGAAATAAAGACAGAGATATTAAAAATCCTTGATGGGTTAAAAGACAGACTTTTTTCTTTAAGCTGCGATTTTTACCATAATCCTGAAACAGGTCTGAAGGAATACAAGACTTCTGTAGCCTGCACTTCTATACTTGAGGAGTTTGGTTTTAAGGTAGATAAAGGTGTTGCCGGTATGGAAACTGCGTTCAAAGCCCATTTTGGAAACGGAAGACCGGCAATCAGCCTTCTTGTTGAGATGGATGCCTTACCTCAAATAGGCCACGGTTGCGGGCATAATATTTCCGGTGTGGCCTCAGTCTGCGCTGCAATAGCAGTTTCCGAACTGATTCCAAAGATAGGCGGAAGCGCGGTTGTGCTTGGAACGCCTGCGGAAGAGATTGGCGTAGGAAAGATTGCAATGATAAAGGCTGGTATATTTAACGGGCTTGATGTTGCAATGATGGTGCACCCTTCTTCAAAGAGGATGGTGTCCAGAATTTTCCTCGGCCTCATCAGGCTTAATCTTAATTTTAAAGGCAAGCCGAGTCATGCCTCTGCATATCCGGAGGAAGGGATAAATGCCCTTGATGCCGTTATCCAGACCTTTCATTCCATAAGCGCCTTGAGGCAGCAGTTAAGAAGCGATGTGCGTATTCATGGGATAATAACAGACGGCGGCGCTGCGCCTAATATTATACCTGAAAAGGCGTCAGCCAGTTTTTATGTGCGTGCAAAGGATATGAATGAACTATATTCTGTAAAAGAGAAGGTTTTAAACTGCGCAAGGGGTGCGGCGCTTGCGACAGGGTGCCAACTAACCATAGAAGAAGGCGCTGACATGAATGCGCCTCTTAAAATAAATAAGGCATTTGCAGATATTTACAGAAGGCAGATGGAGTTTCTTGGTCTTAGAGAAGATGATTTTCCTATGGATAAAAATGCCGGTTCTTCTGATATCGGTAATGTGTCTCAGGTTTTGCCCACCATTCATCCGCATATTCTGCTTCGGAGAGGCATAAATATCCATACAAGAGAATTTGCAGATGCGACTATTACCGAGGACGGCAAGAATGCCATTATGGAAGGCGCAAGGTGTCTGGCATTGACAGCGGCAGAGTTGATTATGGATAAAGAGGTTTTAGAGAAGGTAAAAATGGATTTTGAGATTTCTAAAGGCTAAAACAGTGAACTATGATTGCATCGCAGGATAGATGGGGTATAATTATTGCCAAGGAGACACCGTGAAACCTCTTAAAATCCTTATAGCAACGCCAGAGGCGATACCGTTTGCAAAAACAGGAGGGCTGGCTGATGTGACGGGCGCACTGCCAAAGGTTCTTAACAGGCTTGGTTGCGAAGTCAGAATTATAATGCCGCTTTACAGGCATGTTCAGGAAGGGAATTTTAATCTCAAAGATACCGGCATCAAGGTTTCTTTGCAGATTGGTTTTAGAGAAGTAAGCGCTTCTGTATTTGAAGGCGAGGCAAATGGCATCACAGCATATTTCTTAAAAAGAGACGAATACTATGACAGGAAGTATCTTTACACAATGCCGGAGGGCGACTATTTTGACAATGCAGAGAGGTTTATAGTATTTTCGCGGGCAGTCATAGAGGCAATAAAAAAGCTAAATTTCAAACCCGACATCATCCACTGCCATGATTGGCAGACAGGTCTTATCTCAACATTTCTAAAAACCATCTATAAAAACGATCCGTTCTTTGCGGATACAAAAACCCTATTTACAATCCACAATATTGCTTATCAGGGGCAATTTCCAAAATCCCATTTTCAATTGACAGGTCTTCCGCCGGATATCTTTACTCCGGACGGCGTTGAGTTTTGGGGGAACATGAATCTGTTAAAGGCAGGGATTGTATTTTCAGATATTGTCACGACAGTCAGCGAAAAATATTCTAAGGAGATTCAAACCCCTGAATTCGGCTATGGCCTTGAAGGCGTGTTACAGGCAAAGAAAGAAAATCTTTTTGGCGTGCTGAACGGCGTTGACTATGACGACTGGAGTCCTGAAAAAGATAAATTCATAATTGCAAAATATGATTACAAAGATTTAAACGGCAAGGCAAAGTGCAGGCAAGACCTTTTAAAGGAGTATAATCTTAATCTTCCGGACGATGCGCCGGTTATCGGCATCATATCAAGGCTTGCAGACCAGAAGGGTTTTGACATACTTTCGCAGGCTATGGAAGAGTTGATGGGCATGAATCTTGGCATGGTTGTTCTCGGCACAGGCGAGAGAAAATATCATGAGTTGTTTGAAGGGCTTGCAAAAAAATATCCAAAGAAATTCGGCGTAAAGATTACCTTTGACAACAAGATTGCGCATAAGATAGAGGCGGGAAGCGACATGTTTCTCATGCCGTCAAAATATGAGCCTTGCGGTTTGAATCAGATATACAGTCTGAAATATGGCACAATCCCGATAGTGCGGGCAACAGGCGGACTTGATGATACGATTCAGGACTATGATGCAAAGACAGGGGCAGGGAATGGCTTTAAGTTCAAGGAATATTCTGCGCAAATACTCCTCGCAAAAGTAAAAGAGGCAATTAAGGTTTTTTCCAATAAAAGAGAGTGGAAAAGGCTTGTTCAGAATGCAATGCAGCAGGATTTTTCATGGGAAAGGTCGGCAAAGAGATATGTGGAGTTGTATGAGAGACTTTGCAGATAGGTTTAAGTTGTCTATGAAAAATTAAAACTCAAAACCAGCCATAGGGTGTCAAAGAGTCAAAGAGTCAGAGTATCAGAGGAAAAACTTTGACTCTATGACTCTTTGATACTTTGACTCTTTCTTTAATCATCTGCCCAAATTTTCTACACACCTGCCGAATATAAAATCACAAAAAATAAAGGCCATAGGCTATAGGCGAGAGGCTATAAGGTTTTTTCCTATTGCCTATAGCCAATTGCCTATTGCCTGCTTTTTTTGGCATTAGAATTGCTATTATAGAATTACATGCAGTATTATATGCCAAAGAGAAAAATAATAATCATAGATGATAACGCTGACCAGAGGTTTGTGTTAAAAGGGCTTTTAACGAACATCGGCTGCGATGTCATAGGCGAGGGCAAGAGCGGTCTTGATGCGGTGGCTCTCATGCAGGAATTATCTCCTGATGCAGTTTTCATGGATGTTAAATTGCCAGGCATGGATGGCATTGAGGCTGCAACAGCAATAAACAGATTAAAGCCAACACCCGTCATTCTCTTAACAGCCAAGAAAGATGAAGAAACTATCAAGCGGGCTGTGGAAGCAGGTGTTATGGCATATCTTGTAAAACCTATAAGGGAGGAAGAATTATTGCCAACCATTGAGCTTGCCATATCACGGTTCAATGAGTTTCAGGCTGTAAGTAAGGAAAATATAGATTTAAAAGAGACCATTGAGGCAAGAAAAGTGATAGAAAGGGCAAAGGGCTTTTTAATGGAAAAGGAAGGTCTATCGGAGAGAGATGCATTCTCTAGAATTCAAAGGCTAAGTATGGACAAAAGAAGATCCATGAAAGAAATTGCAGAAATACTGATTGCTGCATTGGAAGAGAGAAAGTGATGTCGCGGATCCTTGTGTTGCAGCATGTAAGGAGCGAAGGTTCGGGGATAATAGGAAAGGTGTCCTCGGCGGGCCAATGGGCGTATATGAAGAAGATATTCATCCATTTATAAAGCATGAGATAGCGCTGATAAAAAATGCCTTGAAAAATGATATGCCGATACTCGGCATCTGCCTCGGCGCCCAGCTTCTTGCAAAGGCTGCGGGCGCGGATGTTTACAAGGGAAACAAAAAGGAGATCGGCTGGTATAAGGTGGAATTGACAGATGAAGGCAAGAGAGACGGATTGTTTGTCGGCCTGCCTGATGAGTTTACCGTATTTCAATGGCATGGCGATACATTTGACATCCCTGAAAGCAGCAAATGTCTTGCGTCTTCAGAATTGTTTCCGAATCAGATAATAAAGGTCGGCAAAAATGCGTATGGCCTCCAGTTTCATCTTGAGGTTACGGAAGAGATGGTAAGGGAATGGATAGATGTGAATGACAAAGAACTAACTTCGGTAAAGGCATACATCAATCCTGAAAATATTTTGAAAGACACTTCGGAAAATATAAAAACCATTCACAGATACGGCGAAGCGGTGTTTTCAAGATTTTTCAGTCTGATTTATAAATAGGCATGGGTGTTTATAACTTGAGCAAATCTCAAACCTAAAGGTTTGAGTTACAACCGTAACTCAAGGCTTTAGCCTTTAAAATACCGATTTTTATGGTTTGGCATAGGAGTTGCAATGATTTGCAGATACAAGGATACAAAGGCGTATCCTGTGCAGCTTAAATTGAATAAGGCAAAGGCGCCTTCTTCTGAAAGGGAGAGGCGTCTTTTAATTTTCCCTGACAAACAGGGTTTTCGAAAAAACACACAAAAGGAGGAAAGGAAATGAAAAAGGTAGCAGCAGCGCTGGCAGTAGCAGCAATACTATTTGCAGGAGGATGGAATTTAGCGTTTGCAACACCGTCAACAACATATTGGTCACCTGCAACATCGGACATCCAGTCGTATGGGGTCTGGCATATTGGCATAGACAATTATTATACCTTAGGGGGAGATGCCGGTAAAACCGGAGACCTCCCAACAGATATCGGACTTACAGTCGGCGTGCTTCCCTTCGAAAAACTTCAGTTGGAGGTTGGTATAGACCTCTTAGAACCAGCTACAGAGCCGGTCTATTTCAATGCAAAGCTTGGAACGCCGGAGAACTCCCTGTTTGAAGGCTCGCCTGCCCTGAATATCGGTATATATAATGTGGGAACCAAGAGGGATGGAGCTGCAAGAACAGACCAGGATATTATGCATGTGATGGTCGGGAAGACCATCCCGATGAATTTTGGCCGTCTCCATGTGGGAGGTTATATGGGAAATGACAAGATCCTTGTAGATAAAAATGGGAAAAAAGATAACACCGGTTTTATGATTGGCTATGATAAGGGTTTTCTTCCTGCAAAGGACGGCAAGGATGAATATAACAAGTGGGTATTCGCCGCTGACTATCAGAGCGGGAATAATGCCGTAGGCGCCGGTGGTTTTGGCATATATCACTACTTTACAAAGGATATAAGCCTCCTTACCGGGCCTGTCTGGTTTAATGATTCAAAAGCTGCGATTGGCAATTCCGATATCAAATGGGTTTGGACGACGCAGTTGGATATAAATTTTTAAAGACCGTTAGCCGTGACCGTGAACCGTGACCGTGAAAAAGCCTTTACGGACACGGACAACGGACACGGAACACGGCAGTAAATTAAGGAGGTGAATCTGTGATGAAAAAGATTGAAGCAATAATAAAGCCGTTTAAGTTAGATGAGGTCAAAAAGGCCCTGAACGATATTCATATTGAGGGGATGACTGTTACGGAGGTGAAGGGTTTTGGCAGGCAGAAGGGGCACACAGAACTATACAGAGGTGCTGAATATAGCGTTGATTTTCTTCCCAAGGTGAAGATAGAGGTTGTTACATCGGAAGATATGGCGGCAAAGGTTGTTGATGCAATCCAGAATGCCGCGAAGACAGGAAAGATTGGCGACGGCAAGATATTTGTATCGCCAGTGGAGGAGACTGTAAGGATAAGGACAGGTGAAAAGGGCAAAGACGCCCTTTAAAATTTCAAATTTTTAGAAGAAGGAGGACAGAAAAAATGTTTAAAAAAATAATAACAGCATCAATGCTTCTGGCATATTTCATTATGCCGATGGTGGTTATGGCAGAAGAGGCTCAAGCCCCTGTAGGCCAGCCTGCCGTAGTGGCTGCGGCACAGGCAGCGCCGGCGCCGCCCAAGATTGACACAGGCGATACCGCGTGGGTTCTTGTTTCAACAGCCCTTGTTATGCTCATGACGCCGGGTCTCGCCCTTTTCTACGGCGGCATGGTGCGAAGGAAAAATGCCCTGGGGACAATTATGCATAGCTTTATCATTGTTGCCATTATAAGCGTGCAGTGGGTTTTGTGGGGATACAGCCTTGCATTCGGGCCTGATAAAGGAGGGATAATAGGAGGCCTTGAGTGGCTGGGGTTAAGCGGCGTTGGCCTTGAACCGAATCCTGATTATGCAGCAACAATCCCGCATCAGGCATTCATGATATTTCAGATGATGTTTGCAGTAATTACCCCTGCCCTTATAACAGGCGCATTTGCAGAGAGGATGAAATTTTCAACCTTCTTTGTTTTTACAATATTATGGGCAACACTCGTGTATGACCCTATATGCCACTGGGTGTGGGGTATTGGCGGGTGGATTCACAATCTCGGCGCATTAGACTTTGCAGGCGGCACAGTAGTTCATATATCATCAGGCGTATCTGCCCTTGCTGCCGCACTCATTATAGGAAAACGTAAAGGTTATATGACAGATATCATAGCACCGCACAACCTACCAATGACAGTTTTAGGGGCAGCGCTTCTGTGGTTTGGATGGTTCGGCTTTAATGCAGGAAGCGCATTGGCAGCAGGGGGCGGCCTTGCAACAAGCGCCTTTGTTGTGACTAACACAGCGACTGCAACGGCGGCGCTGGCCTGGATATTTGCGGAGTGGGTACAGAGGGGGAAGCCCACTGTCCTTGGCGCTGCATCAGGCGCGGTTGCCGGGCTTGTTGCTATTACACCAGCATCCGGTTTTGTAGGCCCTATGGCATCCATAGTAATAGGTTTTGGCGCAGGGGTTCTCTGCTATATGGCTGTAAGCCTGATTAAACCGCTCCTCGGTTATGATGATTCCCTTGATGCCTTTGGTGTGCATGGTGTCGGAGGCACATGGGGTGCGATCGCAACAGGGCTATTTGCAACAACAGCAATAAACTCAGCAGGCGCAAACGGCTTGTTCTTCGGAAATCCAGCATTGGTTGGAAAACAGTTTATAGCAGTTTTGGCAAGCTGGATATACGCCTTTGTGGTTACCTTTATTCTGCTCAAGGTTCTTGACTGGACAATGGGGCTCAGGATTTCTGAAGAGGATGAGGTTATGGGTCTCGATCTTACCCAGCATGGAGAGAGCGGGTATAGTTCGTAAGATAAACTCAAAACTCAAAATGCAAAAGTCAAAACTACAACTTAAAACTCAAAAGTTTTTATAAAAATAGTTTTAAAGCTTTGTATTTCAGATTTGAGATTTGACATTTGAGTTTTGAGTTATCATCAATACTGATACATCGCAGTATCTTTTATAATAGGCGAAGACGCCTTCATTTTGGGAGACAGAAAAAAATCCCGGAATAGAAGGCGTTCTTATTTTTATAAAGTGAAAGGTCTAAAACAATGAGAAATACAAAAGGCAAAGAAAGACTTGTAGTCATAGGAAGCGGCATGGCAGGGAATGCCTGTGTGGAGGAGATACTGAAATTAGACCCTCACCGCTATGAGATAAGCATATTCGGCAAGGAGAGGCATCCCAATTACAACAGGGTGCTGCTCTCCTATGTGCTTACCGGTGAGATGGCGCTTAAGGATATAATCTTAAATGATTTCAACTGGTATAAAGAAAGGGGGATAACCCTTTATTCCGGCTGCAAGGTGGCCATGATAAACAGAGGGAGCCGTGTTCTGGTAAATGAAGATGGAAAGGCAATCCCTTATGATAAGCTCATCTTTGCGACCGGTTCAATGCCGATAATCCCTCCTGTCACCGGTATAGATAAACATGGTGTAGTAACATTCAGGGATATAGATGACTGCGATAAGATAAGAGAGGCGTCAAGAGAGTCAAATAACGCGGTTGTCATAGGCGGCGGGCTTTTGGGACTTGAGGCGGCCAACGGTATGAAAAGCCTGGGTATGGATGTAACGGTTGTTCACCTTATGGACAGGCTCATGGAGAGGCAGATAGATAAAACCGCATCCATGCTGCTCAAGGATGCCTTTGAAGGACACGGCATAAAGATATTGCTTGAAAAGGAGACGGTTGAAATAGCCGGCAATGGTAGGGTGGAAGGTATAAGATTAAAAGATGGAGAAATAATTGATACGGATATTGTAGTCTTATCCATCGGTATCAGGCCGAATATTGAGCTTGCCAGGTCATCCGGGCTTTACTGCGAGAGAGGCCTCGTGGTGAGCGACACTATGCAGACCTATGACCCTTCTGTATATGCAGTAGGCGAATGTGTTCAGCACAGGGGAAAGACCTTCGGGCTTGTCTCCCCCATCTTTGAACAAGCAAAGGTTTTGGCAAATCACCTTGCAGGCGACTCCCGCCTTCTGTTCAAAGACCAGCCTGTTTCAACAAAATTAAAGATACCGTGGGTAGACCTCTATTCCGCAGGCAGTGTCTCATCCGATAACGGGGCGGAGAGCATAGAATATATTGACCGCGGCGCAAGGCTTTACCGAAGGCTATTTATACAAGACAATAAGATAGCCGGCTTAATCCTGTATGGCGACACTGCCGACGGCCCCCGGCTGTTCCAGCATCTCGTAGAGGCAAAGGATATCAGCGGAAAGAGGCATCAGATCCTCTTTGGGGAATGGGCTGCAGGCAGGCCGTCTCTTGCCGCAGGCATAGACGCAATGCCTGACAGCGCTATCATATGCGGGTGCAACGGCGTAACCAAAGGGGCGATAGTAGAGGCAATAGAAAAGAAAGGGCTTTTTACCAGAGCGGATGTAAAAAGGGAGACAAAGGCGTCAAGCTCATGCGGAGGCTGCGCCTCTCTCGTAGATCAGATACTTGAATCCATACTTGGCTCCAGTTTTCAGAAGATGCCCCAGAGCATATGCGAATGCACAAGATATACAAGGGATGATGTGATTAAAAATATAAGGGAAAAGGGATTAAAGTCCGTAAGCGAGGTCATGGCAACCCTCGGATGGGAAACCGTCGGATGCGAAAAATGCAGACCCGCGCTCAACTATTATTGTTCTATGATGCAGCCAACCGAATATCATGACGACCCCACATCCAGAGTGGTAAACGAGCGTGAACATGCCAACATACAAAAGGACAACACATTCTCTGTTGTGCCGAGGATGTACGGCGGCGCCACAACCCCTGAGGAGCTGAAAAGAATAGCTGATGCGGCAATAAAATATAATGTCCCGCTTGTTAAGATTACCGGCGGCCAAAGGATCGCCCTCTTTGGCATAAAGAGGGAAGACCTCCCAAAGGTCTGGAAGGATATTGACATGCCTTCCGGCTATGCTTATGGCAAGGCGCTCCGAACGGTCAAGACATGCGTTGGTTCATCGTTTTGCAGATACGGAACCCAGGACTCGCTTAATCTGGGCATAGACATGGAAAAAAGGTTTGAGGGGATATGGACACCGGCAAAGGTAAAGATGGGTGTGAGCGGCTGTCCAAGAAACTGCGCCGAGGCCGATATAAAAGACCTTGGGGTTACAGGCATTTCCGGCGGATGGGAGATAAATGTAGGCGGATGCGGCGGTATAGACCTGGTGGGTGCCGAACATCTTGCCACGGTAAAATCCCCTGATGAGGTTATGGAGATTGCATCCGCCTTTCTTGAGTATTACAGGGAAGACGCGCATTACGGAGAAAGGACATCGAAGTGGATAAATCGCATAGGTCTGGAAACGGTAAAAAAGGCGGTTGTTGAGGATCTGGAAAACAGAAGAAAACTCTGCGCAAGGTTGGATGATGCCCTGAGCATGACAACCGACCCATGGAAGGAGAAGATAGAGGCATATGCATAACGCAGCCCTATCAAGGGT
This sequence comes from Deltaproteobacteria bacterium, assembly GCA_016195725.1. Classification (GTDB taxonomy): domain Bacteria; phylum Desulfobacterota; class GWC2-55-46; order UBA9637; family UBA9637; genus UBA10170. The sequence goes on along the minus strand of JACPZB010000089.1, from coordinate 2,733 downwards.
GTCTCTTGAAATCCCGCATGTAGACAAATGGATAAAAGCCGTTTGCAGATACTGCGGGGCAGGATGCGGAGTCTATGCAGGGATTATTCATGGGACCGGAAGGCTCTCCCCTGCTCCCTTTTCCGGAAAGGTTATAGCAGTAGAAGGCGATAGGGACAACTGGAATAAAGGTGCGCTCTGCGTCAAGGGCCATCGGCTCCCGGCTATCCTTTATGCAGAGGACAGGCTTAAATATCCCATGCTCAGAAGGGGCGGCAGATTTGTCAGGGTGTCGTGGAAAGAGGCGATGGATATTATGACAGAGCGGTTTGCATATGCTATAAAACAAGGCGGGACTGATGCAGTAGCCTTCTACGGGTCAGGGCAGTTGTGCATAGAGGAATCGTATTTCATGGCCAAGTTTTTTAAAGGCGGGCTCGGCGCAAACAATATTGACGCCAACTCAAGGCTCTGCATGGCGTCTGCTGCGGCAGGCTATATCGGCACATACGGGAAAGACGAGCCTATGGGTTCTTATGATGATATTTTTCATGCAGATTGTTTTTTTATCATCGGTTCAAACATGGCAGAGACCCATCCTGTTATCTTTAAGCTCATAGAGGAGAGGAAACAGACAGGCAAGGATATAAAGATTATTGTGGCGGATCCGAGAAAGACCATAACCGCAAGCGCAGCCGATCTTTACATGGGCCTTATTCCAGGAAGCGATGCGGTAATCTTAAATGCCATGCAGCATGTGATAGTTAAGGAAAATCTGTATAATAAAAACTTTTTGGAGAATCATGTTGTATTTAAGGCAATCAGGGATAACAAGACCGTAAATGTTACATTTGAAGAGTATGTAAAATTTCTTGATGAATACACGCCGGAGACGGCTGAAAAGCTATCAGGTTGCCGGGCAGAAGAGATCATCAAGGCAGCGCTGTGGTTTGCCGCAAGTGGAGCGACTATGAGTCTCTGGTGCATGGGCATAAACCAGAGAACAAGCGGCGTCTATCTCAATAATCTCATGCACAACCTGCATCTTCTTACAGGCCAGATATGCAGGCCCGGAGCAACGCCCTTGTCTCTTACCGGCCAGCCCAATGCCTGCGGAGGCACAAGGGATGCAGGACTCTTGAGCCACCTGCTTCCATACGGCAGGTTTATCGCAAATGAAAAAGATAGAGGCGATATGGAAAAATTCTGGGGAATTCCGGCAGGCAGGATAAATCCAAAGCCCGGGCTGTCAACCATTGATATATTCCACGTCTTCGGAAAAGGCGATATCAAGGCGCTCTGGATAGCCTGCACCAACCCGGGGCAGAGCCTGCCAAACCTTTCATCATACAGAAACGGCATGGGTTCAAAGCCCGGCTTTCTTGTGGTATCCGACGCATACCATCCTACAAGGACGACCGAGCTTGCGGATCTGGTACTTCCCGCGGCATTATGGATTGAAAAGGACGGAACCTACGGCCAGTCTGAGAGGCGCTATCAGTATTCTGAAAAGGTAGTGGAGCCGCCCGGGGAGGCAAGGTCTGATCTCAAGATAATGATGGAATTTGCCGGCCAGCTTTTTCATGCCCTCGGCAGAGATGATGAGGCCAAAATGCTCTTTCCATTCAAAAACTCTGAAGATGTGTGGGATGAGATACGACAGGCGTCGCAGGGCACGACATATGACCTTATGGGTATGACAAGGGCAAGGCTTAAAAAGAGTCATGGGCTGCAATGGCCATGTCCGGAAGAGGGTCATCCCGGCACTATGCGACGATACACTGCACAGTATGGCGACTCTCTTGTGAGGAGATTAGATACAACTGCAAGCGATATTTCCTTCTACGGCGCAAAGGAGGATGGCAACAGGGCTGCCATTTGGCTCAGGCCGTATAAAGCCCCTGCGGAATCTCCTGATAGTGAATATCCCTTTATCCTCACCACAGGCAGACAGATAGACCACTGGCACACAGGGACAATGACCATGAAGATTTTGGAGCTAAAACTGTCTTCACCTGATGCCTATGTAGAGATAAATCCGGAAGATGCCGCAAGGCTTCGCATTAAAAACAATGACAGGGTAAGAATTGCATCAAGAAGGGGTTTCATCATCCTTGAGGCAAAGGTTATTGATGCGCCGCGGAAGGGTGTTGTATTTGTACCCATGCACTATTCTGACCGGCTCATCAATACCCTTACCACTGATGCGTATGATGAAATATCAAAGCAGCCTGAGTTTAAGATATGCGCTGTGAGGATAGAGGCGGCCATGAGTTAGTCTCCTGCATTTAAAATCCCAACAACCTCTCAAACCCGTCCCAGAGAATCTTTCTCGCCTCAAGGCTTTTCATCGCCCCTTTCCGAACCATATTCTCGGTGTCCTCGCCGTGCAAATAGTTCGTCAGGATTTTTGTTGCAGCCTCCCCGTGCTCTACATCAAGGATAATATGGGATGTCCAGTATTCAAGATCATCCTCTGCAATTGATATGCTCTTTTTCAATCCATCTACAATCTTCTTAAACATGGTTGGTATAACCCACTCAACCCCCGGCCCCACTGCTCCGAGTCCGATAAGGAACGGCTCATGTCTCGTGAGCATGGTAAGGCGGTCAACAAAATTGGTCACTTCAGGGATGGGTTCTATCTTTTTCCAGTCCTTCTTTTCCAGTCCCAATGCCATCAGGAATTTTCTGAAAAGGGCAGGGTGGGTCTTTTCAGGATTCAGATTTCCATACTCATCCATAAGGTTTTTG
>JACPZB010000015.1 GCA_016195725.1 Deltaproteobacteria bacterium | reverse complement strand
ATTTTGAAAACTAAAATTGGATATGCCTTAGAATAGTATTATGAAGATTGTGCTTGCAACCAGAAATAAAGGCAAGGCGAGAGAGATTAAAGAGATACTTAAAGACCTCAAGTTAGAGATACTCACACTGGACGACTTTCCTGAAATCTCCACCCCAACAGAAGATGGAAAAAGTTTTCACGAGAACTCATTAAAAAAGGCAAGATTTATTGCCGGGCAGTTAAATATGCCGGCGCTTGCTGATGATTCAGGCCTTGAAGTGGAAATCTTGAATAGGCAGCCCGGGATATATTCTGCGCGGTATGCTGGTGAAAATGCAACTGATGAGGAAAATAACAGGAAACTGCTTGCTGAACTCAAAGGCATCCCTCTTGAAAAAAGGAAGGCGTGTTACAGATGCGTGATTGCCATCGTCCTGCCTTCAGGAATTGAAGAAACAGTTGAAGGCGGCTGCTGCGGCATTATTGCACTTGAGACTAAAGGCGCTGGCGGTTTTGGCTACGACCCTCTTTTTTATTTTCCTCAATACAAAAAGACAATGGCAGAACTCTCCCCTGATATAAAAAACCGCATAAGCCACAGGGGCAAGGCGCTGGCAAAACTTAAGAAAAAGCTCATAGCCATTTTTAATCCATAATCCTTTACTCCCCCACCTTTGCCAGAAGCCCCTTTTTTCTTACCACACCGAAGTTCCAGTAAAAGAATATCAGCGCCCCGGTCAGGTATGTCAAATTTAGTGATGTTGCCCAAACAAGCTCGGAAATGGGAAAACCGCTGCCGCTAATCACCGCCCTCATGCCCTCAAAGATATGTGATGCGGGTATGAATCCGGCAACAGTCTGAAGAAAAGGGGGAAGCACGGAAACAGGATAGAATACTGCTGATACCGGTTGGAACAAAAATGCAACCGCCCATGCCAGAACCTCTGCCTCCTGGCCCAATCTCAAGATTAAGGCCATAGTAACAATCCCCATCGCCCACCCCATAATCACCAGATTGATTATCAACGGTATGAGGGCAATGCCTATTAAAAATATATTGAAGGAATAAAACAGCCATGCAAAGAGAATCATTACAGCGCTGGCAAGGAGAAGCTTTACAATGCTTACCAGCATGAGCGCAAATATATATTCAACAGGACTTATGGGGCTTACAAAAATATTTAAGAGATTTCTCGCCCACATATCCTCTAAAAAGGATACGGACAATCCTTGCTGAGACCGGAAAAGTATATCCCACAAAATCACTGCCCCGAGCAAAAAGGCGATAAAGCTTGGCAAAGTCCCTTTAAACTTGGTTAGATAAATGGTTATAAAGCCCCAGACAACTAAATCTAAAAACGGCCAGTAGAATACCTCCATTAACCTTGGAATGCTTCTTTTATAAAGATATAGATGACGAATAACGAGCGCAAGGATTCTGTGTGGTTTCATTCTCTCCTCGCTATCTTGAGGAACACATCTTCCAGACTTTCCCCTTTAAAATGAGCCTGCACTTCTTCAGGTCTCCCCATAGCAATGATTGTTCCTTTATCCAGAAATATAATCCTGTCGCTCATCTCTTCCATCTCCCGCATATTGTGGGATGTGTAGAGGATAGACATGCCCTTTTCCTCTTTTACCTTTTTTAAAAGCCTTCTTGTCTTATCGGCAATATCAGGATCGAGGCTTGCTGTGGGCTCATCCAGAAATAAAATTTTAGGATCATTTAAAAGCGCCTTAATAAGGCAGACCCTTGTTATCTGGCCTGATGAGAGGCTTCTGACGGCCTTATCCTTTACATCCTCTGCCTCAAAATCATTGAGCAGTTGCGCTATCCGTGTTTGCGGATTATGAACACCATAGAGCCTTGCAAAGACCATCAGGTTCTCCATAACTGTAAGCGAATACGGCATAGCAACATAGCTTGAGGAAAAATTGACATCATGGAGTATCTTTTCTCTGTTTTGTTCAAGGTCCAAACCAAAAATCTTAATCTCTCCTGATGTAGGGATTGTAAGGGCCAGCAGCATCTGAAGGGTTGTAGTCTTGCCGGCCCCGTTCGGGCCTAAAAGGCCGAGTATCTCACCGGGGTGCATTTCAAAGGAGATGTTGTCCACAGCCTTGAGGCTATTAAAGATTTTTGTTAGATTTTTTACTTCAACAACAGGATTGGTTTGCATGACAAGAATCTTCTATCATAAAATGAGCATCTATTTCCATAGGTTCAAGAATAACAAAAGACGACCTTTGGCAATCTCTCTTTATGAATATGAGAAAAATCTTGCAAAGTGAAGGGTTAATGTGTTAAAAAATTAAATTCACGGGGCGTAGCGCAGCCTGGTAGCGCACCTGCTTTGGGAGCAGGGTGTCGGAGGTTCGAATCCTCTCGCCCCGACCAATTTAGGAAATGAAAATTGCAAAGCGCAAATTTCAAAATGTTTTAAAACAATTTGTATTTTAAATTTTCCAATCTCCATTCTGTATTGTGCGAAGTATCTTGCGCCCGTAGCTCAGATGGATAGAGCAACTGCCTTCTAAGCAGTTGGTCAGGGGTTCGACTCCCTTCGGGCGCGCCAAAAATGCTGGGAAGTGGTAAGTGGCGAGTGGTTTGTGGCAAAAGATTTTTTACTACCTCCCACTTTCTACATCCTGCATACGGTAGTTCAATGGTGGGCGTAGCTCAGCGGTTAGAGCATCGGACTGTGGCTCCGAGGGTCGGGGGTTCAAATCCCCTCGTCCACCCCAAAAAAATATCGTTATACGTGTGTGTCTTACGTGATGCGTGAAAATTTTTTACGTATAACGCATCACGCTCACGCATAACGGTTTAAATTGCGCCCGTAGCTCAGCTGGATAGAGCGACGGACTTCGAATCCGAAGGTCGCAGGTTCGACTCCTGCCGGGCGCGCGTTTTGCGCCTGTAGCTCAGTGGATAGAGCATCAGCCTCCGGAGCTGAGGGTCAGAGGTTCAAATCCTCTCAGGCGCGCCAAAAAAATTTTGCAAGGTAATTTTTGAGTTGTTGGTTTTTAATTGTTAGCGGTCAGTTAAAAAACAGGGAACTTTGAATAGAACTGCTACTCCCCCAGCGCCTCCAGCTTGGCAGGCGATTTTATAATGATTTCTTTTCTTTTTATCTCAATTATACCATCATCTTTAAAGCTCTTTAAAAGACGGATGGCTGTTTCCTGAGTTATTCCAAGAATCTCTGCAATCTCAAGCCTGGAAAGGGAAAGATTCAGTTTTATCTTTCCATTTTCTGCAACGCCATATTCCTTTGACAATGTATAAAGAAGATGCGCCATCTTTTCCCGCGCATTCATAAGCCCCATGCTCCCTATCTTTGAGTAGGCATGGTCAAGCTCCTTGCTCAATGCTATAATTATCCTTTTTGCAATGGAGGGGTGCTCTCCAATTATCCTGAAGAACGCATTTTTTTCTATGAAACAGAGTTCGCAGTCATCCATGGTCATTGCCGTATTGGCATATCTCTTGCCATTATAAAATGTCTCCATGCCAAGAAGCTCTCCGGGCTGGAGGATCTTTATGATTTGTTCCTTTCCATCCCTTGAAGTCTTTATGAGTTTTACCCTGCCGGACTTTACTACATAAAAGCCGGGACAGGGGCCGCCCTCTACAAATATTACATCCTTTTTTTTATGGAACGATGTGGTAACAGCATCTTTGAAAATTTCAAGCTGCTCATCCGTCAGGTCGGAAAAGAGGGTATTCTCTTTTATCCGGCAGTGGCATAAAAGACAAACTGACTCTTGAGACATGGGCAGATTATATTTAATCTTTTGAGATGTTTCAAGCCATTTCTCCATCATCATGCTCCTTTCCTCCCACAAATTCTTTTGCCTCTGCACTGATAAACGCATATAAGAGATGAGCCATTCCCCTGTAGAATGATTGCGCCGCATATGCAGCTACATTTTTAGCGAAGCCCATGGCCCATTGAGCAAGATGCTCTTCCAAAAACTTTTTCTGAAGCTCAATCCATTTCTTTGCTTCGTCCTCTGCACCATTTTCATAGGCAACGGCCTCATTCTTAGATAATTGGCTCATAAATTCAAGCTCTATACCAATATGGTCAGGAAAGCCTTTGAAACCATCTGATAAACTAAAACCACACTGGTGGTAAAATCTTAGCACTTGAGCAGCATAAACTTGCATATAAAGACCTGCCCGTGCAACGCTTTCAGTAGGATTGACACCGCCGGGAAGAATGAATAATGCAGCATATTCATCAGACAGTTCCTTAAGCACGTTCTCTGTAGTGCATTTGTAAAATTCTGTGTCAAAACCTTCGCCAAAATTCTCTAAGGTCTCTGCTATATCATTTCCCCGAAATATCTCGATAGATTCATGAGTAAGCTCTTTGGCAAATGCTGTAGAAAGGAGTTGATAGATATTACTTTTTGCGTATGCATACTCTGTTTTATCCTTTATCTGAGGGGTTGTTGTCATTTGTCAAACACCATCACTGGTTCTTTTGTTTCACAGACGCCTTTTGGAACAACAAAGGATTTTGGATAATCTGAAAACTCAGCATCATCCTTTCTACCCTTACCGCTCTTTAAATATTTGAGTTGTAGCGCTGATTTGTTGAAGCTTTTTCTATTGACAGCAGCATCCCCTCCTCTTCCCTGAACAGTCTTGGTTGCCTGAGTGTTGATATTAACACCTTCAGCAGAAAAACTCTCAACTGGAAAATAATATATTGAAACGCATATGGTCATAAAAAGAATCATAAAGTATTTCATATTTTTACCCTTTAAAAATATTATATTGCATAAGCAGCAAAAATACAATGGGCGCTATGTGCATGGTTAAAGGGATAACTTTGATATTGATAGTATATTGCAGGAAAGGTTCGATGAAATTGGGACCGCCGTGTATGAGGGGCGGAGACAGGCCTCCGCCAATCATCCTCCCGAGGCATGTCATATCAAAATCAATATTATAAATCTTCTGCGCCCCGCAGGCAGGGTTTGACATAGCCTTTTCCGCCGCTGTTATCTGCCGTTGCGGGCAGTCTTATTGATTGTTAAATTGTAAAAACTGACAGGCTCAGGAGATACTTCCCCCCTCTTTCCTCTTCCCAATATTCCAATTTTCCCCTTGAAAAATGAAAATGGTGTGATAAACTTTCCCCCAAAAGATGGCAAGGATAATCAGCATAGCAAACCAAAAGGGAGGTGTGGGTAAAACAACTACAGCCGTAAACCTTTCTGCCTCCCTCGCTGTAGCAGAAAAAAAGGTTTTACTAATTGATTTTGATCCGCAGGGCAATTCCACCAGCGGCATAGGCATTGCAAAGAATGGCTCTAAAGCCAGCATATATCAGGCAATAATTCAGCATAAAGGACTAAAAGAAGTTATTAAAGATACGGAAATTACATTTCTTAAGACAGTCCCTTCCACAATAGACCTTATTGGCGCAGAGGTAGAATTAATAGATGAGCCGACAAGAGAGATAAGACTAAAAGATGCCCTGAAAGAAGTTGTGAGTGATTATGATTATATCCTTATTGATTGCCCACCTTCTTTAAGTCTTTTAACAGTAAATGCCTTGACTGCAGCAGATTCAGTTATTATCCCCATGCAGTGCGAATATTATGCGCTGGAGGGGTTGTCTCAACTTATGAAGACCATAGGTCTGATCAAAAAGAGCCTGAATCCCCGGTTGGAAATAGAGGGGATACTCCTCACCATGTTTGACCCGAGAAATAATCTGGCGCATCAGGTGGCGCAGGAGGTGAAGACTCATTTTTCCGGAAAGGTTTTTAACACGGTGATCCCGCGTAATGTGCGACTCAGCGAAAGCCCAAGTTTCGGCAAACCGGTAATACTTTACGATATTACGTCCAAGGGCGCATTGAGTTATATGGAACTGGCAAAAGAAATTCTCTTGAAGAATTAAGGAGTTATATATGATGGCAAAACGAAAGGCGCTCGGCAAGGGCCTGGGGGCGTTAATTCAAGATGTTGAAAAAACAGGGGACAATTTCATCCTCTGTCCCATCGGCGAGATAAGCCCAAGCAGGGTTCAGCCGCGAAAGGATTTTCATGAGCAGCAGCTTCAGGAGCTTGCGGATTCTATCCGGGAAAAAGGGGTGATAGAGCCGCTCATCGTGAGGAGGTCGGAAAACGGCTACGAGCTTATTGCGGGCGAGAGGCGGTGGCGCGCATCAAAGCTTGCGGGGTTGAAAGAGGTTCCGGTCATTGTTCGGGACGCGAGCGAGGAGGAGAGCCTTGAGCTTGCCATCATAGAAAACATCCAGAGGGCGGACTTAAATCCCATTGAAGAGGCCCTGGCATATAAAAATCTGATGGAAAAGTTTGAACTTTCCCAGGATGATGTTGCAAAAAAGGTTGGCAGGGAGAGGGCAACGGTTGCCAATTATTTAAGACTCCTTAAGCTTGCGCCAGAGGTAAAGGATGAATTGCAAAAAGGCACGATATCAATGGGTCATGCAAAGGTGCTTCTCAGCCTTGACACCCATGCCGTTCAAAGGGAGCTTTGCAGAAAGATAATACGGAAAGGGCTGTCGGTTCGGGCAACCGAAGATGCGGTAAGCCATTCTGTAAAAGGGGGCAAGAAGGAGAAAGGTTTCGAGAGAAATAAGACAAGTCATCAGTTGAAATCAGTTGAAGATGAATTGAGAACTATTTTTGGGACAAAGATTTTGCTAAAAGAAAAAAAGGGCAAAGGCCGGTTGGAGATAGAGTTTTATTCTTACGAAGAGTTGGAGCGGCTTTTGGAGATGATGCGGGGGATCAAGGGATAATGCCGTTACATAAGAAAGGATTTTATATGACAGATAGAGAGATTGAAGAAGCACATCAAATCATTAAAGGGTACCATGAGAAATATTTTGCATTATCCGAATACATAACAAAAGGCGCAAAACTACAGTTTAAGTTTATATTATGAACCAAGATTTAGCCCAAATAGTCATTTGTTACGCAACAAGACCTCATCATGCGTTGAGTGCATTGTTATTGAACAAGTCAAAAGATAATTTGATTTCAATTCTGACTGATTTGCTGACTGCTTATATTAACGATAAAAATTCATCTAGCTTACGAGAGTTTGTAACCGTTTCTATTGCTGGTTACCAACATAACCCAAACAAGTTAGGATATAATGGTTACAAGCAAAACTCAGCAATTGGCGGTAAGCCGACTTCTTGTGAAGCCAAGCCAAAGAATATTCAAACTGATAGATATGAGCAAAAGAAAACCAAAGCCAAATTGAGTGATGCGGATGGATTTAATTATATTGAATTTGTGCAATTTGGAAAAGCAGTTGACCTATATGGGTTTCCATTCTCTAAATTTTTTCCAAATATCCAAAATCATCCTTTCTGTTGCCACAACACTCTTTTTGCCAATGTTAGATCTCTTAAGGTTTCCATTAGACTCTACAATCAAGCGATAGTGACAAATTGGTGTTGTTAAAGTGCAAAATTCAAAAAATTGTTCAACTGTAAAAATTTGATAAAACCAATTATCCAGATTTTCTCTATTTCCTCTGCATATAACAAAAAAGTAATTTTTCTTATTTGAAAGTGCTTGAAAAAGTTCGGTAAACATTACACAGCCAAAAAAGTCGCCATGGCTTTTGGAGGAATATTTAATTTCAAAAAAATATTGTTGATTGTTTTTATATCCGATTAGGTCACAACTGTTTCCTCTAGCAGGGTGTAAATTTTCAAAGCCCATGCTTTCTAAATATTTTTTACATTGGTTTTTTGCCAATGAATCTGATACAGTTTTTTTAGGCATATTTTGAGATTGTAGATAGATTTTGATAACTTGTCGAGAGAAATTTTGAGGCTAAAATAATTTAATGCATAAGATTAAAGTTCTTCTAACTAAAATTGAAGAGGTAAGAAGAGTAGAAAGAGTGAAATACCTTGCTACTGTTAATTTACCCAAGAAAGTTAAACAAGTAGAGAAATATCTGCAAAGAAAAATAAAGGGAAGTGATGAAATTGATATTATTGATAGGGAGCTAATCTCGGTAGATATATTAGATAGCGACATGATTGGTGAAGAAACAGAGGGTGTTGAAATAGAGTTTGATGGGGTAAGGTTTGCGAAGCAAAATAAAATCACTTACTTGTAATAGATATGAAATTAGAATCAAAGCACGCTTTGCTGTCTTCAATTTGGCGTTTTTCGCCACAGAGCGGGAAAAAAAATTCACACCCAGCGCCATTTCCTGTAACATTGCCAACACGAATAATTATCTCTATACTTAATGATAATGATGGAATTGTATTAGACCCGTATTGCGGAAGCGGAACGACATTAGTTGCTGCCAAGCTGCTTCATAAAAAACTTATTGGTATTGATATTTCAGAAGAATATATTAGGTTCTCCAACCAAAGATTACAGAACGCTTTTTCTGAAAAGAAAGCCGTTGAAGAAGAACTACAAAAACACATAGTTCAAAAAACATTCAAACAGAGAAAAGAAAATGGAGAATTTACCGGCAAACATAGAGTTACCAGTAATTATAAAATTCTTGAAGATAAGGGAAATGCAGCCAGTCAAATACAACTTTTAGAAAAACAGACAAAATACGCTGCGATACACAAGAAAAGGTTGAGGAAGGGTTAGGGGGTTTTGACTGACCCGCCGTATTTTCTGGACAAGATGGATAATGGCTGGGATGAAAAGAAGGTTGCGAGCACGAAATATCACCATGTTGTCAAATCGCTGCCTGCGGGAATGAAGTTTGACCGGGAGCAAGGGAAAAATTTTTACGAGTGGTATTACAAGATTTCAAAACAGATTTTACGGGTTTTAAAACCAGGCGGGTTTTTCTTTTCTTTTTCCAGTCCGAGATTGTATCACCGAATGGTCTCTGCAATGGATGATGCGGGGTTTTTAATCCGGGATTGTTTTATCTGGCTTTATACGCAAAATCAGCCCAAGGCAATGAGCTTGAATCATTTTATTGATAAATTGAATGAGAATGAACAAACGAAAACAAACTTAAAAAAGCAACTTAATGGGTGGAAAACTCCTCAAATAAAATCTTGCTTTGAACCGATTGTTATGGCGCAAAAAGAACCGGAAGGGACTTTTTTGGAGAATTTCAGGAAATATCAGGTGGGTTTGTTAAATACGCAGGTAAAAATAGGTCAGGATATGTTTCCAGCCAATGTGGTTTCAACCGATGCAATCAATGAAGTGGTTGATAAATGCTTTTTGATTTCAAAGCCGGACAAAAAAGAAAAGGGGAATTTTAACGCGCACAGAACCGTGAAGCCGTTAAGTTTGTGCGAATACATTATCAATTTAACAACCTATTCGCCGGAGGCGATTGTGCTTGATCCCTTTGCCGGCAGCGGCACCACTTTGGTTGCGGCAAAAAAGTTCGGCAGAAAATTCATCGGTATTGATATAAATAAGGAATACCTTGCGATGGTGAAAACACGGCTCAACTCGTTGGGAAGGAATGTTGTTCCGTATGATTTTGTAGGAGCGGAAAAACAGTTGAGAATATTTGAGAAAAAAGCAAAGTATAAAAGACTGCGCAAAGGAAAATTAGCAAAAGCTGTTTGAAAAAAACCACAAAAGGAGGAAATCATGTTTGGCGAAAAGGACAAGAAAAAAGTAGACTCACAGCAGATGAATGGATTTATTGGAAAGGGCGTAACCATTACCGGAAAAATGGAGTTTGAAGGTTCTGTGAGGATTGATGGAAATTTTAACGGTGATATCGATGCAGTAAACGGCACCCTGATTATTGGAGAAGGCGCAAATCTTGAGGCAAAGGCATTGATTGATACCGCTATTGTAAGCGGTGAGTTCAAGGGAGATCTAGAGGGAAAGAGCAGAATAGAATTAAGGGCGCCCGGTAAGATGTACGGAAATATCAAAACAACAAACCTTGTTATTGGTGAAGGCGTAATATTTGAAGGAACCTGTGAAATGGGAAGTGAAAAGAAAGCAGGTAGTTTTGGGGTTGCAAAAGAAAATGAAGCAAAAAAGATGGGGGTGTTGTAAAGTTAATGAAAATGGTTTTTACAACTTCAATTTTTTCTATAGTCTTTACAACTTCAATTTTTTCTGCAGATGTTCAGGCAAGGTTAGAATATAATAATTCTGCGAATGGCAGCGTTCATAATGCGTCATTACAATCTGCTATTCCCGCTTCTTTTATAGCTCTTGAAGATTATGCCGTCCTGGTAGAAAAATCCACCCAAAAATTATATCTCTACGACAGAGATTATAACTTGACAAAAACATTTCATGTTACCACAGGTCAGCGCCAGGGCGGCAAAACAGCCCAGGGAGACCATAAAACTCCTGAAGGGATTTATTTTTTTACGGTTGTCAAGGAGGATAGGGAACTGCTTCCTGAATACGGTGTAATGGCGCTATCTATAAATTATCCGAATTTTATAGATACTATCTTGCGTAAGAATGGCAACGGCATATGGCTTCATGCAACTAACCAGCCAACGCGTCCATTAAAACCATACGACACAAGAGGATGTGTTGTGGCCGCCAATGAAGATATTGTGGAACTTGCGGAACATATAAAACTTCAGACCACGCCGATAGTCATCGTGGACGAGATAGAATATGAGACGCTTGAAAAGATTAACAACATCCGCCAAGAATTGTTTAAGTTTATTGAAAAATGGCGGACAAGCTGGAAAAAGAAGGATATAGACGGATATATGGACAGCTATTCAAAAAGTTTTAAGGCTAATGGCCTGGATTGGCAAGGGTGGAGAAAATATAAAGAGAGCCTTAACCATCAATACACACACATAAGCATCTCCTTATCAGATGTGAAAATCCTCCGTCATAATAATCATGTTGTCATCTCATTTACACAGCGCTATAAAAACAATAAGCTGGCAAGTCGTGGGATAAAAAGATTATATCTTGCTCATGAGGACAGTAAGTGGAAGATACTTGGAGAGGAATGGAGCCCTATACCCGCACAAAAGCCGGCAATTATAGCAACGAGGTATGCTGCCTATAAAAAACCTGCTCTGGCAAAAGTTGAAGCTTCTCCTGAACAAAAGATTATTAATCACCTTCCTCTACAGCAAGCTAAACTCGAAAGCCAGCCATCTGTCAATCTGTCTTTGATAAAAGCCGATAGCTCACCAGAGGCAGCCCGTGGATTTGTGAACCCCGTTAGAAGCTCATCTATTACTAAGAGGCCAGCTGGTTCTATCAATAATTCATCCTCAATGGAGAAAGTTTCTAACGGCGTGAATGGCCGCGCTACTCAACAGAGCCAAAAAGAATCTGCTTTCCCATCAAGAGGAGCCGCAATAGATATAGAAGATTTCACAATAGATGGAGATGATACTGCCAACAAGATCAAATTCCGATTGGTAAACAAAATTGGCGAAGGATATAAGATATCGGGACGGCTGGCAATTATAGCGGAAAATAAAGGCAATAACGAAGTTCGCTACAGCTCATACCCGCCAATGATGATTGAACAGGGCATTCCAAAGGATTTTAGAAAAGGCGAATGGTTTTCTATAAGGCGCTTTAAGATAGTAAGGGGAGGATTTGAAGAGAGGACGGCTAACCTTGTGAGCGTATTGGTTTATTCAAAAGAGGGCGAATTGCTGCTCAATAAAAAATTCCCAATACAAATAAAACAATGAAGCGAACTATAACTATACTGTATTTTAAGGATAATACAGGGAAGATACACACGGTGGAATTTTCTATAAAAAACTTAAAATTACTAATATTCATCCTTTCTATCCTCATATTCGTTTCAATAATATCCACAATCTTTTCTACAAAACTTTATATGGAGCGCAACAGATTGATAAAAGACTTTACCTCCCTCAGCATAGAAAAGGAGGCATTGGAAAAGAAGATTAACGACATAGAGGCAACTATCAATAAATCAGGAACAGTTTCCAATCCTGCTGTAGATTCTACAGCAAAATCACAAATAAGCAGAAAAGAACCAGTTGAAGCAAAATCAGCGGCAAAAAAGACTCTTGCCGGTCGCGAAGAAGCAAAAGATATTGACCATATTTCTCTGCAAAATTTTCAGGTCAAAAATACAGAGGATAACGGTCAGATCATAATTGCCTTTGATATTGTTAAAACAGATAATTCTAGTGAAATGGTAAATGGTTATCTGCTTATCGTTGGAGATTATGGCGGGACATATTTTTGCTTTCCTGAAGACGCAGGGATAAAAGATGGTATGCCTGTCGATTTTAAAAAAGGGAGCAGGTTTTTTATAAAACGGCAAAAGCGCTTGGAATTTGCGCTGCCGTATTCTATAAATAACCCAATAAATAAGATAATTACATTTGTATATTCATCAAATGGAAATCTCCTTATTGAAAAGGAGGTAAATCTGTAATGAAAAAACAATCATGTATATGTATCATTCTCAGTATAGTATTCCTTTTTACGTTTGCCTCTACGAAAGGTTTTTGCAAAACTGAACAGGAGGTCTATTTTAAAAATACAGAATATGAACTAAATGTCTACAAGGTATATGGAACCGAGAAAGGCAAAACCCTTATGATCATCGGCGGCATACAGGGGGATGAGCCGGGCGGGTATCTCTCGGCAGACCTCTACGCGGATATGGCCCTTCGCAAGGGAAATTTAATTGTTGTGCCGCGGGCAAATTTCTTTTCCATCATAGAGCATAAAAGGGCCATCAACTGGGATATGAACCGGCGGTTTATTCCCGTAAAAAGCAAGGAGTATTATGAGGATAAGATTGTAGAGATACTCAAGGGCCTGATGGCCCAGAGCGATTTTTTTCTCAATCTGCATGAAGGCTCCGGCTTTTTCAGAGAAAGCTATGAAGGTGATTTAAAAAATCCGATGAGGTTTGGACAATCCATCATCGCAGATGCAGACTTATACCATTCAAACCAAAAAGGCGCTGATATTCACCTTGGGGATATAGCAAGAAAGATAGCAAATCATGTAAATGCAAACATAGCTAACCCGCAATACCATTTCAGATTTAACAACCACAGGACATTTGAGGAAAACACACCGCATGCCGAGCAGAGAAAATCCGCCAGCTTTTATGCCCTCTCCAGTTATGGAATACCCGCATTCGGCATAGAGACTTCCAAAGAGATAAAAAATATTGAGGCAAAGGTCAGGATGCAGACTATGGTTATCAATTCATTTATGGATGAATTTGACATTATACCAGAAAACCCCAAGGTGGCGTTGGACCCGCCGAGGCTTAAATATGTCATCGTATCCGTCAATGGAAGTCAAAACATCATGGCAAGAGACAGCGACGAGATTAAGATACGAAAAGGGGACAAAATAAAAATCTCCCAGATCGAGGCCAATTACGAGCGCGGCTTGAGCGTTGACATCCTCGGCATGGGAACGGCGAATGATCTGAACAAAGAATTTGCAATAACGGCTTCAACAAAGGCGCTGGTGAGAAAAGACAGTTTCTCGTGTGGAGAGATAGTCATTTCTGTGATGAGTTCAGAGTTCGCAGGGGAGGGGCTTGGTGGGACAGGCTTCCAGCCTGTCATCGTAGGGGCGGGTTTGAAACCCGCCCCTACAGAGCCTGTGCCACCGCCGAAATCTCCGAACTTCAAATATCTGATCGTTGAGGTAAACGGTTTGCGGCAGGTTCTTTCGCACAACGAGCATCTAAAGATTATCAAAGGCGACCGGTTGAAACTTTTGGATGTTATTGCAGATAGAAATACCGACGGGTTGAAAGTAAATTTTCTCGGCTTTGTAGGCAATAAGGCGAATAATGACGGGGAGGATAGAGGCTATCTCATCAACACGGCAAAAGACCTGTGGTTGAAATATTCAAAAAATGGAAAAGGTCTTGAGTATAACATTGCAATAAGTTATAAAGATAAAAGGCTCGGGCAGATATTTGTTGATATGGAAGAGCCGAAACTGAACTACATCGTGGTCAAACATGGACAGGGCGGCCAGCGGTGGTATGCCGATGGAGACACCATCGCCGTGACTGCAAAGGATACCTTGGAGGTTGTGGATGTCAAAACCAATGTCAACGGAAATGTCGGCGTCAAGGTGAATGTATTTGGCAATGAACTGAAAAGCGAAAAACAAAAGATTACCTTTGACAAACAATCGGCAAAAAACAGAGACGGGATAGTGATAACCCGCGAAGGGATTGTCATCGGCAAGGCAAAGATACGGATAGGAGAGCCGGTGGCAGGCAACAACTTGCTAATCAAAGAATAAAAACATTTACACGGCATAGTAGAATTTGTATAATCAAGCTGTTATGAATTTCCGATTCGGAGAATTATTCTGCGGCCCCGGTGGTTTAGCGTTTGGTGCTAAATCAGCAGGCATCAAAGTAAACAGACGGGCGTATTCAATTTCTCATGCTTGGGCCACAGATTATGATAAGGACACCTGCGCTACTTACCGCAATAATATCTGCCCCGGCAGTCCAAAATCTGTTATCTGCAGTGATATTAGAAAACTCCATTTCAAAAGTTTAAAAAAAATATCCGGCATAGATGCTTTAGCTTTTGGTTTTCCGTGCAATGATTACAGCATGGTCGGCGAACAGAAAGGTATGGATGGAATTTACGGCCCGCTGTATGCATACGGCACTGAGGCGTTAAAATTTTTCCAGCCTAAATTTTTTGTCGCTGAGAATGTCGGGGGATTAAGAAACGCCAATGATGGAAAAGCATTAGACAAAATACTGTATGAACTGCAGCAGGCAGGCTATATCGTTACTCCGCATCTCTATAAATTTGAACAGTACGGCGTACCGCAGGCAAGACATAGAATAATAATAATAGGAATCCGCAGCGGCATAAATATAAATTTTTATGTGCCTGCGCCGACTCATACCACGCCTGTTACTTGCAGAGCGGCTATTGAAAAACCGCTGATACCTAAAGATGCTCCGAACAATGAATTAACTAAACAATCTCAGCAGGTTATTGACCGGCTGCAATTTATAAAGCCGGGTGAAAATGCCTTTACCGCTGCTTTACCTGAAAAATTAAGGCTGAATGTAAAAGGCGTAAAGATCAGCCAGATTTATAAAAGACTTGACCCTGATAAGCCCGCTTACACTGTTACAGGGAGCGGCGGCGGCGGAACTCATGTTTACCATTGGCAAAAAAATAGAGCATTAACTAACCGAGAGCGTGCCAGATTACAGACATTTCCCGATAGTTTTATCTTTTCAGGTTCCAAAGAAAGTGTCAGAAAGCAGATAGGCATGGCTGTGCCGCCTCTTGGTGTAAAGATTATTTTTGAGGCTGTTCTCAAGAGTTTTGCCGGAATTGATTATCCTAAAATAGAAAATAATATAAAAAACAGCTCCTATGACAACCAAGCGGACAGCAGTCAATTGATATTGATGGAGGCACCGGAAGAATACGTTGCTTGTTAAAACAACGATATGATCACAAAAAATCTATTTGATAAAGTCCTTGTTGACCCTGTAAAAGACGGTGCAGACACCCTTTGTATTGTTTCAGGGTATGCAACCGCCGCTATGACTTTTCGCCATTTTGAAGCTGTAAAAAGAATTTATGATAAGCAGATTCATATCAATTTAATTGTGGGAATGTGCCCTTATGACGGCCTGTCTTTAAGCAATCATAAAGCATTTCAAGCGTTCTCTTCCGTAGATTTTCATGGTTTTTTTGAATGCAGTTATATTGTTAATTCTCCTCCCGTCCACTCAAAATCCTATGTGTGGCTTCAAGGCAAAAAGCCCATTTGTGGTTTTATAGGCTCAGCAAATTACACTCAAAATGCTTTTAGCAATAATCAGCGGGAGTTATTAGCTCAATATGACCCAAAACTTGGGGTTGATTATTTTCAAAGCCTGATACATGATACAATTTACTGCACTCATCATGAAATAGAAAATCATATTGAAATTTATCGCGATACATATTATGCCCGCAGAAGAAGGGAACAGTTTGAAAGACAGGGACTTCATCTTATAACTTCAGAAACCCCCGACCTTCAGGGCTTGCCAGCAGTCAGGATTTCTTTGCTTGATAATAGGAGCAGTCTTCCGCAACGTTCCGGCCTAAACTGGGGCCAGCGTCCTGAAGAACGGCGTGAACCTAATCAAGCGTACATAAGACTTCCATCCACAGTTTACAGAACGGACTTTTTTCCGCCTGCAACCGCTCATTTTACCGTCTTGACCGATGACAATAAAGTATTAATTTGCACAAGAGCCCAGCAGAACGGCAAAGCCATTCACACACCGCATAACAACAGCCTGATAGGCGAATACTTCCGCAATCGGCTTGGCATTCCCTTTGGCCAGCCAGTAACCAAGACAAGCCTAATTCGTTACGGCAGAACAGATATTGATTTTTACAAAATAGACGAAGAAACTTATTTCATGGATTTCTCCGTTCCCACCCACCGTGGATAATCTGACAAAAGAACAACGGCGTAAAAATATGCGTAATATCCGCTCAAAGGGAACTTCTCCAGAGCGGTTGATAATGCGTGAATTAAAAAGAAGAAAAATATATTTTGCAAACCATGTCGATTCTATAATTGGAAAACCAGATATTGTGTTCAGACGGAAAAAAATTGCGGTGTTTATTGATTCAGATTTTTGGCATGGACATCTTAAACGCTGCATAATGCCAAAAACCAATATTAAATACTGGTCAAATAAAATAGCTGGCAATCGCAGGCATGATAAAGAAGTTAATCGCAGCCTAAAGCAAAATGGCTGGAAGGTTATCAGATTCTGGGAATTTGACGTTAAAAACCAGATTGATAAATGTATTAACAAAATGCTGGTCGGACTTGAGAAAGCAATATGTTAAATGATATAAAAGTAGCGTCTAACAAGGAAAATTCTTCGTATTTTCTCAAGTCTCTGCAACGAAACAATTTTTTTAATTTACAATAAGGAGCCTCTCGTGGAAAAGACAAAAAAAATCTGGATGGACGGAAAATTCGTGAACTGGGACGACGCCAATGTGCACATCCTGACACACACATTACATTACGGCCTCGGTGTATTTGAGGGGATACGATGTTATAGATGCGATGACGGCAGATCGGCAGTATTCAGACTAAAAGAGCATACAGACAGGCTTTTTGAATCAGCGCATATTATGTTGATTGAGATTCCATTTACGAGAGATGCGATAAACAAGGCCATCCTTGAAACCCTAAAGATCAATGACATGAAAGAAGGCTACATACGGCCCATTGTTTTTCTCGGCGACGGTTCTATGGGTATATTGCCGAAAAATAATCCGGTGAGGGTTGCCATAGCCGCATGGCCGTGGGGCGTATATCTCGGAGAAGAGGCGCTTAAGAATGGCATCAGGATAAAAGTATCCACTTACGCAAGGCACCATGTGAACAGCATGATGACCAAGGCAAAAGTGACCGGCCACTATGTCAATTCCATCCTTGCCAAGCGGGAGGCCATTGCAGACGGCTACGACGAGGCACTTTTGCTGGATACCGAAGGATATGTGTCCGAAGGAAGCGGAGAAAATATCTTCATCGTAAAAAATGGCCTATTAAAAACCACGCCGCTGACCTCAAACCTGAAAGGCATTACGCGGGATTCCGTGATGCGGATTGCAAAAGACAAAGGCCTTGAAGTGAAAGAGGAGAGATTTACCCGCGATGAGCTTTACATCGCGGACGAGGCGTTCTTCACTGGAACCGCAGCGGAGCTTACGCCCATTCGCGAAGCAGACAGGCGAACTATCGGCCAGGGCAAACCGGGGCCTGTGACCAAAACGATTCAGGAGACATTTTTCAATATCGTGAAGGGAAAAGAAAAAAAGTATGAGGGGTGGCTGGCGTATGTATAGGTAGACAAACGCAATCCCCTGATTAAATCTTTTAGGGGCAGGCTTTGGCCAAACACTGCATCAAAACTGACTGCCCAAATACTCATATACCTAACTGTCATTAAAAACAGGAAAATAGGGACGGAAAATAGGGAATATGGAAAATAGGGGAAAATAGAGGAAAATAAGAAAAATAGTAAGAAAAATAGGGACAGCGACCGTTTTAATAGAAACATAAAATCGCCTAACAAATCACTTCAGCGGACGGTGTATAACGCCGCCGTTGATTTCGGTCGTTGACAATCACATTCCTTTTCTCTATTTTTAATATGTGCGATCTCATAGTCTAACCACTTCCGCAGTAAGACTGTTCCGGAAAATCATCTATCAGCACTATAAAAAGCATGGCCGTGATCTTCCCTGGAGGAAAACTACAAATCCTTACCATATCCTTGTCTCAGAGGTCATGCTCCAGCAAACACAGGTGGAGCGTGTTCTCCAAAAATATTCGGAGTTCATCGCAGTGTTTCCGGATTTTCAATCACTCAGCAAAGCGCCTTTGAGAAAAGCGCTTCGGGTATGGCAGGGGATGGGGTATAACCGCCGCGCCATAGCCCTGAAAGAGATTGCGAAAATCGTGGTGAATGATTTTAAAGGTGTGCTCCCTGATTCTGTAAATACCCTGATAACCTTCCCTGGCATCGGCAGGGCAACTGCATCCGCAATCTGCGCCTTTGCATACAATCAGCCTACTGTCTTTATAGAAACAAATATCCGGAGGGTCTTTATTCATTGCTTTTTTCACGACAGAGACAATATTCGTGACGCTGACATCCTCCCCCTCATTGAAAAAAAGCTTGATAAGCGCAACCCTCGCGAATGGTATTATGTGCTCATGGATTACGGCGTTATGCTGAAAAAACAATTCCCCAAACAAAATCAAAGGAGCGCGCATTATCAAAAACAGGCGCCTTTTCAAGGGTCGAACAGACAGATGCGGGGAAAGATACTGAAGGCTCTCATTGACAGGCCAGCGACTTCAGCTAAAATCACAAGTATGTTAAAGTGTAATCCTAAGCAGGTTAGAAAAGTCCTCGCGCAGCTTAAAAAAGAAGGATTTATTATAAAGAAGGGAACAATGTATTCTATCGGCCGGTAATTATGAAAATGATAATCATTTTCCTTGCATAATAAAGCAATGAGGGCTATAATATAAGATGAGAAATCAATTATTACTGCTTATTATAGCAAGCATGGTTTTTGGTCAAATCGGTATTGGTATGGCGAATTCTGAGAATATAAAAAGGAATGTCGCTGCCCCTGCGCAAAAACTGGAAAAGGCAACCTTTGCAGGCGGTTGCTTCTGGTGCATGGAGCCTCCCTTTGCTTCACTAAAGGGAGTAGTGTCTACTACTGTAGGATATACCGGCGGCCATGATAAAGACCCCACCTATGAAGAAGTGTCTTCAGGTATTACAGGCCATACAGAGTCCATCGAGATACTATACGACCCTTCTCAGATTACCTATACAGAACTTTTGGATGTCTTCTGGAGAAATATTGACCCAACTACGCCAAATCAGCAGTTTGTGGATGTTGGAACTCAATACAGAAGCGCTATTTTTTATCATAATGAGGAGCAGAGGCGCCTGGCTGAAGATTCAAAGGCAAAACTGGAAAAATCAGGCAAGTTTGACAAGCCCACTATTACAGAGATTAAACCAGCCACAATATTTTACAAGGCAGAAGATTATCATCAAAAATATTATCAGAAAAACCCTATCAGATATAAATTTTACCGCTACAATTCAGGGAGAGACCAGTATCTTAAAAAGCAATGGGGAGACAAACAAGAAATGAAAACTCCCGAACGCACAAACAAACAATACAGCAAGCCATCAAAGGAAGAGTTGAGAAAAAAATTGACCCTCTTGCAGTATAAGGTCACCCAGGAAAACGGCACAGAAAGGGCCTTTGACAATGAATACTGGGATAATAAAAAACAGGGGATATATGTTGATATTGTCTCTGGAGAGCCGCTCTTTAGTTCTCTTGATAAGTTTGATTCCGGCACCGGCTGGCCGAGCTTTACAAAACCGCTTGAGGCGGCAAATATTGCTGAAAGGGAAGACAGGGGCCTTTTCATGACAAGGACAGAGGTGAGGAGCAAACATGCGGATTCTCACCTTGGCCATGTCTTTCCTGACGGCCCCAAGCCAACCGGCCTTCGTTACTGTATGAACTCAGCTGCCCTTCGCTTTATTCCAAAAAAAGATTTGGAGAAGGAAGGGTATGGAGAGTATAAAAGGCTTTTTGAGAGATAGCCCCTTTTCTTTGTGGCAGCAGGGTCTGTGATGTCAGTGTGTTCCTTGCTTTCTTGACGCTTTTTCCTCTATGCCCGACGCACCAGACCTTCTTTTCAATTCGTTCAATATCTCTTGTAAAGATATATCCTTCTGTCCAAGCAAAACAAGGGTATGAAACCAGAGGTCTGCCACTTCATGGATAATCTCTTTTTTCTTGCCGCCTTTTGCAGCTTCAATAAGCTCGGCAGATTCTTCTCTTATCTTTTCTAAAATCTCCTTAAGACCTTTTGCATATAGAGAGGCAACATAGGACTTCTCTGGCGAGGCCTTTTTCCTCTGCTCAATGGTCTTAAAAAGCTCTGCCAACTCTTTTAAGCCTGCTCGTTCCTGTTCGCCTTTATCCAACCTCCTGAAAAAACAGCTCCTCTCCCCGGTATGGCAGGCAACCCCAATCTGATTAACCTTTAAAAGGATCGCATCTTTATCGCAATCGTAGTAAATAACCTTAACTTCCTGAAAATTGCCGGAGGTCTCTCCTTTGAGCCACAATTTATCCCTTGAACGGCTGAAATAGTGCGCCTTGCCTGTAGTCAATGTCTTTTCCAAGGCCTTTCTATTCATATACGCCATCATCAGGATATCGCCTGTTGCGTAATCCTGTGCAATAGCAGGAACAAGCCCCTTTTCATCAAATTTTATAATATTTATATCGGCCGGAATCAATGCAACTCAATCCCTTCCAAATGATTTTTTCTTCCCTTGAATAACTCTTTATGCTTCGCAAGATAGTAGACAATAGCAATGTTTAATACCAACACACCTATGCGGATTAGTGTCTGCACCTGAACAATTTCATATATCTCAAATGGAATTAAAAGAGAAGTAGCAACTACAGTCAGCCATTCAGCCCAGCGCCTTCGCTTATGCAGGCCATAGGACATTGCAAGATTGAGCGCTGCATAAGAAACTATGCCGATGGAAACTCCGATAATCGTTCCATTCTCAATCATGCCTATTTTGTCTATCAGGGCCTCAATATAGTAGTTGTCCATATCAAGGTTAAAAAAGGCAACAATCTCGTTTGCAAATTCTTCCATATCCTTATTAATAAGACTTAGGATTCCAAAGGCTAATAGGACAGCTATTATCCCCAGAACAAATTTTTCAACAATGATAAATTTTAGAAAGGCCTCGTTCTTTTTCATTAAAGAATACAATGCGGTGTTAGCCCAAAATGCAGTTCGTTTTTTGGGTTGCTATTTTTGCGAAACTGAAAAATGATACTCAATATAAGGCTTTATTGCTTAAAAGTAAAGCGGAAAGCTGGAGAGATTGTTTAGAGGCGCGCCAAAACTATGATAATAAACAGGCTGTACAAAATCCCGTTGACAATCAGCAGGGGAGGGGTCATCTTTATCTTTTTGGCTATAAGAAGATACAACCAGCCGCTGGCCAAAAGGGTAATAACGCTGCTCGTTATGACCGTAAGGTTTGCTGTCCACGGCATAAGGAATATGCCTATGGCAGGAAGAAGGCTTCCCTGAAACACCATTGCGCCTGTAATATTCCCTATTGCCAACGTGTCTTTTCCCCTTCTTATCCATGTAATGCTGTTTACCTTTTCAGGAAGCTCGGTGGCAACAGGAACAATCAAAAGTGCAAGGGCAATAACAGGGATATGAAGAACTTCTGCAAGTTGTTCAACGCCTATGACAAATCCCTTTGCCCCGGCTATGATAAGACAAAGGCCTATTAAAAGCTGAAGAAGAACAAAAAACATATGGTCTTTAAATATGACAGAGAGATAAAGATTTTTACTCTCCTCTGTGGCATGACCGTCTTTTACCAGTGCTTTGCTTGCCTTTATAGTCTCCAGCACATAGCAGCAGTATACAAGCACAAGGACTATTGCTACCAAGATACGGAAAAGCCTCCAGTTGGAGGGTGTGAAGGCTACTAAAAATGCCAGAGAAAATACAGAGAGGAAAAACTCAAGATCACGCTTGAGGCCGGAGTGCTCAGGGCATATCACTGTCTTTTTCCTTCTGTGTCTGAACACCCATGAGGCACAACCCACCAGAAACATGGCAAGGGTAGAAAGCATGAACGGCGCGCCCAGTATAGCGCCAACACCCACTTCTTCGCTTATTGTAGCAGAGTTGCCTGCAAATATCGCAACCAGAGGCACCATTGTCTCAGGCAGGGCTGTGCCTACTGCCGCAAATATGCTCCCCGTCACACCCTCTGAAAATTTAAGCTTGGCTCCAAGGGATTCTATCGCATTGGTAAATATCTCAGCAGCTATGACAATTACCACGAGAGAGACTATGAGGATAATAAGGTCTTGAGTCAATTGGATTTACTCCTGAAATGCGGGTAGGATTAATCTTCAGCCCGGCGCCTTAAGCCTTCAGCCTGCGCTTACGCACTCTCAATAAAAATCTGATCCGGATCTTCCAGATACTGAATTACTTTATTCAAAAACTGGGCGGCCTCTGCGCCATCAATGACTCGGTGGTCGAAGGTGAGGGAAAGGGAGAGCACCTTTCGTATCACAATCTGGCCGTCCTTTACCCACGGCCTGTCTGAAATCTTTCCTGTGCCGAGGATTGCCACATCAGGATAATTTATAATGGGCGTTGCATAGGTGCCGCCGAATGAGCCGAAATTGGAGATTGTGAATGTGCTTCCCTTGAGCTCTTCTAATTTGAGCTTTCTCTCCTTTGCCTTTACGCTCAAATCCTGAAGCTCCTTTGCCAAATCAAGGATGGTCTTTTTATCCACATCCTTTACAACAGGAACCATCAAGCCTTCTGGGGTATCAACCGCAACACCGATGTTGAAATATTTCTTAACAACTATCTCCTCCCCCGCCTCATCAACAGACGCATTGAGCATCGGATGAGCAGCAAGCGCATGCTGAGCAGCCTTCATAAAGAGCGGCAAAAAGGTAAGCCGTATCCCCTTTTTTAGCGCAACCTTTTTTTCCTTTTCCCTTAGCCTCCAAAGCGCAGAAACATCCGCATCATCCATGCCTGTAACAAATGCGGCTGTGCGCATGCTTGATAGAAGATTCTTTGCAATGCTCCGCCTTACGCCTTTTATCGGCACCCTCTCAATTGAGCCGAACTGGTC
>JACPZB010000090.1 GCA_016195725.1 Deltaproteobacteria bacterium | reverse complement strand
TTGCAACGATAGTCAATTCAGTAATGGGTTCTGAGATAAAGATAAATTTAAGCCCCTTATCCTTATAGGAGTATGCAATTGTGTCTATCACTGCGCCTGCATCGTAATTCCCTTTAAGAACCTCCCTGACAACCGAGTCATGATACCTCAGGTGAAAATACTTAGAAAGACCCTTTAAGCCAATCCCGTTACTGTAAAGGTGATAAAGGGGGACAACCGCTCCAGAGGTTGACCACATAGACGCAAAGGCAAAAGATTTTCCCTTAAGCTCGGAAAGGCTGTTAATGCTTTTATCATTTCTGGCAATGATTACGCTTCTGTAGAAGGGTTTGCCATCACGGTTAAGGGATTTAAGGATGGGAATCAGTTCTATCTTATTCTTGGCTGCAACATAGCTCGCGCCACCGACAAGGGCTATATCTATCTTCCCTTCCTGCAAAAGATTTATGATGCCTTCGTAGTCTTTAGTCAACCGCATCTTGAATTTATAAGGGGTGTTGGCGGAAAGATAATCCATAAGGGGCTGGAATTTTTCATACATAAGCTGCGGGGTATAGAGAGGGATGAGACCAAAATAGACTATCGGTTTCTCTGGCGGGTCTTTCGCTGATACATGGGCAAATAGAATAAACCATCCAATAACAACCAGGATGGCCGCTTTAAGGAAGGTCACCATACATCATAATTTAACAAATACATGATGTAAAGTAAAGGGGAGCGCGATGTGCTGTGCTTTTTTCAACTTTTTCAAATCCATTTCGGACAAGGATGTCCTCTATAGCAAGAATAAAATATCTTGTCAAGATTTTTTTATAGATTTTTTTATAAGCTATCATGGGCAGCAGACCCTATTCTTACCATCCCTTTTAGCCTTATACAATGTTTCATCAGCCTTCTTTATAAGCCCCTCCTCATCCTTTGCATCATCCGGAAACGATGCCACTCCAAGGCTTATTGTGACAGGCGCGGCTATCCCCTCATTTATCTCAGGCCTGCAGAGCCTTTCCACATCCTTCCGTATCCTTTCCGCAAGGATTAAAGCCTCCTCTTTATCATTCTCAGGGGACACAATCACAAATTCCTCTCCGCCATACCTTGCTACCGTATCTGTGTTCCTTATATTCTTTTTAAATATCTCTGCCATGAAAGAGAGGATAAAATTTCCCAACGGATGGCCATAGGCATCATTGTACTTCTTAAAATTATCTATATCCATCATAATCAGGGATAAGGGATGCCCATACCTTCTAGCCCTGTAGACTTCATTGGACAGGGCATTAGAAAAATATCTGTGGTTGTAAAGCTGAGTCAACTCATCGGTAATGGCAAGGTATTCCGCCCTTTCCAGGAGGTGCATCTTATCTATGGCAAGGGTGGCCTGGGTAGCCAAAAGGTTTAGTATCGCTATTTCCCTATGCTTAAACTCTCTGGGTTTATAATCGTCAAGATACAAGATGCCAAGCGTCCTATTATGAATCCGTAATGGCGTGGCAATAAGAGACTTTATGCCCTCTTCTAAAAGGAGCGGATTGACATCCTTTACATTCATCTTTGTAATATCAGGGATGATGATAGGTGTAGTGCTATTCAATACGCTGGCAGTGAAACCATTCCTCCTCAAAGCCCATACAGAAGACAGTGATATAAAATTCTGGCTGAACCCCTTTGCAAGCACCATTTTAAGCATACTGCTCTTTTCATCAAGTATGGCAATGCTTCCAGCCGGGATTCCGCTGAGTTCAATAGCGCTGGTAAGTATTATATCAAAGACTTTCTGGGACCTTTCCGCAGCAGCCAATTCTATGCCTATCTTATAAAGCGCCTCATGCTCCTTAAGTCTCATCTCCAACTCTTCCGCCATGCTGCGCCTTTCAGTCACAAGTTCCCAGAGCAGTTTTGAACAGGCGCCGCCCAAAACCTCTATATGTGAAGGGAGATTCTTTCTTAAGAAGTCAGATACCTCATCGCTCCTTGTCACATCAATAACCACATCAAAATTCAGCTTCGCTACAGCGTCTTTCAGATCCGCAATCGCAGGTATCCCGATCTTCTCAGCCATCTTCATGGCAGGCGCATTTCTATCCCTGTCCACCACCCCGACAATCTCCACCTCCTTATTTTCCAGGAGGATGGGAAGCAGGGCTGAGCCGCCCATTCCACCACCTATTATGATAACCCTTGCCAATCCTATCCCTCGCAATGCACTTGTACCCCTATCATTATTTTATTCATCTATGATAGGAGCCAAGGGATAAAATTCATCCGAGGTCCCTGTTGTCTCTGATGAAAGGTCTATGCTCGGGGCAGGAAGGCCGTGGGCCTCGCATGCCAGAATGGCGCTGACCTTAATCTGATTGGCAACCCTAAGAACCTCTTTTTCTGTTAATGTCAATACCATACCCTCAATAAATAATTTTGGAAGTTTTTCTATGATTATCCTGTTGCCCTCAAACCGCGCCATGTCCATAAGCTCTTCATCGTCTGCAATCCTGTAGATGGCATTACCGGGACCTAATATATGTTCAACCTGGACGAGGATCTCGTTAGCAACCGTGTTCCACGCATCCCAAGTCAGCTTATCCATACGGTCTGAAAGGAGATCGGCGCCAACACGAAGTCGCGCCATACGGTTCATAAATTCTTTGAGCATATCCCCCTTTATGATAGAACCGTGCTGAGGCGCTATAATCTCTACAGGCGGGGCGAGCCTTTCTATCTGCTCAATAGCATATTTCAGCGCGCTGTTGCAAGGAAAATAGAGCTCATGAAACATCCGTATCCCCTGCCAGTTTCTCTCCTCTGCATAAAGGGGGAACATCTCGCTATCCAGTGTTACACCGCCAAACAGGTCTCCGCTGAAGAGTATCCTGTTGGTTACATCGTAAATGCCAAATGCTCCAGTAAAATGACAGAACGGTGTGGGCACCAGTTTTAATTCTCTGTTGGTTCCTTTAAAGCGAAGTGTTCCGTGAAACTGTTCAACAAATTTTACCTTCTCCCTGGGTATGCCTGTGTGGGCCACAAGCCGCCATGTATTCTCGGTCATTAGAAGCAGGGCATTTGGGGCAAATCTACTTACAAGGGTTGGGGCGGTGAGGATAATATCAGGATCCTGATGGTTAAGGGTAATTATAGAGAGGTTTTTTAAATCACCAATAAGCTGGATGAGTTTAGTTGCGGTTAGCTTAAAGTCCTGAGGCGAACCGGGGTCTATCAAGACATGAAGCGGCGTCTTATCTCCCCTCTCCAGTGTCAAAAGATATGGATTGCAATTGAGGAGAGCTCCTTCAACCCTTCGTCCAACCCAGTTTGCGCCGGGACATATTTCAATAGCCGATTCATAGTCCTGTGATTGATTCATAACCCGTTCCTTTCCAGCACCTTCTTTAATTCAGTCTCTATCTCTGTCCTCCCTGCAAAACCAATAAATATATGCCTTACTATCCCTTGCTTATCTATTAGAAAGAGCCATGGCTCTCCGATAACGCCGTATCGTTTACCCAATGCCGCATCCTCTGGTTCAGGCCCCCAGAACTCAGCCGCACGGTGCTTCTTTACTATAGCAACTACTCCCTTTTTATATTGAGATGCAATATCGGTTATATTGAACCACACCTTCTCGCAGTAGCGGCAGTGGTCAGGATTACCGAACATAAGGAGGATGATTTTACCATCGTCATGGGCCTCCTTCAGGTCAGCAGTATCCAGTGGGGCTTTATCACCCACCTGAACCTTTGTTTTGCCCTCCGGAGCCCCTCTTAGCGCCGCATGGGAAACAATGGGAAAATCCAGAGAAAACCAGAGGGACAGACAACAAACAGTGATAAGAAAAAACCTTTTCATGCTAAAATTACTTATCCCCTCAGCGCCTTTTTTATCTCTGCCTCAATCTCTCCCTTACCTGTAAAACCCATAAATATATGCCTTACAATACCCTTCTTATCTATGACAAAGAGCCATGGCTCTCCAATGACGCCGTATCGCTCGCCTAATTTTACAGCCTCGTCTTCAGGCCCCCAAAACTTGGATGCACGATGAGTTTTAAGTATGGCAGCCACATCCTTACTGTATTGAGGCAAAAGCTCTCTTATATTAGACCACACCTTCTCGCAGTAGAGACAGTGGTCAATATTACCAAACATCAGGAGGATGACCTTACCCTCTTCATGAGCCTTGCTCAGATCCTCAGTCTCAAGCGGGGCGCTATCCCCCACCTGCACCCTGGATTTGCCTTCTGGCAGACCTCTTAATCCGGCATATGATGGAGAAGCAAGAAAGATAACAGTAAGCACTAAGCAGGTAGCCGCAACCTTTAGAGCCTGTCCTGAACTTGTTTCAGGATTGCGTTGAAATCGCAGGCTAAAGCCTGCGGCTACATTACAACCTCTGACTTCTATCACTTTTCCCCCCTTTTACATCCAATATAAAGATTGGAAGTTCCTTGGCTGCCTCTGTTTTATTATCATGAGAGCTATCATGCAAAGTCTTTGGGTGTTCATGTTTGTGCTCATCAGCTTGCTTGTTTGGAAACTCAAGCTCTTCAAATATTTCGCCTGCGCTTTTTGGCATATTGACGCTGTGATAAAATGTCATTTTACCGGGATTGCCGGCAGTTATCACAATATCGTGCCTCTTGCCGGGATAGATGGTTAAGGAATCCTGCGTCTTGGGCTGAGGAATAGGATAACCGTCCTCATGGGTAATAATGAAACCTTGCGCAAATCTTAAAGTATGCGGCAGATGGCCTATATTGGCAAGCCTCATCCTGATCCTTTCGCCCTTCTTTGCTTCCATAACAATGGGATTATCGCCTGTAACAGCCCTTTCATTGATTGTGGTTATATCATTATCCAGCATTGTCCTAGGATGGCCTGCGCCGTAATGATCATCCCCATTTTCAGCCTTGCTGTTCCAGTCGCTTAAGATATATACAAATTCCTTATCATATTTCGGCTCATCTCCCTGCTTAGAGCCTGCAGGGGTAGGCTTTGTCTCCACGATGAATGCACCGTAGAGGCCCCTGCTTAAATGTTCTGCCATGTTATAACTGCAATGATAGAGATGGGTGCCAGCAGGCCCTGCGACAAACTCGCCGTAGGTATATTCATAGCCAGGCTCAACAACAATATCCTGCTCCTGAAGCGCAACCCTTGGATTGACATGAAGTCCGTGAAAAAAAAGCCCGTGCTTTGCGCTGCTCTTGTTTATTAATTTAACCTTTACAACATCTCCCTCTTTTACCCTTATCTCAGGCCCCGGAAATGTGTCATTATATTTCCAGACCATAAATTTTGTGCCATTTAATTCAATCTCTCCATCGGTTACAGTAAGGGTAAATTCTCTTGTTTCAGCGAAAGATACCGCAGGAAGCAAGCAGTAAACTGCAAACAGCAGACAAAATAGAATTTTTTTATAATTTGAAATTTGCCCCCGATTGATTCTATCGGGGGTGAAATTTGAAATTTTCACTGCTTCCTCCCGATTATCTCATTCACCGTATCTTTTAATTCTTGCTGATTAAACGCCCCTATAAATATCTTTCTCAGCACACCTTGCTTATCTATTATAAATGTCCATGATTCTCCAATGGTAACAAAGCCGTAGAGTTTTTTTAATGCGATGGTCTCTTCGCTTGCGGCGCCCGTCATGTCCTGGCCGCCTGCCATAATAAAGACTGCGTCATTTTTATACGATTCAGTCTCCTTCTCAAGCATAC
Organism: Deltaproteobacteria bacterium; assembly: GCA_016195725.1. Taxonomy (GTDB): domain Bacteria; phylum Desulfobacterota; class GWC2-55-46; order UBA9637; family UBA9637; genus UBA10170. Next base: position 5,872 of record JACPZB010000090.1, on the reverse strand, counting down.
TCACCAGAGAATCGCATTTGTTGCACTGCATTGGATTTGAAAGGAGAACCAGCACAATAATCTTCCCATGTTCATTTGCCTCTTTTAATGTCTCTGTTAAAGGAATCTTCTCGCCCACCTTGATTTTGGATGTCTTTAAAACTTCCTGGGCAGCGTAAGACAGGGGGCAGTAAGCAGTGAGCAGTAATAATGCAAAACAAAAACGAATCGGGGAAACGAAGAATCGGGGAACCGGGGAATTTACTTCTCCGCTTCTCCGTTTCCCAGTCTCTCCGTTTCCTTTATGATTGCCTCCCAGCTTCAGACTCAAACCCCCTGCCTCCTGATCTCTATTCATGTTTTTCATGCTCCTCTTCTCCTGATTTCTCATGGCCTTCTTTTTCCTCTTCTAACAGTTCTTTGATATTCCTTTTAAACACATCGCTGCCTACAAATATCTTGTAAATATACCGCACCTTCCCTTGTTTATCTATAATAAAGAGCCACGGCTGGCCTTCCACGCCGTATGCCGCTTTCAACCTTATCCCTTCTTCCGGAGGCGCTATCATCTTTGCGTGCTCTATCTGGGTTTGAATAAAAATAGCGCGATTGTCAAAATTGTTTGTATCCTTCATGATCTCACGGATATATCTGTCCATCCTGTCGCACCACGGACAGTGGCTGGGATAACCGAGCTGAAGGGCTATGACCTTTCCTTCTTTATGGGCATCTTGTAGCTCAGACGTAACCAGCGGGGCCATGTCTCCCACCTTGATTTTAGATTCTCCACGGGCTATCCCCCTTATCGGAAGGTCTGTGGCATGAGAAACAGTAGACAGTAGGCAGTAGTCAGTAAACAGGAGGCAGAAAGCAAGAGACAGTATTTGTTTTAGTTTTTCCTGTCTACTATCTACTATATACTGTCTACTTTTTTCCGACTTCCGACTCATGCAATCCCTTTACTATTGAGAAATGGAGCATATTTTTTATCTGAGCCGCAGATGTGATTATTTAGCCAATCCCTTAGAAAATGCATCGTTTCCATGGTCAGCGCCACCACCTCGCCCTTATCAAATCTATCCTTGAGATCCTTTGCTTGATTTGTCAGGTCTTCATGTTCCTTTTTATGCTGCCGATACTCCGGATAACCATACTTTTGAAATAATTCCTCTTCTGCGCCAAAATGATAGACCGTATAATTTATCAACTCAGTTAAAATCTTACCCAAAACCTCTTTCGCCTTACCTCCCTTCATTGCATCGTATAAATCATTTACAAGACTAAAGAGTCTCTTATGATGGACATCCAAATGATTGATATTGACGCTGAATTTATTATCCTCCCATACCATAAACGGCATAGCAGCCCCCTTTTTACCGGTTATGAACACCCTTTAGAAAAAATAGGAGGGCACCGGAGACCCTCCTATTATTTCATTATACACATAATACAGACGCAATCAAGAAACAGTTTGCTCGTTCATTACATAGGCAGTCTTTATATCCTGCTCAAGCTCGCCTTTTTTCAGCTCTGACTCAGGCATCTTTGTTGGCAGAGCGAGGGGATATTAGTTCTTAACTGCATCAAACGGCTTTTCGCCTATCTTTACAGGCTTGCCCAGAGGATACGCATCCAGGTCTATACCGCTGCCATCGAGAACACCGCCGTACGGACCCACTCCTCCCTTCTTCGGGTGCAGATAAACCACTGCCATCAAAAGCCCGCCGTGATATACGCCGTCATTGGTAGCATGGGCAACGATATGGCAGTGCCATACCCATCTCGCATCCTGATTTGCCTCAAATATATAGTCTTTTCTCTCTCCAGGAAGGATGGAGACAGAATCGCTTCTCATGTCATTATCCGATATCTTATTGTTATACGGATAGACATTACGTCCATCCCATGCAACCCAGTGAAGGGTATGGCCATGCAGATGGATATTATGCGGCCAGCTGCCAAAATTAATAAATCTCACCCTTATCTTCTGTCCCTGTTGGACCGCAACGACATTCGGGTATTCATCTGTCCATGCATTTCCGTTGATGGTAAATAGATTGTAATGGGCGAGACCCCTCGGATGACCTACCTCTACGCTCTGCTTAACCTCTGCGGTGGTTGGCTTAAACCCTTCCTCCATTGAGAACTTGGAATCCCACTCCTGCAGCATGGCAAGAAGGTCCTGGTCTACCTTTTCCTCATTTTTGCTGTGGATGATAATAGCGCCATAGAGCCCCATCTGCATATGCTCATTGGCATTCACATGGCAGTGATAGATATGGGTGCCTACCGGAGAAGCCACAAACTCATAGGTAAACATATTGTCAACCTTTACAGGAACCTGCGCCACATTCATTGTGCCGTCATGGTCATACGCAATAATCGTTGGTCCATGTATATGGATGGTGTGGTTATTCTTGCTCTTGTTCCTCAAGATAACCCTTACAATATCCCCTTCATCGGCAATAATAATTGGGCCTGGAACAGGGCCGTGGGGATTTTTATAACCTTCCACCTTCCCGCTCCCATCACTCTGTATTTTCACCTTATTCGTCGGCACAAATGCCCATACAGGAAATTCCACCCCTGCGATATCCTGAGTAGACTCAACAGCGGTTATATCATAAACAACTGTTTTGCCGGAGAGCTTAACGCCGAGTTTCTTTGCCTGACCTACTGCCCACTCGCCTCCCTTAGTCTGGACATCAACCTTGTTTATTACCTGCGCATGTCCTTCCTTTACAGCCACATCCACGCTGCTGACATCTATCAGGAACCTTATCTCCTTAACCGGCAGTCCCGGCTTAAATGCCCAGCTTGGCACAGCCGCAAATCCTGCTAAAAAGGCTGCGGCTGCAAGTAGAAATAATATTCTCTTCATTTTTAATACCTCCCTTTTGTTTTTCAAGGCTAAAACCTTGAGTTGCATCCTGTAGCTCAAACCTTTAGACTTCGGCGTGAGCTCAGTCGAACGCTCAGCCGAACGGTTTGAGTTTTTACTTAAGTTCAAAATTTACATGAGCTATCCCCTTTGCAGGGACTTCCACCTCTTTTGTAAGAAGTATAGGCTTGTCATAAAGAGGCCTTCCATCATCATCATGGCCTGTCAGTTTCCAGCTCTCATGCCAGACTTTCAGCATATATTTTCCAGGCGGGATATTATCAATCGTGAATGAGCCTGCATCGTCGGTAACCGCGTGATACGGATGGTCAAATATATGAATATAACCCCTCATATGAGTATGTGAATCACATGTTATATCACCCTGTCCTATATGCCTGAGCCTGGCAACAACAACCTGATTCTGCTTTGGCTGACCCTTATTCATTCTCTGAATGCCGTCCACATTTATATTGATGTTATGAAGAATCGGGTCAGAGTTGATTACAGCCAGTTCAGTCCCCTTGATCATTGTAGATACATGGGGTCCAAAAGCGCATTTCTTCTGGTCAAGATCTGTCTGCTTCTTTCTGTCAATGGGCTTCCCCTTTTCTATCTTATCCAGATAGCCGACAGCATACTTCACTGCGCCATCTTTGCCGACAATCAGCGCCTCGGACGCTTTCTCATTTCCGCAATAGTCCTGATTCTTATTCACTTTTATCGGGTCAAGCTTGGGCTGGGCGCCGGTAAATTTTACATGGCCTATTATCTGACCGCCATCCTTTACCTCTACCTCATCATAGGCATAACTAATGCTTATCCCCAGAATAAAAATGAAGGTCAATATTATTATGCTGCTAAGAAACCTCTTCATTCATTCCCTCCTTTCAATTGATTTAATCCTTGCAGCGACGCCATTTATCGGCATCGTTTTCATCGGGGATAAACCCCAACGCTATTACTTCTTGCATCTCAATCTTTTGAGGATCGAGACATCCCTTTCACCTCCTTTCAAGATTTTCTATAGAGTAAACCCCGTTAGAGAACTCTGTTCTCTAACGATTATACAGATGGCGGCTTTATACCGTCATCTTCAAAAAATTTCCTCAACAGCTGACAGGAGTCGGCGGCTTTCTCTAACAGGGTAAACGCATAAAGGCGACCCTAAAGGGTCGCACTACATATTTTATTTTTGTATTAGCTTGCAAAAGCCAGATGCGCTCCATACTTCTCTGTATGCTGTTTAAAAGAAAGAATGTCCGCAAACATCTCTCCGCATATGGGGCAGCGATAACCTCCCCAGACCTTAAACAGATGAGGACTTTGCAGTTCCTTTATCTTTCCCTGAACATATTCCTTCTTTGTAATAGGCTTTATAGCCTTTACAGCCTCTATCGTGTGTCTCTTCTTTATCCTCGGGAGACCCCGTATTTTTGAAATAACAGAAAGCATGTCGCTGCCTTTAAAATATCTTTTTGCATCATAACTATTGCCTGCGCCCATATGACCGTTCTCAAGAATAACCTCAAAGTATTGCATAGGTCTCCTCGCTTCACTCAAATTGCAAAATGCAAGATAAACTCAAATCTCAAAACGCAAAACTCAAAACCAAAACTCAAAGTCTTAAAACTGGTTTAAAAAGTTTTGAGTTTTAAGGCTTCGGCGTGAGCTCAGCCGAACGGTTATAGATTTGACATTTGACCTTTGAGTTTTGAGTTATAATTTTTTCAATTTACAATTTTTATCTACTCCCCTATCCCCATCGCCTTTCTGGCAGACGGAGGGAGGAGTTTTCCTGCTGCCTCATCCATAACTTCATCTGTTATTTTGCTTTTTCCTTTTTCTCTCGCATAGTCTTCTATGGCCTTTTTTGCCATTCCTTTTGCAAAGGGAGGAACCTTTGATAGTCTCTTGAGCGCCCCGTCTGTCCATTGGGGAGAGAATTCAATTCTGTCCCCAGGAATGACGTCTGTTTGGGTTTTGATGATCTCTTCAGGGTTAAATCCTCTTCCGCCTATGAATACGCTGCATGGCGCAAGTCTTAGGAGGTTTTCTGCATTGCTTCCCATGTCTGATGCAGGGACATGGTGGAGGCCAAATCTGCCCAGTATGAGGAGGGAGGGTTTTGTTGTCTGGATGTGTTTCAAGATTTCGTTGTATGGCTTGCCTGATAGAAGGGTTGTTTTTATCTCCATGCCTCTAACTTTGGCTATCTTGGCTGCTGTGTCAAGGTAGCTCTGGTAGAGTTTTGCCATGCCTTTGTCTATTATTTCGTCATGGAGTTTTTCTTGTTCTTTGAATCTGAATACTTTGGCCGCTTCGTCTGACAGGACGTCTGCTATGTTTTTGAACGCTATCTGATGGAAGTATGGGTCAAATGCGGCTACTGCTTCTATTTGTGGGGACATGGGGACAGATTTTAAATCTGTCCCCACCTGTCCCCAGGCCTTTTTAAATGATAGGGCAACCATAAGTCCCCAGTAGGAATAGGGGCTTCCGTCTATGGCAATAATGATCTTCTCAAAGATTTGAGATTTCGGGGCGCCCACGACAGTGGGTTGTGAGATTTGAGATTTAATGACAAGCATGTCCTTTCTCGCCTTTCGCGCAACTCGCTCGCATACGCTGCCTATCAAACTGTTTTCTACAACTCCCATGCCAAGATTACCCATAACCACAAGGTCATAACTGCCTTCCTCTGTCTCTTTTAATATCTCTGCAAAATTTTTTCCTTCTCTGTTCTTTCGCCCGCAGGCAACGCCGGCATCCTGGCAGCTTTTTTCGAATCTGTCGAGGTATGAGTCTGATATGATGCCAAGGCCTTTTGATATGAGGCTTTCATGGATGTCTCTCTGTCTTTTGAGTATTGCCTCGGACTGGTATCTCTCAGGCAGTCCTGATTCCATGTCCATGAATCTTGTCTCGTGGAGTCTTGCTGCGTAGACATGGCAGCCTGTGACTGTTGCATTGAATGCCTTGCCGATGCTTATGGCAGCTTCCATTCCATAG
>JACPZB010000022.1 GCA_016195725.1 Deltaproteobacteria bacterium | reverse complement strand
TGCCAATTTCTATCTCTTTTCTTCCTATAATCTTATACCGAGCGCAGTATATCCTGCAATAAGTTTATTCCTTGCCTATTTTGTTGCAGAGGCGTACAGAAATCTTGTGGTGGAGAGCAAGGGGCGGTATCTGAAAAAGGCGTTTGGCACCTATGTCTCTCCATCGCTCGTTTCAGAGATATTAAAAGACCCGGATAGATTAAAACTCGGCGGTGAAAAGAGGGAGATAACCATCTTGTTTTCTGACATAAGGGGATTTACAACCTTATCGGAAAGGCTTTCACCTGAACAACTCGTTTCTATCTTGAATGAATACCTAAGCCCTATGACAAGGATAGTATTGGAGGAAAAGGGGACACTGGATAAATATATCGGCGACGCGATCATGGTTATCTGCAATGCGCCCATTGACCTCCCTGAGCATCCGCAAAAAGGGTGCAGCATTGCACTCAGATGGATTAAGGAGTTGGAGAAACTGAACGGCGGCTGGAAAGAAAAAGGTTATCCATCCATAGGCATAGGTGTCGGTATTAATACAGGCGATGCCGTTGTCGGCAATATGGGTGCGGACCTGCGTTTTGACTACACTGCCATTGGCGATAATGTTAATCTTGCATCGCGGCTTGAAGGAATGAATAAGGTGTACGGTACTGCAATAATTGTAAATGAAAGCACACAGAAATTGGCACAAAATGATTTTCTTTTCAGAGAGCTTGATTTGGTGAGGGTTAAAGGAAAAGAGAAACCTGTTGCAATCTATGAGTTGATAGATTTTTTACCGGCGGATACTGCAAAAACTGAACTCGCAAGCTCTTTTTTAGATGCCCTTAACTCTTACAAAAATCGTAGCTTTGAAGAGGCAAGGGTAAAATTTTCTGCTATACTCAATAAATTCCATGAAGACGGCCCTGCCAAATTATATGTGCAAAGATGCACCGATTATCTTACATCACCCCCATCTCCAGACTGGAATGGGGTGTATATTGCGAAGGCAAAATAAGTAGCAATCAGCGCGGTCAGCTATCGCCTATGAGCTAAACTGTTTGCTGACAACTGAATGCTGAAGTTTTTTGTTATGGTGAACCATAAACCCGTATTAGATAATTTCAAATCCTCTATCGAAGCAAGTATCTGGAAACCACTGCTTGTGGTTATATTGCTTTTCCTTATTGCGGTTGCCTTTAAGATTGGCCTTGTTGTAAGCCAGGGAATTTTACCTAAGCAAGGCGAGAAGATAATAAACGGGGCATTTATACTCTTTACTACCCTCGGTATGGTTTTTTTTATAAGATGGTTTATTGTTGATGCGCCGTTCAGCCTCTTAAGACGATTTACCATCATACCACTGCTTAAGACACTCATAAGTCTCATCTTATATTTCATTACAGCTATTTATCTGCTTCATCGTCTGGCAGGCATAGATTTAACGCCGCTTCTGACAACATCTGCAGTGTTTACCGGCATCATTGCCCTTTCCCTTCAGGAGACCTTGAAAAATCTTTTCACAGGGATATGGATAAATACCGAGAGGGTTGTGGCAAAAGGGGATTGGGTGAATATTGCCGGCAAGGAAGGCAGGGTTATGGATGTGACATGGCGGACCACAAGGCTTTTGACATTTTCAAATGATTACATATATCTTCCCAACAAACTCCTTTCAGAAGGGCATGTAGACAACTATACATATCCGAGCCCCCACCATGTTGTTGAAATAGATGTGGGTACAAGCTATAAAGATCCGCCAAACAAGGTAAAGGATGTTCTCCTGCAGATGGCATCTGAAAATCCTTATGTTCTTAAAGACCCTATGCCAGAGGTTTATCTTATAACGTTTGGAGATTTTTCAATACAGCAAAGGTTGAGGGTCTGGATAAACGATTATGGCGCTCTCTTGAAGGTAAGAAGTGATCTGCACTATAGCATCTGGTATACGTTCAAAAGAAATAATATTGAAATACCATTCCCAATAAAAACAGTCTATCAGTATCAGCTCCATGCAAAAGGCGTTGCTTCGGATAGTGTGGAGGTCTATCTGCGAAGAATAGATTTCCTTAAACCTCTCGCAGATGAGGATATAAAAAAGATTTCAGTTATGGCAAGACTGGAAATGTATGGTGAAAACGAAAGTATCTTTAAAGAGGGAGATAAAGGAGATACATGCTATTTTATAAAAGAAGGGGCTGTTGACATTCTTTTCAAAGATGAGTTGGGTAGAGACGGTGTTGTAGCAACTTTAGGTCCTGGCGATTTCTTCGGTGAGATGAGCCTTCTTACTGGAGAGGAGAGAAGGGCGACTGCTGTTGCCAAAAAAGATTCATATCTTATTATTATAGACTCAAGAGGTTTTCATGGGGTATTTAAGAAAAATCCTGATTTGATGGAAGAATTAAGCGAGATTGTAGCAACGAGATCACGAAAATTAGAAGAAGCGAAAATGAAGGTTGTTTCAGAAGCAGAAACGCTTACCTTACAAAAGACCGATTCGAAGGCTATTCTTGATAAAATCAGATTGTTTTTTAAGATAGGGGGATAGTTATGCAAACCGTAAAGGCAGGGGCTAAAATTAAAATGAAGGCCGCGATAAAGATTTTGTTAAGTTTGATGTTATCTTTTTGGTTTTTTAATCTTTCCTTTTTTTCGCAGATGTCTTTTGCATCAACAATAATCCTTGGCGGTGATATGAATGAGGTAATAGAGATTGAACAGAATCAGAGTTTTACGATTCCAGCTTCAGGACTGAAAAAACTCGCATTCCGCTTCGCAAGCCCCACATCATTTAAAAGCTCAACTGTCAGTCAGGAAGTAAAAGATTATAATTTGTCATATAATCCGAAACCAACGTCAGTAGAAATAGAGACCGATAGTTTTGGAAACAGGTTTACAAAAGTTACATGGCTTAATATAAATGGCAATGCCGAGATAAGAGGAAGGTTAAATGTTGCAATGAATATAAGCCTTAAAGAATTAATAAGCACGGCGCTATTTCCGTTAAAGGAGATAGACCAGAAGGAAAAAAGATTTCTCAGTCCAACACCGCTTACCCAGGCTGATAATATAAGGATTAAGGCATTAGCCGCCAATCTGGCAAAGGGGGCGGATACAGAAGAATCAGCCGTAATCCAGATTCTCAATTGGGTGGTTGATAATGTTAAATACACTACGAATCCGCCGCACTATGATGCTCTCTATACGCTGGATACAGGGACAGGCAACTGTCAGAACTTTTCGCACCTCTCCATTGCGCTTCTGAGAGCTGTTGGCATACCTGCAAAGGTTGTGGGCGGGATTACGTTGAACAAGTCATGGAAGGTTCCTCTTAAAAACGGGAGTCTTGTTCAAAGTATAGGGCAGGGCGGTCATGCGTGGCTTGAGGTCTATTTTCCGGATATTGGTTGGGTTCCCTATGATGCCCAACAGAGCCACTTGTTTGTAAGCCCAAGACATATAAAGCAAACAACGGGTCTTGATGCGAGAGATATCAATGACTCATGGCTTGCCTCGCCAACGCTCCCGCCGTTCAGAGAGGATATTCAGGCAAATTTTGTGAGGGATGACATAAAGCTCTCTTTAAAGGATATAAGATCAAATCCATCTAACTACATCCTTACCAACGCAATTGTTGCCCATGTGGCAAAACCGGTTGTAGAAATTCCTCAACCAGAGAGACCAACACCTAAACCAACAAAGGCCATGGAAAGGGTTGAGTTCGGCAATATGGACTTTCCGTCCATGGTAGATATATTTGCCAATACAAAAGGGGAGGGGCGGGGCTACAAGACTTTGGATAAGGAAACAGCTGAGTATGTTACTGCAGAATATATCTATGCCCAGGCATTTTCAATTGCCAGACCCCTGAAGGTTGAAGAGATAACTCTTGCAATGCACAAATTTGGAGGCAGGGCAGGCAGCCTCTGGATTGATGTGGTCAAGGATGATAAAGGCAAGCCTGGTATGGAGGGCGTAAGGAGTTTTCCTCTTAACCTTGATACTATAAAATACTTTCCTGGTTATAAGTGGTTTCCATTCAGATTTGCAAAGGAATCCCCTGATAAATACATTCAGGGGCAGGCTTCGGATAACCCTGTATTAACGTCCGGCCGTTACTGGATAATTTTGAGATGTTCAAAAGATGCAATAGTCAACTGGTTCTATATTCCAGGCAATCCTTACGGTGACGCAGACGACACCCGTTCTACCTCGCAAGGGATAGATTGGTCTGACATATTAAACTATGATTTTAATTTTAAAGTAGCCGGGGTATTTTTAGAATAGATAGATATTATTTAGAAGGCGGAAGAGGTGAACCACTTTAGACCTATGTGGTATTATTTCTCAAAAAATATAAAGATAGAAAATACATATTAAGGCAACAAAAAAACCTTTAATAAGGAGATTTAACGGGGTGAAGGTCTTTACAGAGGAAGAATTAAAACAATACGACGGGAGCCAAAAAGGAAAGCCGATATACTTTGCATATAAAGGCAAGGTCTACGATATCACTGACAGTCCCTTATTTCTGGAGGGGCTTCATTTTGAGCATTATGCCGGCATGGACTTAACTGATTATATGTATGATGCGCCTCACAAAGACGAGGTTCTTGAAGATTTAAGAATAGCAGGGGAATATAAGCCGGCCTAAATCTATGAGAAAGTTTTAACTGCGACAGCCCACCCTGTGGGCGGGATTATTAACAGGAAACAGTTTTAAATTTTTCGGCATAACATCTTAGGATTGAGATTTATCGCAACTTAATCAAAATCTTGTGCAGACTGGCTGTTGCGTGTAGCTGGCGGAGAAGGGGAGTAAACCCCATTAGAAGTTTTCTCCATTTGAGGCAAGTTTCTGTTAGAAACAAATGGTTTTTCGCTATCTGAGCTTCTAACAGGGTAAATGGCTTTGTATGCTTCATAATAGCCTAATACTTTTTCAACATATTTCCTTGTTTCCTGGTAAGGGATATTCTCTATAAATTCGTCCATATCAGTTCCTTTCCACTTTTTCATCCATTCATCAACTGCATTGGGTCCTGCATTATATGCAGCAATTGCAAGAGGCAGGTTTCCATTAAATCTTGTAATGAGTGTCTTAATATACCATGCGCCAAAATGTATATTAATAGCCGGCTCAAACAGGTCATCTTCTGTAAAGGATGAATGCGCCAACTCTTGAGCGACTATTTTTCCGGTGGCAGGCATTATCTGCAGGAGCCCTATTGCGCCTGCCTTTGATATCGCCTGGATATCGAATTCACTTTCCTGCATCATAATTGCATAGATAAGAAAGGGATCTGTCTTAAGCCCGGCAGCTATTTTTTCAACCGTCTCTTTATAACCTTCAGGAAATGCAAGTTGATAGAGCAATGACGAAGGAAGGGAATTGTATGTTTGTCCCTTTGCTATAAGATAAGAATGATAAAAGTCGCCAGCCGCTCTGTATAATAAGCTTATGTCAAGGGAGCTTTGCCGCTGATCTATATATGCCAATTCCTTTAATGCTAAATTGTTTAGCCCCAGCTCTAACAATTTCTGCGTCCTCTTTATGGGTAATGAGCCGTCTGTTGTTGGTTGTATGGTCTGATTTGTATTGTTGGGAAAAGTTACTGGTAAGAGATATGTTCTCACTCCTATTTGTTCCAACGCCTTTTTGCTCATTGCCGAGTAGTAAGTAGGCGGAAAATTGTCTGCGGCGGTCTTAAATAAATTTTTAGCTTCATTTTGCTTGCCGAGCATATTAGCTATTTTGCCCTGCCAATACAAAGAGCGAATTCTTAATGGAGAGCCTTCCATGGTCTTTAATGTTTTGATAGATTCTTCTAAATTTCTGTTGGTATAGTGCAGCCAGCTTATCTGCCACAGCGCCTCATCTTTATAAAAAGATCCGGTATGCTCAGCCAATAGCTGCCTCAAAAGTGCGATGGCAAGATTGCCGTCACCCTCATCTTTTGCAATCATGGCAAGCCTGTAGATTGCCTCATCCTTGAGGTCAATATCAGGATAAACAGCCATAAAAGTTCTCAGCGCATTTTGAGCTGGTTTAAAATCCTTTAATTTTACGTAAGCCCTGGCAGTCCAGAGAAGCGATTCTGCCCGCATCCTCGTGTCATGTGTGTTTGAAAATATATCTTTAAAAACCTCATTTGCATTTTTTAAATATCTTGTCTGATAAAAGGCCTGTCCCAAAAGTAAACGTAGTTTATCGTTTCGTTCAGAAGAAACCTCATAAGGGAACCATGGTGAACCTTCAAATAGGTACTCTTTTATTTCTTTAACAGCTGTTTCATAATTTCTGATCTTTAATAAGGCCTTGAGCCTTATATAAAACTCATCTGAATTTAATTTCCTAACCTCATTAGAGAGGACCTGAGAAACAAAAGAATTATCATAATATGTTTGCGGGAACTCAGTCAAAAGTCTTTTGATAAAGGGGATAGCCTCATCATATCTGTTGTGAGACAGAAGGATGGAAACAAGCTTATAAAGAACAGACTGAGTTTGCGGGTTGTTGGGATAGCTCTCTAAAAAGCCTTTGTATGTATTTATCGCATTTGCAACATCATTCTTTGCGAAATAGACATTACCCATTCTTTCCGCGGCAGAAGAGGCTAATGGGCTTTTTGCATAATATTTTATACAAGCCTCAAATGAATCGAATGCCTCATCAAATCTATTCAGAGATAGATAGGCCTCTCCCAGATAATAAAATGAATAGTCGGAAAGGATAAAATCATCTTTCTTGGAAGATTGTAGATATTCTACAGCCTTCTCAAAGTTGCCGTCTTGATATGCCTTATAGCCAAGGGATAGGTTTTCCTCTATCGGAGCAGCATAAGTATGAGCTACCTTTGTAAGGACGCATGAAACGATAAAAATAAATATTGCATATTTTACCTTGCGCATAACTAAAGGGGAAGATATGCCGCTGTTGATTGCGGCATGTTACTGGACGTCATGATTCAACAGGGCATATGCTTCGCTATTTTACGCCTTTGAAAGATTATCCAATTTTTCAGCAGACATGAGATGTTGCTCATCCGTCCGTCTGTTATATCTCCTTTTGCCCTGTTAAAAAGCTCTCTCACTAAAAATAAATTTATACTGGCAGCAAAGATTTTCTGCCGAGTTAATTTCTAACGAGGTTTATGCCTACAAGGTATCATAAGCTATTAAATATTGTCAATTGTATCTGTTGTGGAGATAGCAATACCTGATGATATGGCTTATTATGCAAGATAAAGAAGTTGGAGGGTTATCTTAATGAACTGACTGTACGAGCCGAATTTTATTGCAACCGGTTTTTATAAAAGGGGAATCCTTTGCAAAGCTCAGTAACCTTATTTTTTATGGAAGATAGTTTTGTATCATCGTTTCTATTTTTCAGGGTCTTGTCTATAAGATTGGCAATAATCTTCATCTCAGTCTCTTTCATGCCCTTGGTAGTTGCAGCAGGGGTGCCGATTCTGATGCCGCTGGTAATAAAAGGACTTTTGGTCTCAAATGGAATTGTATTTTTATTGACGGTGATGCCTGCCTTTACAAGGGCGTCTTCTGCCTCTTTTCCTGTAATATCCTTTTTCGTCAAATCAACCAGCATAAGGTGGTTGTCTGTACCGCCTGAAACCAAATCATATCCGTTGCTTATGAGTTCTGTGGCAAGCGTCTTTGCATTTGCTACAATCTGTTTTTGGTATTCCTTAAATTCTGGCTCAAGGGCCTCCTTGAGTGAAACTGCCTTTGCTGCAATGACATGCATAAGCGGTCCGCCCTGAATGCCTGGGAATATCATTTTATCAACGGCCTTTGCATAATCAGCTCTGCACATAATTATGCCGGCCCTTGGGCCTCGGAGTGTCTTATGAGTTGTAGTTGTAACAAATTCTGCATACGGCACAGGGGTTGGATGAAGTCCTGCAACAACCAGACCTGCAATATGGGCAATATCAACCATAACAACTGCGCCAACCTCATCCGCAATCTCCCTGAATGCCTTAAAATCTATAATCCTTGGATAGGCGCTTGCGCCCACAACAATCATCTTCGGCGTGTGTTGCTTTGCAAGGTCTCTTACCTGGTCATAATCAATCCTGTGGTTATCTTTTCTGACACCGTAAAAAACAATATTGTAAAGCTGGCCTGAAAAATTCACAGGGCTTCCATGGGTGAGATGTCCGCCGTGGGAAAGATTCATTCCAAGAACGGTATCGCCGGGCTTCAAAACTGACATATACACAGCCATGTTTGCCTGCGAGCCTGAATGGGGCTGGACATTTACATGGTCGCAGCCAAAAAGTTTTTTAGCCCTGTCAATGGCAAGATTTTCTACAATATCAACAAACTCGCAGCCGCCATAATACCTTTTGCCAGGATACCCCTCGGCATATTTATTGGTCATGACGCTGCCGAGGGCCTCCAGCACAGCCTCGCTGACTATATTTTCAGAGGCAATAAGCTCTAATTTATACTCCTGCCTTTCTGTTTCAAGCCTTATGGCCTCAAAGATTTCTGGGTCAAATTGTTTCAATATAGACATTATTTTTTCATTCCTTTCTCAATCTCTTTTATCTTGTCCAGCCTTCTCTGGTGTCTGCCGCCTTCAAACTTTGCATCCAGCCACGTCTTTACCATCTCTCTGGCAAGACCTTTACCTGCAATCCTGCCGCCGATTACCAGTATATTAGCGTCATTATGCTCTTTTGCCATCCTTGCAGAATATACATCATTCACCAGGGCAGCCCTGACATTCGCAAATTTATTTGCAACTATTGACATGCCTATTCCTGTTCCGCAGATGAGGATGCCTTTCTCAAACGCTCCTCTGGATACCTTTTCTGCAACAGGGATGCCATAGTCAGGATAATCAACGGATTTATTTCCGCTGCTCCCCATATCCAACACATCAAAGCCGTTTTCCTTGAGAAATAGTTTTATGTCTTCTTTCAATTCACTACCAGCATGGTCGCTGGCAATGGCAATCTTTTCCATTTATTTTCCTCTATGCTTCAAATTTTTTAAATACCAATGCCGCATTCGTCCCGCCAAAGCCAAAAGAATTAGATATAGCTGTCTTTATCTTTTTCTCCCTCGCCTTGTTTGGCACATAATCCAGATCACATTCCGGATCAGGTATCTCGTAATTTATGGTAGGCGGCATTATGCCGTGATAAATAGAAAGGGCTGTTATTACCGCTTCTATTCCTCCGGCAGCCCCCAGCAAATGTCCTGTCATGCTCTTCGTGGAACTCACCGCGAGTCTTTTTGCATGGCCTTTAAAAACTCTTTTTATTGCCATGGTTTCAGCCGCATCGCCTACCGGTGTTGATGTGCCGTGGGCATTGATATAATCCACATCTTCAAAATTTACTCCGCCTGACTGTAAGGCCGTATTCATACATCTCACCGCGCCTTCGCCTTCAGGCGCAGGGTTTGTTATATGAAAGGCGTCGGCAGTCATTCCGTAACCGATAATCTCGGCATAAATTCTTGCCCCGCGTTTTTTAGCGGTCTCCATCTCTTCAAGAACCAGTATCCCTGCCCCTTCGCCGAGAACAAAGCCATCCCTGTCTTTATCAAATGGGCGGCTGGCCTTTTCCGGCGCAGCATTTCTTGTGGAAAGGGCCTTCATGGCGCTAAATCCTGCGACACAGAGCGGCGTTATTACAGACTCTGTCCCCCCTGCTATCATTACATCCGCCTCTCCCCTCTCTATAATTTTGAAGGCGTCTCCTATGGAATTATTGCCTGTGGCACATGCAGTTACCGCGCTGCTATTTGGGCCTTTTGCCCCAAGCTGTATGGAGACCTGACCCGAGGCAAGATTTATAATGACCATTGGTATAAAGAATGGCGTTATCCTGTCAGGCCCCTTTTCCTTTAGCACATTATGCCAGTGTTCGATGGCAGGCAGTCCGCCGATGCCAGAGCCTATATAAACACCTACCCTTTCTGCATTTTCTGAGGTTATCTCCAATCCTGCGTCTTTAGCCGCCATGATGCTTGCTGCCACGGCATAATGGATGAAGGTATCCATCTTTTTAATCTCTTTTTTTTCTATAAATTCTTCTGGATTAAAGTCAGGAACCTCGCCTGCTATCTGAACAGGGAAGTTGCTTACATCAAATCTGGTAATCCGCCGTATGCCGGATTTTCCCTCAACAATCCCTTTCCAGTTTTTTTCAATGCCAGTCCCCATTGGACTGATAATACCCATGCCTGTTACAACAACGCGTCTTTTCAAATTGTCACCTTTTAAAAATAAAGACAGCCTATAGACAAAACAGAGTCCACAAGTTGTTAGTTTGTCAGTCTGTATGTTGAGCGCACAGACGTTACATCGGGGGATGAATAGTCTGAATTTCTCGCGAAGTGAGTATCGGAAAAATCCACACCTGAGAACCCTCACAACTATATATAGGTGTGTGGGCACAGGTGTGGTGTTTACTTTGCCTTTTTATTTATGTAGTCAATGGCATCCTTAACAGTCTTTATCTTCTCCGCGTCCTCATCGGGTATTTCTATGTTAAACTCTTCTTCAAATGCCATAACCATTTCTACGGTATCAAGTGAATCTGCACCAAGGTCGTCAACAAAAGAGACCTCTGGTTTTACCTCCTCCTCTGTTACACCTAATTGGTCAACGATAATCTTTTTAACCCTGTTTTCTACAACCATTTTAACACCTCCTGATTTATTAATTAATTATTAGCCAGTTTTTATATCATTTTAGAAACTATGTTGTCAAAAGATAATACAGTCTAAAAACCTATAGACTCGTAGGCTATTTTACATATACATTCCGCCATTTATATTGATAACATGTCCTGTAATATAGCCAGCAGCGTCTGAAACCAGAAAAAGCACGCCTTCTGCCACATCATCGGGTGTTCCAAGCCTTGCCATTGGTATTTGTTTTGCCAACTCCTCTCTTACCTTGGAAGACAAGGCCTGTGTCATGGCTGTCTCTATAAAACCAGGGGCAATGGCGTTGCAGGTGATATTCCTCGATGCAAATTCCCGTGCCACTGTTTTTGTAAGGCCAAAAACACCTGCCTTGCTCGCAGCATAGTTGGCTTGGCCTGCGTTTCCCATCTCTCCTACGATAGAGGCGATATTTACAATCCTTCCATATCTTTGCTTCGCCATATGCTTAACAGCAGCCTTTGTGCAATTAAAAACACCTTTTAGGTTTACAGCAATTACTGCATCCCAATCTTCTTCCTTCATTCTCAGGATAAGGGCGTCTCTTGTAATTCCGGCATTGTTAATCAATATATGGATTGCGCCAAGTTTGACGACTGTTTCATCAATCATGGCCTCTGCTTCCTGAAGGTTTGCCACATTTGCCTTAAGTGCTATTGCCCTTCTGCCGAGCCTTTCCACCTCCGCTGCAGTTTCGCCGGCCTTATCAAGATTTACATCAGATATAACCATGTCAGCGCCGTTTTGCGCTAACTTTAAGGCTATGGCTTTTCCTATGCCTTGCGCAGAACCTGTAACAAGGGCAATCTTATCTTTTAGCATCATAAATAACCCCACCCAATACAGTTATAAGTTAACCGCTAATTGTTTTAAGTCCTCGATTTTTTCTATATTTATTGTCTTTATCTCACTGTCTATACTTTTTACAAGACCCGTCAGCACCTTGCCTGGTCCGATTTCAATAGCTGTTTCTATCCCTTCTTGTTTCATCTTTTTAACAGATTCAACCCATCTTACGGGGCTGTAGAGCTGCCTCTCAAGAAGTTCTTTAATCCTATTTTCTGACGATAAAGGCTCTGCCTCCACATTGGTAATTACTGGGATATTTAGTTTCTTAATCTGTATGCTATCAAACTCTTTTGCAAGCCTTTTAGCAGCAGGCTTCATAAGAGGAGAGTGAGAAGGGACGCTTACTGGCAAAGGTATGACCCTTTTTGCCTGTTTATCCTTTGCAAGACGCGATGCCTTTTCTACAGCCTCTTTATGGCCTGAGATAACTGTTTGTTCGGGGCTGTTAAAGTTGGCAGGGACAACAATGTTTTTTTCTGTGCTAACCTCTTTACATATGCCCTCCACGATCTCTCCTGTAAGCCCAAGCACGGCAGCCATTGCGCCTGTCCCATGCGGTACAGCATCCTGCATAAATCTTCCCCTTATTTCAACCAGCCTGACCGCATCTTTAAAGTCTAATGCCTTGCTGGCAACCAATGCAGTGTATTCCCCAAGGCTGTGGCCTGCCAGAAACTTTGGTTTTATTGACACTTCTTGTTCCAGAATATTCAAAATTGCCACACTTGCAGTCAATATTGCGGGCTGGGTATTCTGGGTAAGATTCAGCTTTGTATCCGGACCTTCAAAGCACAACTTTGCCATATCAAGATGCAGTATATCACTTGCTTCTTGGAAGACAGCCTTTGCAGCAGGGTATCTATCATAGAATTCCTTACCCATGCCAATGCACTGGGAGCCTTGGCCGGGGAAGATAAAAGCAATTCGTGAGGCAAGAGGCAAGAGGCAAGAGGCAAGATTTTTTTCTTGCTCCTTGCTTCTGACTTCTGATTTCTGACTCCTGACTCCTGACTTCTGACTCATCCTACCACCTCACCAATGCCGACGCCCATGTAAGACCGCCGCCAAAGGCGGCAAAAAGTATAATATCTCCGCTCTTTACCATACCATTTTTAACTGCTTCATCTAGGGCAAGCGGTATTGAACCGGCGGAGGTATTTCCATATTTGTCAAGATTTATGTAAATCTTTTCTTCTGGCATCCCCAGTCTTTCTCCAGTAGCCTTTATAATGCGCATATTTGCCTGATGCGGAATTAAAAGAGAAATATCCCCCGCCTTAAGTCCATTGCGGTCCAATGCCTCCTGACATGCCTCGCCCATTGTCCTGACCGCAATCTTAAATAGTTCATTACCCTGCATCTTCATATACGAATGTTCAGGTGTTTTATGATGAAGAGGGCTGGAGCATATTGCGAGGGGGGTGTAGAGCGTTTTCCAGTAGTGACCGTCGGCATGTATATGAGTAGAAAGTATGCCCCTCTTTCCTTTTTCAGCAGATAATACTACAGCTCCAGCGCCATCACCAAACAGAACGCAGGTGTTCCTGTCTTTCCAATCAATAATCTTGGAAAACAGGTCTACTCCTATAACAAGGGCCTTCTTATGTATCCCTGTGCGTATATATTTGTCCGCTACATCTAATGCATAGAGAAAGCCGGAACATGCTGCTGAAACATCAAAGGCAGGTATGCCTCTGTTAGCGCCGATGTGTGATTGAACAAAGCAGGCAGTGGATGGGAATAACATCTCAGGCGTGACTGTGCCTACAACAATTAAGTCTATTTCTTTTGGAGAGACCCCCGCTGCCTTAAGGGCGCTCTTTGCAGCTTTCGTGGCAATATCGTTTGTGGTTTCTCCGTCTACAATCCTTCTTTCTTTTATGCCTGTCCTTGAGGTAATCCACTCATCGCTTGTATCCACTATCCGCTCCAGGTCCTGATTTTTAATGACCCTTGGCGGCGCATGTGAGCCGGTTCCGATTATAAGAGATCTCATCATTTCCGCCTGCTATCCTTCTTCTACGCAACGCAGAGGCTGTTTGGCGCACAGTCTCTGGAGATCGTGATTTTTTTCAAGCTCTTCCAACAGATGGCGGTTAAGCTTGTTTTTTGCGCATTCATAAGCAACCTTTATTGCATTTTTTATTGCCCTGGCATCAGAGGCCCCGTGGCTTATGATGCCTATGCCGTCTATGCCGAGAAGCGGCGCGCCGCCGTATTCCGCATAATCAACCTTCTTTTTCACATTTAGAAGCGCGCCTTTTGCAAGGAGATACCCCATCTTGGCAAGATGGCTTGACTGTATTTCTTTTTTAAGCATTGATGCAAGCGCCTCTGCAACGCCCTCAGTAACCTTAAGAACCACATTGCCTACAAACCCGTCGCACACCACTACATCCACATCCCCGGAAAATATGTCTCTCCCTTCCACATAACCCATATAATTAAGATAGTTAAAAGAATTATCCTTCAATATCTCGTTGGTCTCCCGTGTAAGGTCGTTGCCTTTGCCTTCCTCCTCGCCGTTTGAAAGCAGTCCAATCTTTGGATTATTTTTCTTTAATATACATTTGGCATAAACAGAACCCATAACCGCAAACTGAACAAGGTGCAAGGGCTTGCAGTCCACATTTCCGCCGGCGTCCAATACTACGACTGGGTCTTTTTTAGTGGGCAGGATAACTGCGATGGCCGGGCGGTCAACGCCTTTTAAATTTCTTAAAACAAATATGCCGGCAGCCATTGCAGCGCCAGAATTGCCCGCGCTTACAACAGCGCCGGCCTCTCCGCTCTTGACCAGGTCGAAGCAGACCTTAATGGAAGAATCTTTCTTTTTTCTTATCGCCTGCCCAGGGGACTCATCCATGCCAACAACTTGCGAGGCGTGCTTAATAGATAGAGGAAGACCTTTCCAGTCATGCCTTAAAAGCTCGTCCTCAATTCTGGCTTTATCGCCAACCAGTATTAAAGGGGTATCAAGCTCTCTGGCAGCCCAGATTGCTCCCTCTATTACAACAGAAGGGGCATAATCTCCACCCATTGCATCAACAGCTATCTTCACGCCGTTAAACCTCCTTTTATCTCAATAGACCGGTGCAAACAGTGTATCTTCTTCACTATTTACTTATCAAACCGAGAAACAAGATTGACTTGGTCTAACTGGATTCGCCCCGTTAGAAGACTCCTCCATTAGAGATACATTTCTGCTGAAAGTAAATGGCTTCCTAAGAAATAAGCTTCTAACGGCGTTCATATTGTCTCCGATAGACAGGAAATCTTAGGAAAGCTCTTTGGTTTTTATGACCTCTCTGCCTTTGTATGTGCCGCAGTTAAGGCATATATGATGAGGAGCTTTAGGTTCTCCGCACTGAGGGCATAGGGAAAGGGCCGGTTTTGACAGTGCATCATGGCTTCTGCGTTTATTCCTTCTTGTTTTTGAGTGTCTTTTTTTAGGATTCGGCATCTTAATTCTCCTTTTTACATGATTACTTTTTATTCAATTTTAGTTCTTTGAGCTTTGCAAATCTTTGGTCTATCTGTTCAATCACAGGGCAGCTGCATTTTTCTTGATTTAAATCTGCGCCACACTTTGGGCAAAGCCCTTTGCAGTCAGATTTGCAGACAGCCCGTATCGGTATATCCAATGACAACTGCTCAAGAAGAACCACATCTATATCAATTTCATTGCCTTCCAAGTCGTTTGTCCTAATCTCTTCGCTTGAAAGCTCCTTTTCTTTCTTTCCGCACTCTGGTTCTATTGTATAGACGATGTCTATTTTAGAGCTTATCTTATGCTCAAATTGTTTTAAACATCTGGCACAGTGCTGTTTAATGATAGATGCCATGTTTCCATACATCAATATCTCTCCGTCAGTTTTTGATAACGAGAGATTGGCTGAAACAGGCGATAGAATGATAAAATCTACCTCTCCTGCAATGGCCTGCAATTCATCTCCATTTTTTGTGATATTGAGCTGCAGTCCGTGGACGGGTATATCAACAATGTTCACCTTCATTATAATTTTTTAGATTTTGTACTATACAAGAACCGTATTATTTTTGTCAAGGATAAATCCAGAGAACCTTTTTATCTTGACAAATAATAGAGAGGCTAACTATACTATCCAATAATCTACCGTCGGCGGCGTACCCAAGTGGCTAAGGGAGCAGTCTGCAAAACTGCGATGCAGCGGTTCAAATCCGCTCGCCGCCTCCAAAAAAAACAGTTATCAGTGGCAAGTGTTCAGTTGTCAGTTATCAGCAAAAACAAGAAATTTTGCAAGGTTAATCTCTATTGGTCAACTAAACACTGTTCACTATTCACCAATCACTGTATTTACTGCCCGAGTGGCGGAACTGGTAGACGCACGGGACTTAAAATCCCGAGGTGGGAAACTACCGTGCCGGTTCGAGTCCGGCCTCGGGCACCATAGGAGACCGTGAGCCGTGTCTGTTTTTCGTGGCCGTTCTTTCACACACGGTCATGGACAGCGGACACGGTTTTTTATTTTATGACCCGCAGAAAAACAAGACAAATTGCCATAGGCAGTGTAAAGATTGGAAGCGATTCGCCCGCCTCTATCCAATCAATGACAAATACTGATACTGCTGATGTAAAGGCAACAGTCAGCCAGATTAAGGCCTTGGAAAGGGCAGGGTGCGAGATTGTGCGCGTTGCTGTTCCCAATATGGAGGCGGCAGAGGCTATAAAAAATATAAAGAAAGCCGCAGCCATCCCAGTTATCGCGGACATACATTTTGATTACCGATTAGCCCTTAAAGCCATTGATAACGGCGTTGACGGATTAAGATTGAATCCCGGCAATATCGGCGACAAAGAAAGAATCGAAACAGTAGTAAAGGCTGCGAAGGAAAATAAGATACCTATTAGAATTGGCGTGAATGCAGGCTCACTCGAAAAGGATATACTGGAAAAATATAAGCATCCCACCGCAGAAGCAATGGTAGAAAGCGCATTGCGTCACATAAAAATTCTGGAAAATTTAGATTTCCATGAAATAAAAGTATCTCTAAAGGCATCGGATGTGTGGAAGACAATTGATGCGTATAGGCTTCTGGCAAAAAAGGGTGACTATCCATTTCACATTGGCATCACAGAGGCAGGCACGATATTTTCAGGCACAGTAAAATCAGCAGCCGGTCTCGGCATTTTATTGGCAGAAGGAATTGGAGATACATTACGGGTTTCTCTGACAGGAGACCCGGTGGAAGAGGTGAGGGTAGGCTGGGAGATTTTAAAGGCAATGAAATTAAGAGAGAGGGGAGTCAATATCATATCCTGTCCAACCTGCGGAAGGATAAAGCTTGATATAATCGCACTGGCCAATGAAATAGAAAAAAGACTTTCACACATTACAAAACCCATAAGCATAGCTGTCATGGGGTGCGTGGTAAACGGCCCTGGAGAGGCCATTGAATCGGATATCGGCATAGCAGGCGGCGATGGTGTAGGGATGTTATACATAAAAGGAAGGCCTGCAAAAAAGGTGAGGGAAGAGGAGATTGTGGAGGAGATTGTGAGAGAGGTCGAAAGGATGTAAAAGGAGTAACTTATGCCGGCAATAGACCCGATATGCGGGATGACTGTTGAGGAATCAAAGGCTGCTGTAATATACAATTATAAAGGCACGATCTATTATTTCTGCAATATACGGTGCAAGGAGAAGTTTGAAAAAGATGCTGAGGCTGCATTAGAAAAAGGGTCAGGGGTCAAGTTGCAGTAGAGGGCATGGCAAAAGACCCAATATGCGGAATGTTGGTTGAAAAGGAGCGCTCATTAAAGACGGAGGTGGCTGGCAGGACATATTATTTCTGCAGCGACAGTTGTCTGCATACATTTGTATCCCCTGAGCAAGAGTTAAAAAATTTAAAGAGAAGGGTGAGCGTTGCAATAACAGGCGTTGTGCTTCTTGCCATCCTACGCGTAGGCATCTACATAGGCCTTGCAGCAGGCGCTGCGACAGTTACATGGGTTCCCCCCTGCCGAGTCTTCCATTTTTCACATGGGGAGTATGGCTCTTCCTCCTCGTTACGCCAATCCAGTTCATAGGAGGATGGACATTTCCTTATTGCCATGGGGACACTTGTTGCGTATTTCTACTCAACTATTGTGACATTTGCTCCCGACATTTGCTCCCGATATCCTGCCTGTGCCTGTTAAAGAGCGGGATGTCTATTTTGAGGTGTCTGCTGTTATTATTGCATTTGTGCTTTTTGGCAAGTATATGGAGGAGATAATAAAAAACCGCAGTTCCACCGCTGTGAGAAAACTCCTTGATTTAAAACCCCAGACAGCGAAGGTTATAAGGGATGGCCAGGAGATGGAGATACCTGCCGAATCGGTTATGTTAAATGAGATTGTAGTTGTAAGGCCAGGCGAGAAGATTCCCACAGATGGTGTGATAATTGAAGGCTCGTCATCCGTTGATGAAAAGATGATAGCAGGAGAATCAATGCCTGTGGAGAAAAAAATTTGGGATAAGGTTATTGGCGCAACCATAAATAAGACAGGCATGTTTAAATTTAAGGCAACAATGGTAGGCGCTGACGCCATGTTAAATCAGATTATGTCAAGTATGTCAAGCATGCAGATTTTCCTTGACAGATCATTTTTTTTAAGCTATAAATAGAAAAATAAATCTAAAGCTAAAACCAAAACTAAAACCAAATCCAAATATAAAAGGCTGAAAGAAAATGTTGTTTTGCCATCAGCCTAAAGGATAAAGGACAAAACCATGAAGACATCCCAGATATTGGAACAGATTGGTATTCCGAGACATAAACTTTACTACCTTGAGCAAAAAGGGTATATTGCCCCGGGACGTATACCGATGGGTGATCTTGAAGCAAGGGAGTATAGTGATTTAGATGTGAAAAAAACAGCTCTTATATGGAAGTATCTGAAGAAAGGCTTTAAGCATAAGGCTGCATATCGGAAGGCCATGGAAGAGCTTGACGGAAAGCCTGCCAGAAAGAGCAAGAGGTAAACCAACATGAATGTTGAATTGTAAATTGAAGATTGTAAGTTGGAAATTTTAAAATGCTTTATAAAATCTGAATTTTGCTATTTCCATTTTGCAATTTGCAATGGAGCGAAGCGACAATGGTATATGAAAAGTTTTTCTATCTAAAGGAAAACCCGTTTAATATAACTCCCGACCCAAAGTTTTTGTATCTCAGTAAGAAACATCAGGAGGCGCTGGACCTTCTTTATTTTGGCGTATCTCAGCGGAAGGGTTTTCTTATGGTGTCGGGTGAGGTAGGCACGGGGAAGACAACGCTTTGCAGGGCGCTTTTGGATAAGCTGAATTCAAATGTGCAAAGCGCTTTTGTCCTTAATCCGCTCTTGTCAGATATGGAGCTTCTCAGGACTATTAATGAAGACTTTGGGCTAAAAGTAGATGGTTCATCTCTCAAAGAACAGGTGGATGCTTTAAATTCCTTTTTGCTAAGAAAGGCAGAAGATAATAAGAATGTGGCAGTGATAATTGACGAGGCCCAGAATATGAGTTTAAAGGCCTTGGAGATGGTAAGATTATTATCCAATCTTGAAACAGAGAAGATGAAGCTGCTCCAGATAGTTTTGATAGGACAGCCAGAATTAAGAGAAAAGCTCAAACTCCCTGAGCTTCGCCAATTGAACCAGAGAATTGTAGTAAGGTATCACCTTGGGTCTTTAAATTTTGAGGAAACCAAGGCCTATATATTTAAACGTCTTACTATTGCAGGCGGCAGAGGCAATATAAGATTTACCTCAACAGCATTAAAATCTATATACGAAGCAAGTTCTGGCATACCGCGGCTTGTCAACATTATATGCGACAGGGGCTTAACAGCGGCCTTTGTAGAGGGTAAGAGAGTAATAGATGACGAAATACAGAAAAAGGCTATCAATGAATTGGATAGAGATGGAACTTTGAGAAAGGATGTTGATATACAGCCTAAACGGAGATGGCGCAGATGGAGATATGTGCGGTATCTGCCTATTCCCGCAATAATTGTTGCTGTAATATTTATAATATGGTGGAAGAATAAGAATCTATTTGTTATTTCTCATGCAGAAGGCGTGCCTGTTATAAAAGCTGTTCCGACAGTTGAAAGCAGCTCCAATTCTCTTACTGCTAATGCCGCCGTTCAATTTGCGGCGCCAAAGCAAGATACAAATCCTGCTATAAGTCCTTCTTCCACAAAAATAAACTCAGCTACTCATGGAGTAACAATAACAGCAGAAACCTCAAAAGAGGTGGAGACCCAAGAGCCTCCTCCTTCACAAACACAAACGGCTTCCGAGATTGCAAATGGCAGCGATAAAACTTTGGCTGCGCAACACGATGAACAGAATATATCGCAATACTCTGAAGATGCTGCTGTTAAAGAAAGATCTGTATTTAAAGGGTTGATAATTCTTGTAAATGGTATTGAACATACTGTTGGGAATAATGAAGTTTTAGAAGTTGCAAAAGGGGATAAAATTAAAATAGTTGATGCAATACTTGCGGGCGTATCCGGTAAGGATGTATCGGTGAATCTTCTCGGTTTTGTTCCAAAGAAGGCTGTTAATACAGGTGAGGACAGAGGTTATGTGGTTGATACTGCGAAAGACCTGCGGGTTAATTATTCTGTAAGAAAACAGGGTGTAGAGTATCCTGTAATAATAAAACATGCCAATAAGAAGATGGGTGAGGTTTTTATAAAGATTATAAGCCCCGTTAGAAGTCCCTTGCCAAAAGGAGAAGGGATTTCGTAAAAACAATGAAAATATCAACGAGAGCTTCTAATAGGGTAAAGGCAGATAGCAGAAAGGGTTGATTTTTTTATGAGCATAATACATCAGGCGCTTAAGAAGGTGCACATAGACCGCGATATGGATACCTCTCCTGCTTATATTCAGGAGAGGGGAGGATATACGCCCTTCAGTCGTCCGGCGCAGAAAATTAAGATTACCTGCATCGTTATTGCTTTATCGCTTGGTATTATTGCTGGTTTTTGGGTCTTTCTGAAATTTTGGCCGAATGCATCTGCCCTATTGGTTCGTGAAAACCATCAAAGCGGCTTACAAGCTCAATTGAGGCCCGAAGAAGATAGGGTTGGAAATAAAGATGCGAGCAATAATAGCATAAACGCAAATGTTGCTTACAGTGAAAGTCGTATTCAAACTGCATTAGAAGCAGCAAAAAATAGAAATCTTATCGGTATGGAGATCTACAGGCAAGGCAAATTTTCTCTCGCTAAAATGGAGTTCTTGGCGTCCATTGAGGCATTTCCTCAGTATGCTGAGGCGTATAACAATATTGGTTTAACATACAAGCAGCTTGGTGATTTTAAGAACGCTGAAGAGAGCTATAAAAAGGCTCTTCAGTGTAAGCCGGGATACCCTGAGGCATTGAATAACTATGGTGTTCTTTTGGACAGTAGTATTGGAAATCCGAATATGGCAAGAGAATATTTCAAAAAATCTATATCACTTGCGCCTGATTACCCCGACCCTTATCTTAATATGGCTATTTCCTTTGAAAAAGACAAAAAAATTGATGATGCAATAATTTATTATGAAAAATTTTTATCTCACGCACAGCAGGTAGTTGAACCTGTAGCGCATGATATACGAAAAAGAATACTCTATCTTTCATTGCAACGGTAAGAAGGCATTTCTTATGATTGTTGTGTTGGTATAATACTGCGATTACTAATGGCGGGAGTTCCTTCTTGCAAGCTTTGCTTTGTTACAGATATGAGGGGTAAAAATTGTGCTGATTTTTGATAGGAAGAATCTTGTAGGCGTTGATATAGGCTCTTATGCAGTAAAGGCTGTTAAGGTAAAAGGCACAACAGTCAAGACCCTTGATGCTATTGCCTATTCACGGCTGGACCATATAACACTTCCTCAGGATAATCTCAGGTTGAGCGAAGCGTTGAGAAATCTTTTTAATGCCCATAGGATAACGACCAAGAAGGTTGCAGCTGTTCTTCCCGGCAATTATTTGACGCTAACTCATTTGTATTTGCCGAAGATGCCCAAAAAAGACATGAAAGAGGCTGTGCGCTGGGAGATGCGAAAACAAATCACCTTTCCCCCAGAAGAGCTGGTTTGTGATTTTACTTCTATCGGAGAAGTGAAAAGAGGAGAGGATATTATGATTTCTCTTATAGCGTTTGGCGCTATGAAAAGGGATGTTGGGCAGGTGATAAAAATCTTTGAAGATGCGTTATTGGAGCCTTCAACAATTGATGCAACTCCGATAGCTATGCTCGCATCTTTTAATCATAATAATGTATGGGAAGACGGCATAAATTATTCCATGATGGACATTGGTGAATCTAAGTCAACGCTTGCCATATTTAAGGATAAGAGGCTTATGTTTGCGCGAGAGATACCTATAGCTGGCAAAGAGTTGACAATTAGTGTTATGGAAAGGTTGGCATGCGCCGAAGCCGTGGCAGAAAAGGAAAAGATAAGATGCGGTATAGTGTATTCAGGGGAAGGAGATCGCGCGATTGCTGATGCCCTGTCAGGCGTCATGGAACGGTTAGTTGCCGAAGCGCACAGGTCATTTGACTATTATCAGGCGCAGTTTCGCGAAGGGGCTATAAATAAAATGTTTTTGTGCGGCGGAACATCAAAACTGAATGGTATAGATGATTTTTTTACCAGTAGCCTCGGAATTCCATGTTTTGTAGATGACCCTTTACGCAATATAAGAATAGAGCCTAAAAGGTTTACATTAACAAGGCTTAGAGAGTTTGGCCCGGATCTAACTGTTGCGGTTGGTTTGGCCCTATAGCCTTGCGGCAATTGTAGAAGGGTATTGAAAAACACTCAAAAAGTCGTTGCGAGGGAGCGAAGCAACAACAATGATAGAACGGATTAACCTCATTCCAGACGAGGTAAGAAATAAAAAGAAAGCTGCGCAGAAAAGGCCGCTTGTCATTGGGCTTTTAGTTTTTTATATTCTTGGGTTAGGCGCATTCTATTTTTATCAAAAGGCTAAAATTAAAGAAAGATTGCATAAGATAGAGCTTATGGGAAAAGAAAGGGATACGCTTATAACGCAGAATGCCAGATATAAAGAAATTATAGAAAGGATAAATCTGACACAGAAAAGAGGAAATGAGATTAAAAAAAGATTGGATATTATAAACGTGCTTCTTGAAGGTAGGGTATATTGGTCGGAGATATTGAGGAGCATAACTCATATTGTGCCGGACGGCGTTTGGCTTATGAGTTTGTCTACCTATGATATATCGAAAGGGCCTGGTAAGGGCGTTAAATGTAGTGGAACGGCAATCTCAAATTCTGGGATTGCGGAGTTTGTCTTCGCCTTAGAGAATTCCCAATTTTTTAGGAATATACTTCTTAATTATTCCCAGAAAAGGGAATTGCAAGGCAGGGATATTTATGATTTTGAAATTACTGCGGACTTAAGAGAGGCGAGAAAGTAGAGTGGAAGATATGAGGGAAATATTGTCAAGATTTGAAATATCAAAGATTGCTAAATATAGAGAGGCAATTCTTATAGTTATGGTTATGGCAGCTGTTGCCTTTTTCTTTTATAACTATATCTCCTCAAAGGATTTAACAGAAGCTAAGAGGCTGGATGTGCAGATTCACGAAACAATGGTAGAAATAAATAAAATCTCGGCAGAGATGCAGGAGACGCAAAGGGTGGCTGAGAGGCTTAGAGAGGCGATGGAAAAGCTTAAAGAAATGGAAGAAAGATTTGTCATAACACAGAATAAACTTCCTTCTGATAAGCAATTATCTTCCATATTAAAAGATCTTGTTGGCGAAGATGCTAAGAGAGATATAAAAATTGCCTCGCTCAGGCCCATGCCTTTAGAAAGCAAAAATGAATATTTCAGGTTGCCTTTTCAGATGAACATGCAGGCAAGATTTAAATCGTTTGGTGAGTATCTTGCAAGAATAGAGGATATGCCGAGGATAGTTACCGTAGAAAACTTCAGGATAGATGCAAAAGAGGAAAGCCATCCCCTTCTCGCTATCCAGCTATTTATGAGCACATATGTTCTGGGAGGGCAGTGATGTGGAACAGAAAGACAGAAATTAGAAATCAGAATTCAGGAATTGGGAATAAGCTCCTTTTCTCTTTCCTCATTGCTTATTTCTGTTTTATCTCTGGTTCATCTGCTCAGGATACAATGAAAGAGTCTCTGTCAGAATTGAGCCGCATGCTTCCGCCTAAAAAGGTTGTTAGTATACCTTGGGGGAAGGATCCTTTTGCGCCCCTTGTAAGCGACGCATCGGCTAAACAAGGCAGCCTCAGGCTTACTGCCATTATCTATAATGAGAAAAAACCATCAGCCATTATCAATAGTAGAATACTCTATATCGGCGATACTTTAGATGGGCAAAAAGTTATTGATATAACAAAACAATATGTTATACTCCGTGACAGCAGCGGTTCCTATAAACTTGGAATAGATAGTGCCGTTGGACAATCATATGATATCAAAAAAAGCCAGTAGTCAAAAAATAATTTTTAATTTCAGATCCCTGTTTCTTTTACTGCTTACTGTTTATTGCTTAGCGCTTAGTGCTACCCTTGTACACGCAGAGACATATAATAATATAAAGGCAAAGATTGAAGGTGATATGACTACCTTGACCATAGAAGTTAGAGATGCAGAGCTTAAGGATGTTCTCAGGGCCATTGCTAAGCAGAATAATATGAATGTTATCATAGGAGAAGATGTGACCGGCAAGATAACCTTTAGCTTCGATAAGATTACACTCAAGGATGCACTTGATATTATAACGAGGGCAAATGGGCTTAATTATGTTATTCAGAATAATGTTTTGTGGATTGGCAAGAGAGAGAATATTGCAAAGGCAGGGGAGGATATTGTATTAGAAATAGTTCAGCTTAATTATGCAAAAGCAGCGGATGTAGTAGGCCAGCTTAAAGGTATTTTAAGCGAGGGAGGCAGCGCAGTGCCTGACAACAGAAAGAACGCCGTTATATTAAGGGCTGCAAAAAAGAACATAAATGACGCCAAGCTTCTTTTACAATCTCTGGATACAAGGACTATGCAGGTTGTCATAGAGGCAAGAATTATAGAGGCTCAAAGCAACTTTGCAAGAGATCTGGGGGTGCAGTGGGGATTGGCCTATGGTTCAACAAGCAGGGATACATTTGTTTCTGGCTTTGGAAGTTCGGCTACCGCCCCTCCCAATACCCTCACTCCAACTGGTTTCATAGGTTCAGGCGGACGGATTGCCTCACAGCCAAACTATGCAGTAAGTCTTCCTGCAGCTGGATCTGCCGGCCCTCTTGGGGCTATAGGCCTTTCCTTTGGCACGTTGACCGGCGACCTTGCGCTTTTGGATCTCCGCATATCTGCCGGCGAGAGGAGCGGCCGGTTAAAGATAGTTTCTCGGCCAAAGGTTACTACACTGAACAATACTGCGGCTACTATACACAGCGGCCTTAATTTTAAGGTAAGGACATCAACAATTACAACAGGTACAGTAACCACCACCCTCCAGGATATAAATACAGGCATTGATTTGACGGTTACCCCCCAGATATCAGCAGATGATTTCATAAATTTAAATATTATTGCCAGCAAGAGCGACCCAGATTTTTCGCGTAGTGTAGACGGGATACCGGGCATCAGTGAGAAAAAGGCAACTACCTCTGTCCTTGTCAGAGATGGAGAAACCACAGTAATTGGCGGTTTATATAAGAGCACATTATCTGATTCTGATACCTCTATCCCTTTTCTTTCAAAGATTCCTATTCTTGGCTGGCTCTTTAAATCCAACAGTAAGGTTGATGACAGTGAGGAACTGCTGGTATTTATAACCCCGCGAATAGTCAAATACGATAAAGAAAATAATTCTATGGAGGTGAAGCCTTGAATACCGCTGATGGTTTAAAGAAGAGGACAATCATATTGGTAATAATCCTTGTTGTAATAACGGGAGGTGCAGGGGCGTATTTTTTCTATTTTAGGGATACTGGCACTGCCCCAGCCCCTGAACCCGAAAAGGTTGTGAAGCGTGTGAAAATAGAGGTTCCGGCAACTGCGGACAAGAAGGAGGCGATAGCGCCTGGCAGTATGCCAGCGCAGGCCCCGCCCAGTGCCGCGGTTCAGGCACCGACTCCGCAGAAGGAGGTTGCAAAACCTGCCCCTCCCCAGCCAGCGGTTGCGAAAAAAGAAGAGGTAAAACCTGCGGTTAAAGAGGTCGCCCCTGAAAAGAAAATAGTGGCCCAAAAGGAAAAATCCAAGCCTGCCGTTAAAAGGAATCTGACATATACAGAGATGAAATATAAACCGTGGGCTGTGCATGTTGCATCCTATAGATCCATGGAGGAGGCCCAGGCCATTGTAAAAAAATTAAAACAAGATAATTATAATGCCTATCTTACCGAGTTTAATTTAAAAGGAAGGCAATGGTATAGAGTCAGGATAGGGTTTTATGCGTTAGAGAAAGAGGCAAAGGAAATAGGGAAAAAGATATCCAGCAGCTATAATATAAGCGGCATATGGACAGTGAAACCTGTTAAAAAAGAGGTAATAACCCATCTCAATTTCAAGAATGGTTGATTGTGGTTTGTAGATTACGACGCCCTACTCGAGCCGCTTGACTTGGCCAACATCTTTATCTATAGGCAAGGTGAATCTGAAGGCGGTTCCTTTCCCCAATTCACTTTCTATTAAAATATTGCCGTTATGCCGTTCAATAATATGCTTTACCAGAGAAAGGCCGAGGCCTGTGCCTTTTGTTGCCTTCACTACATTGCTCGCCCTGAAGAACTCCTCAAAGATATGCGGTAAATCCTGCGGAGGTATGCCTATGCCCGTATCTGTCACCTCTGCAATGATAGTGTCGTTCTTTTGTGACACTGTAACCTGGACCTTTCCGCCGGACGGTGTGTATTTGAATGCATTTGCAATGAGATTTAAGAAGACATAGGTTATCTGTTCTTTATCTGCCGCTACAGTTGGGAAATTATCCGGTATCTCAATATCTAATTCTATTTCCTTTTCGCCCATCTTTGGCATGGCAATTTCAACAGCCGTATCTATAACCTCTTTTATATTAAATTTCTTTAGATTAAGGTTTTTTTCAGCCCTTATCCGGGAGAGGTCAAGGAGGTCTTTTGTATAGTGATGGAGAAACCCTATCTTCTTCTGAATCCTCTGTAGAATCTCTTTTACCTTTTCATCAACCGGACCGGCAAAACCCCCGAGCATAACTTCTAATAAACTTTGAATAGAGGCGAGGGGAGATTTTAAATCATGGCTGACCATCTTTACATATTCATCCTTCAATCTATCCATTTCATGCAATTTTAAGTTAGACTCCTTAAGTTTTTTTGATACTGATACAGTAAAGAATGTGGCAATAAAGATGGTGGATATAAATACGAAAGATATTGCTGCTGTATAGGTGATGTTTTTGTAAAGGTCTGTACCGAGAAATCCTTTTATAGAGTGATGCGGTAAAATTCCTACATATTCAAGCATAAAAAGCCCTACTGCAAGAATGCAGATAATGCCTGCTTGAATATAACTGTTTCTTTTTGAAAGGAGCAGGCTTGTAAGTATAGTGTGAAATATAAAATAAAATATAAATGGATTTTCAGCGCCGCCGGTAAAATGGATTAGGAGAATCAGGCTTATTATATCAAGCATGCTCTGGATAATTGAGAATCTTCGCGCATTGACGACTGATGGGGTTTTACCTTTTATTTGCTTCAAATAAATTTTAAATCCTGTGTTATAAACGGCTATAAATAATGCGATGAGATAAAGAGGCAGGATAGGGAGGCCGACCTTAAATATATTGATAGCTATGAGAGTGGCTGCTATAATAAAAACTATAGCGGCCCATCTTATATAGATAAGCCACTCAAGTCTTTCTAAAACATCATCTTCCAACAAACCGGCTGTTCGTTTCACTTTGTCATAAGGAGTTTTTCAACTTTTACCAGTAACTCCGCGGGTTTTATGGGTTTTTCAACCAATTCTTCAACCGGCAAATAGTCTTCGTCAGTCTCTTTGTTGAATTTAAAACCAGTCTCTCTGCCGATCGAGGTAAGCATGAGTATAGGTATCCTAAAAAGTTCAGGATTGTTTTTTAATTTATAGCTTACCTGAAAACCCTGGTCCTTTGTCTTCATCATCACATCAAGGATAACGAGGTCGGGTCTTTCCGTCTCAGCCTTTCTGTAGCCCGCATCTCCCTCATTTGCAGATATGACTTTGTAGCCCTTGCTTTCAAGCACTATCTTTATTGCCTCAACTATATCTGGGTCATCGTCAATGATTAAAATTTTCGCCATAAACTTCCTTACACAAACCTGACATCCATAATATGTGTAGAGCATGATATACATGGATCATAGGCCCTAACAAGGCTCTCAATATCTCTCGTTATCTCATCCTTTGGTTTACTTAAAATTGTCGGCACAAACCCTCTCAGGTCTTGTTCTATTATCCGCAGATTCTGGGCAGTCGGGATAATGCAGTTTGCGTCCGTTACGATGCCGTTCTTGTCAATCGTATACTCATGATACAATGTCCCCCTCGGCGCTTCCACAACGCCTATGCCTGTGTAATCCTCCCTGTGCCCCCCATTTTTAAAGGGGGGGAGGGGGGATTTTTTTAATTCCTCTTTTTTAAGTCCATTTGACAGCAGTTTGTCTATTATCTTTATAGCATCATCTGTGCAGTGGAACGATTCCACAAGCTGCGCAGCATTATTCATAAATGGATTGCAGGAGAGGGGAGTGAGGCCGAGCTCTTTTGCAGCCTTTTTGGCTTTCGGAGAAAGCTGGTTAAAGTTATTGCAAACCCTCGCGAGTGCGCCAACCATGTAACCCCCCTTGTTTTCACCCCTTTTCAAAAGGGGGGGAGGGGGGATTATTTTTGCATGTTTTGCAACAGAGTGGGGGACAATGCTTTCCTTTATAAGTTTTCTAT
The DNA here is from genome assembly GCA_016195725.1 of Deltaproteobacteria bacterium. Classification (GTDB taxonomy): domain Bacteria; phylum Desulfobacterota; class GWC2-55-46; order UBA9637; family UBA9637; genus UBA10170. Next base: position 10,296 of record JACPZB010000022.1, on the reverse strand, counting down.
AGTCTCTTGGTTTTGCAGAGTATTTTAGATTAGAGGCTATTTTGCCATCATAGAATGCATATTTGCCATCTTCTTTGAGCGACAGGTATTCCCTTTTTTTGGAATATTCCAATGTCTTAAAGGTTTTGAAAAGTTCGAGTGTTGCCTCTAAATCCTCAAAAGAATCCTCAAGCCTCTTTTTTAATCCCTTTAGTTCGCTTTCTCTTGGCGTATATGCAACGCCGCCAGGAAAAAGTGAAATCGGATGAATATGCCGGCCTGCAATAGTATAGCATATTTCATTGGCAAGTTTTTTGAGCCGAAGTCCTCGTTTTACAGCATCAGGGTGGCTCTTTGTCAAAGGCACGATGCTGCCGACCTTGAAGAAATCAGGCAGAACAAGAAAATAGAGATGCAGGATATGGCTCTGGAGCATCTCTCCGTGGAATGCAAGTTTTCTTAAAAGGGTCGCCTGCTTTGAAATGGTTATGCCCATTGCATCCTCAATCGCCTTGAGCGAGGCCGATGTATGGCTTACAGCGCATATCCCGCAAATCCTACTCATGATATGCTGCGCCTCGTCATATTTTCTGCCTCTCAGTATCGCCTCAAAAAAACGCGGCGACTCTATAATCTCAAACCGAAGTTCCTTTATAAGCCCTTTCTTAATATCAATAACAACATTCCCGTGACCTTCTACACGGGTGATGCGGTGGATGTTTATTTTAATGTTTTTTTTCATGAGAGCCTCATATTAACGGTTCAAGTGTTTGATAAGGGCGAAGCCCTTTGAATGTTAAACTCAAGCACTTTGTTATCAGCCGTTACAAATAAATCTGCCACCTTTTTCTAACCTCTGAATAACCGTTATTTATTATTTGGTTTCGCTATATGCATTGTCGCATACTTTGCCATTGCCGTCAAAATCCACGATCAGCGCGGCACTAACGGTTTTTGCCCCTCCGTAAGATGAGTATGCATGAACATATGTCCACCGCTCAACACAACCAGCCGGATGTCCTTGTAAAGGAGCTGTTACCTGATAAGGTTCGCCGAACCACTCTCGGATATGGACTTTAGTGTGAATGCCTTTTTTGATGTCATTCACGTGTGTCCTGTCGAATTGCTTGCCTGCTGATGCGCAGGCAAATATCACCATGGCTGCTACTGCCAATAAACAGATTCTCACATATGCCTTCATCTTAACCTCCTTGTATAATCCTCACCTATAGATTAGGTGGGAAATTTGTGATAGTTTTAAATAAAAATAGAACGGGTTGTTCCTCAACCCAACCAACTAACTAACTAACTAACTGTTCCAGAGGTTTTGTCAACAAGACAAATTCCTGCCATTACAATAAGAATGACCCCCACGAAAATCATTATTATTAGCTTCACACCCTCCGGCATTTCTCTTCCTTCAAAGGGAGCAACAATTGCAAATAATGTCATCAATCCTGCGAGAAAGCTAATAGTGCCAGCCAACTTAAATGCAAAATTATATTTTTTTATTTTTATTAGGGCAATTAAGATAGAGCCTATAATTAGTGAAATAACATTCCCAGCATGTAATTCTTCTTTTATTAAAAAAAATGAATATAGGAATAAAGAGATGAACCCTATTCCAATAATCCAAGAGTAAAAGATTGCGATTTTTTCTTTTGTTTTTTTGCTCATTGTCTATGTCTCCATGCAAACGATTCCGCCAGTAAATAAGGTGTCATATTTATTTTTCTTTTACTGCTTTTTTTCCCCATGCCTCTCCCACCCTCCATACAAATCAAATTTACTCAAAGCCCCTTCTGCTGTCAATCCGTATCTTTTTAATGTCTCCTCATGCGCTTCTATATTTGGATTATCTATAAGTCCTCTGCAGCCCCAGCAGATGCAGCCGTAGGTAATGCATATTGCGGAGCAGCCTGCCCGCGTGACAGTGCCCACGCAGGTCATGCCTTTTTCAAATACGCAGATATTTCCTGCCAGCTTGCAGTCAACGCATACAGGATAGTTTGGTATTTCCGGCTTTTTGCCGAGAAGCAGGGACTTGAGCACATGCAGGAATTCGGATTTAGTTATGGGACAGCCGTGGATGTAATAGTCCACAGGGATTACAGCGTCAATCGGTCTTGCTGGTATTGTGTCAAGGTGTTTATATTTTTTTGCCTTATCACCGTATACAATCTTTTTTACTTCTTCCATAGGAAATCTGTTTTTAAGGCAGTTGAGTCCGCCTGTTGATGAGCAGGCGCCGAGCGCGACAACAATCTTTGCCTTTTCCCTTATCTTTTTTACTTCTTCTATCTCTTGCGTCCTGCTTACGCTTCCTTCTATGAATGCGATTTCATAGTCATCCCTTTTTTCATCAATGGCCTCTCTGAAATTCACAATGTCAACGAGGCTTAATACATCGGGAAGTTCATCCTCGCAGGAAAGCGCCTGAAGCTGGCACCCTTCACAGCAGGTGAATGAGAAAAAGGCAATCTTTGGTTTTTGTTTATTCTTCATAATTTATTATTTAGGTTTTTCCTATCGCCTATTGCCTGTCTTTAAATTGCTTCTCTTAGATAACGTATATCGCTCAGCCTGAACACCGGCCCTTCCTGGCAGACATAGACGCTGTTTATCTGGCAGTGGCCGCATTTGCCGAGTCCGCATTTCATTCTTCTTTCCAGAGAGACATATATATCATGACCTGAAATGCGCTTGTCACCGAGGCTCATTATTACATATTTATACATGATTGGAGGGCCGACCACTACGGCAGCGGTCTTTGCCTCATCAATCTTGAGCGGAGAGATGAGGGTTGTTACAACGCCTGTGTGCCCCTTCCATTCTGGGTGGGGTTTATCAATCGTGATACTGACATTAATATTTCCAGTTTGTCCCCATTGTGATAGTTCATCTTTGAAAAGTATCTCGTCAGGGCTTTTTACGCCATAAAGCAGATGTATCCTGCCATATAATAAACGTTCAGCAAGAACAGCCTTTATCAAAGACCTCATGGGCACAAGACCTATGCCGCCTGCAATAAAGAGCAGGTCTTTGCCATTTAGGTTTTCAACAGGAAATGCCTTTCCGTAAGGTCCGCGTATCCACAATCTGTCTCCCTTTGTCAGATTGTGCAGGGCATTTGTAAGATTTCCAACTGCCCTGACGCATATCTCAAACACGCTCTTTCTATCAGGTGGCGATGATATTGATATAGGCGCCTCGCCGTATCCAGGGATAGAAAGCATAATAAATTGTCCTGGTGAATGACCCAGAGGTTTTCTGTCTTCAATCGCTATTCTAAATAACCTTTCTTTTTTAGTGAGTCTTGAAGCCCGCTCTATCCGTGCAAGCCTTGACATGTAAGGCGAGGAGATGTCAGCGGCGGCGGTTTGATTCTTCAATGAGTTCATTCGTTACCTCAGCAATATTTATATTGACCAGACATGTCCTGATGCACCTGCCGCAGCCAACGCAAAAAAGCCCTCCGAATTTATCCACCTGATACTGGAACTTTCTATTAAACCTGTGTCGCAGCCTTTCTGCCCTTGTCTTTCTGAAGCTATGACCGCCTGCAACCTTTGCAAAATCTTCCAGCAGGCACGCATCCCATACTCGGTATCGTTCTCCTTCTGTCAAATTGGCTTTGATCTCGTCTCTTACATCAAAGCAGTAGCATGTTGGGCAGACATGATTGCATGAGCCGCATCCGTAACAGATTTTGCCTATCTTTTCCCACACAGGGCTAAAATAGCTGCCTGAATAGATAAGCGGCAGGGTGGATGCCTCGGCATTTATTTTTGCGACAAAGAGCTCGGCCTTTTTGTTTTTAAATTCAACAATCTTTCTAATCTCCTTGGCAGTTGTCTTCTTGCTCTTTGTGTGTTTATGAAGCAGCGCTTTTCCTTTTTGAGTGCCGATCTCTACTATAAAGCCTGAACCAATATCATGGAGGAAGAGGTCGAAGCCTGAGTCCGCTGTCGTAGTGTTTACGCTTTTGCAGAAACAGTATTTATCAGGCATACAGTCAACACCTATGATGGCAGTTTTTTCTCTTCTCCTGAGGTAATTTGCATCAGGCGGTCCATAGGCAAAGACCCTGTCGAGGAGCCGTAGTGCATGGATGTCGCATGAATGCACGCCGAAAAGCACCTGGTTCTCTGCCTCTACAACAGGCGCTATGTCCTCCCCCTGTCCCCCTCCAGAGGGGGATAAAGGGGGAGGATTCGCACCACTTTTAAATCTTAATAATGTTTCTTTTTGAGGGAATAAATACTGTTTTGGTGAAAGATGGGTAGGGGTGTGGAGGAGATATAAGTCTTTTGGCGATGTAATCTCGCCATACATTGGGAAGCCGTCTTTTTTCACAGGGCCATAAACCTTGAATTCTTTCAAGAGCCCTGTTACAAAAGAGGCGATTCTTTTTTTAGGCAAGGTTCTGTATTCCATATTTTAATACAGTCTCATAGCCTACAAGTCTACAAGTTTACCGCTATTAGACTTGTAAGACTAATAAGTTGCAGCCTGCCTTTACTCTTCCTGTTTCTTAAAACTGTATGACAAAACCAATCCATCCTTTATAATAATTTCAAGCGTAATTGTGGTAGTGTGGCTTCCCCTTTCATTTACTATGAATTCTCCCAAGTATGTTGGTGTCTTCTTTTCCCTGTAAGTGTAGGTCAAGACCTCAGCGCCATCAGGCTTTGATTCTGTTGTTGCTGGATTTCCAAAGGTGTCAATGATGCTGCTTTTGGCAGTTATCCCTGGTTTGATTTCTTCCACATGGTCTCGGTTTATTTTATTGCCTTCTGATTGACTGCTTGTAGATTTAATAAATGCGCAGGCTGTAAGATTGAGCAATATGAGTATAACTAAAACTTTCTTCATAGCCTCTCCCGGTAAATCCAAATGTCAAAATCCAAAATTCAAATGAATGTCAAATGACGCAATGTCAAAAGATTTGAACTTGATATTTTGAACTTCATTTGTCATTTGGTTTTTGGTATTTGAACTTCAACAAAATCATGCCATTTCTACGGCGTTCTTTGCCCTGTTTTTTACGCGATACATTGCCTGGTCAGCCATTTGAATAAGTTGTGGCGCTTCATGCGCATCATCTGGTATGGAAGCAACGCCAAAACTGGCGGTCAAATGGAGATTTAATCCGTCATCGTGTAAAAAGATGTGTTTATCAATTGTTGCCCTTAATTTTTCGGCAATAAGATATGCTTGTTGTTTAGAGGTTTGCGGCATTACTATCACAAACTCATCGCCGCCGTATCTGCATGCAATATTAACCTTCCGCAGGCCATGGGAAATCAGTTTTGCTGCTTCGGTCAAGAGTTTGCTGCCGCTCAGGTGTCCGTGCATATCGTTTACCTCTTTAAACTTATCTAAGTCCAAAAAAATCATGGCAACATTGCTTTTATACCTCTTGGCCCTTTCTACTTCGTAGTCAAGGAATCGGTATAAATATCTTGAGTTGTATAATTTGGTCAGGTCATCTGTTATTGTCAATTCCTGAATTTTTTGAAAGAATTTGGCATTCTCTATTGCAATAGCTGTATAGTCAGCGAGGGTGGTGACAAGGAGAAGGTCTTCTTCCTTAAAGCCGCCGTCTTCAGATATCTTATTGATAAGCTCTATCACACCCAAACATTTTCCCTTGCTCTTTAATGGAACGCATATGATTGATTGGGTTTTAAATTTGGTAGCCTCATCTCCTTTTTTGGAAAATCTGGGGTCTTTATTCACATCTGGCACAAGAAGGGGATTCCCTTCTCGGGCTACCCAACCAGCAATACCTTCGCCTATTTTTAGTCTAATATCCTTTAACTTATCGGCACCTTCACCCACAACTATCTCAAAATAGAGTTCGTTTTTTTCCTCATCTATGAGAAGGAGCGACCAATTCTTCGGCTGAAGCATTTCACTCACCTTTTCCATTACAATATTTAATATTTCTTTTAAATCCAGGGAGGAGGCCAGGGCCTTGCCTAATTCGCTAAATGAGGCAAGTTGCTTAATCCTCTGCTCATGTTCGGAGGCAGCAGCAGATTCATATATTTGTGTTTCCATCACATCTTTTTCAAGATAAGGCTCCATTTTATTTAAACCTTACATTATTTGTTGTGAGAAATCAAGCAAGAACCTGGTTCAATACCGTAAAATTATAGCGTTGCTGAAATCGTTTAGTCAATACGCCTATTGTGCCGCCCCCTATCAAGGTATCTTCTATTCGTATAAGCGGTGTTATCTCCATGATAGAGTTGGTTAAAAACGCCTCCCTGCAGTCTTTAAGCTCCTTTTTTGTTAAAGAAACCTCTGAGACTTTAATACCTTCTCTTCTGGCTAGTTCTATAACAAGCCTTCTGGTAATGCCTGGCAGGATGCCGTCTTCAATTGGCGGGGTTTTAATGCCTTTTCCGTCTGCAATAAATATGTTTGTAACAGTACCTTCCAATATTTTATTCCCATCCGTAAATATTCCTTCCTGCGCCTTTCTTCTTTTGGCTTCTATCAACCCCATAACATTTGGAAGGAGGTTTAACGATTTAATATGTGGGAGGTTCCGTTTGCTGGCTAAAAGTATAGCGCTTATGCCGTGTTGCTGATAATGTTTTATCTTTGCTTCTAAGGGTTTTGCTATAATAGCTACAGAAGGCTTCAATGACCCCGCAGGTATTATCCTGGCAAAATCTATTCCCCTTGTTATGGTTAATCTAATATAGGCATCGCTCGCAGTTAAGTTGTTTAGCCTGAGAAGTTTTTCAATGCACTCTGATAAATATCGTTTTCCTGGTCGGAAGGGAATTCCGATTGCTTGAACTCCGTTGGTTAAACGCTCCCAATGCAGGTCAAAAGCGAATATCTTTCCCTGATAGGAGCGGATTGTTTCAAAAAGGCCGTCTCCGTAAGTAAATCCTCTGTCAAATATTGATACCATTGCCTCGTTTGCTGGCAAAAAGCGGCCGTTTAAGAAAACAATATTCCTCACTATGTGTTACCCCTTTATCAGCATATAGGATTGGTTTTTTATACCTCTTGCTTTGAAAAATGCGCTTGCCTTTAAAATGGTTTCTTCATATTCTTCTTCCGGATTAGAATCAGCTACTATGCCGCCGCCAACATTGAGATACAGGCAGCTATCCTTCACTATAGCTGTTCTTATAGCCATGGACATATCCATTCCCGGGAAAATGGATTTTAAGCAATCCACAGGATGCGCCTCATCCCTTATCCTGCCCCTGATAGTGGATACCATATGATGAAGGGTCGAATATGTGCATATCTTTTGAAACGGCCATACCTTTATTGTGCCGTATTCACAAATCTTTCCTAAATCACTTCTCTCTAAATCCACAATCATTATATGTTCCGCCAGTTCTTTATGGCTTGTTTTAAGCTCTTTCATTAAGAGCCTATCCCTTTGAAGATTTCTGCCTCTTGGCCTTGTCCCTTTTATTGGACTTGTTTCCGCAATATCATCCTTAACCTTTAATAGTCTTTCTGGTGAATTTGATATTACCTGGAAATTTCCATAATTGATAAATGCCCCGAATGGGGCAGGATTTATCCTTCTTAGATTTGAATAAAAGAGAAGGGGGTTTTCATTAAAATTTATTAAAAGTCTTTGAGACAGATTTACCTGATAAATATCCCCTGATGAAATATACTGCTGCGCATGTTTAATTGCATTCATATAAGCATCTTTGGTAAAATTTGACTCTATGCGTCTGTAGAGAGCCGATGAACTATGAAGAGGTAAAAATAGAGGGGCAGTGGATTTGATAAGATTGTGAAATTGGTTTATCCTTTCTTGAGCCCTTTGTTTCTTCTTCTTATTATTTTTTTCAGGAAAGCCTGATGCAAGGATATAGCCTTTATTTGTTTTGTGGTCATACGCAAAAATGGTATCATATAAGCCAAAAACAGCGTCGGGAAGGATTGGCTGAGCGGCATTCTTCTTTGGAAGTTCTTCCAAATGGTTTTTGAGCTCATAGCCAAAATAACCAACCGCGCCGCCTTGGAAGGGAAAGGGGATAGATTGTTGAGTTGTTTTAAATTCATTGAGCGCAGAGGCTAAAATAGAAAAGATATTGCCCGTTAAAATTCTATGGGTTGAACCTTGAATAACTTCTATCTTGTTATTTTGCGCCTTGATTACAACGAATGGGTCGGCGCCTGCAAATGAATACCTGCGCAAGCCGCAGCTATCCAGCCAAAATGAATAAGGTTGGGAATATAATTTATGAAAGACGTCCATTGGGCTCAAACAGCATTGTTCTATGTGCATAAGGAGAGCTTATAATCTTTTGAGAGGCGGGTCAAGAACGGAATGAAACTATTCAGTTTTTTTAATAATCTTAGCTTGAAAACAAAACTCTTGCTCATGATGGCGGCCTTGTCCATTACATCCATAAGTCTGTTATTTATTATATATAACATGGCTGAAAAAAGATTGATAGCAGAGGTAAAGAGATATACGGAAGAGCTTACATCTGCCATTCAGATAAGCGTTGAACAGCTTACAACAGAGGCTAAGGAAGAAAATGAAGACAGGCTGCAAGAATATGTCGGTCAGCTCAATAAAAAGGGGATAAAAGAAATTTCTATCCTTAACAATGAAATGGAAATAATTGCCAGTTCTAACCCCAGGAAGATAGGCAAACTCGTTGACGCAAAAAGCGGTAAGGTGAAAAACCTTGAAGGATCACAAGAGTATACAGCTCAATTGGAAGGTCATAGGAATTATAATCTTATGCTTCCTGTAACAGTCGGAGACGAGCAGTTGGGCTATATTCATATAGCAATTAAATTCGATGACTTTGCAGATTTTCTGAGGTCCAATAATTACAAAAGACTTATAGCGACCAGTATAGTCTTTGTCATAGGTATTGTCTTTGCTATTTTTCTTTCCAAAAAGTATGTAACACCGATAAATAAACTTGCGAAGGCGGTTCAACGTATTGCGGCAGGCGGCATGGAAGAAACCATTGAGGTTAAGGGAGCGGATGAGATAGGAGAGTTAACAAGAAATTTTAATGAGATGGTAAAAGGGTTAAGAGAAAACAAGAAATTAGAAGAAAAACTTCGCATGGCCGAACATCTTTCTAAAATAGGACAGCTTGCATCAGGCATAGCCCATGAGATAAGGAATCCATTGAACTTTATAAACTTAAGCATAGATCATCTGCGAAGCGAATATAAAATAGAGGACACTGCAAAGAGAGAGGAGTTTGACGGCATAACATCAAATATAAAGACCGAGATACACAGACTGAATAATATGATTAGCAATTTTTTGGATTACGGCAGACCCATCAAATTAAAATTAGAGAAGGTTTTTGTAGAGGATATCCTGAGAGAGGTAATTAACCTTGCGGACCATAAGGTTCATGAACAGCAGATAAAACTAAAAATGAGTTTTTTGGAAAACATTCCGGCCATCAATCTTGACAGACAGCAGATAAAGGCCTCTCTCATGAATATCCTGCTCAATGCAGTTCAGGCAATGCCGAATGGCGGTGAATTGTCTATAGGCACTGCATTAGCTGACGGGTGTGTAGTAATACAGGTAGCGGATAGTGGAGATGGGATTGCAGAGGATGACCTTCAGAAGATTTTTGAGCCGTATTTCACAACTAAAGTAGCCGGCATCGGATTAGGACTTGCCATTACAAAAAGGGTTATAGAAGAACATAATGGAAGGATTGAGGTAAAAAGCAGGCCAGGACAAGGCACTGTTGTGTCTTTGGAACTTCCTGCGGCATAAACCAGAAAAATGTTGAAAGTTGTAAGTTGAAAGTTACCTTTAATCTTTCAACTTTCAACTTCTATAGATATGGAGGATAGATGATAAAAGGCAATATCCTTGTGGTGGATGATGAAAAAGGACAAAGAGATATACTAAGGACAATACTTACAAAAGAGGGCTATGAAGTCTCTGCAAGCCATAGCGGCACAGAGGCATTAAGCCTTTTTCAGGAGACACCTTTTGATGTGGTCTTGACCGACCTGAAGATGTTTGGTATGGACGGGGTGGAACTCCTTAAAAATATTCTTAAGCAAAATGTCCCTGTCAGCGTGGTAATTATGACTGCCCATGGCACCATTCATTCTGCTGTTGAGGCAATGAAGGTAGGCGCCTTTGATTACATCTCTAAACCTCTTGAAAGAGACGAACTCCTTGTTGTTGTAAAAAAGGCCTTTGAAAAAACCAATCTGCTTAAAGAAAACACTTTTTTAAGGCAGCAATTAGAGGAGAGATTCAGCGTTGAGGGGATAATTGGCAGCAGCAGCGCTATGCAGGATATACTGAAAATTTTA
>JACPZB010000084.1 GCA_016195725.1 Deltaproteobacteria bacterium | reverse complement strand
TTTTATCTATTCTTGTGGCAGCGTTTTCCCTTTTGAGGCAGAAGGATATAAAACGGATGTTTGCATATTCGTCCATTGAGCATATGGGCATAGCGACATTTGCATTCGGCCTCGGAGGGCCTATTGCCACATTCGGCGCGCTCCTGCACATGCTGGTTCACAGCCTGACCAAGTCGGCAATATTTTTTACAGTAGGCCATGCCTCTCAGATGAACGGAACGCAGGAAATGAGCAAAATCAAAGGGCTTATCAAAGGCAATCCCCTTGTCGGATGGGGCATGATGTTCGGCGTCATGGCAATTGCGGGAATGCCGCCATTCGGCGTATTTGCCAGCGAGTTTTTGATATTGACTGCGACAATTAAAAATGCGCCGCTTCTGACGCCTTTGCTCTTGATAGGGCTCGGCGTGGCATTTGCAGCCCTTTTCCGAAGGGTTCAGCCCATGATTGCCGGTGAGATTCCTGCAAACCAGCAGTTTTTAAAAGCCGCCCATGTGCCGGTTGTTTTGCACATGATATTGGTTCTTATTATCGGTTTATATATGCCGAATTTTCTGGCAGAGTGGTTTCACACTGCGGCGGGGTTGTTGAAATGACCACCCTAAACAACACCATAACATCCGCTTTTGGCGGGGATGCAAAACAGGATACCGGCCAATATCCAACCCCCCCTATCCCCCCCTTTGACAAAGGAGGGGCAGGGGGAGTTACGGCATACCAAGTTCCGCGGGAATGGTTTGTGAATGTGGCAAAGGTGATGAAAACGGCTGATGCCCGGCTTGTTGCAGAGTGGGCGACAGATGAGTCTCCCTTTGGCAGAGGCTTTGGAATTTACGCCTGCTATGCAAAAGATTCGGAATACCTGATTGTAAAAACATATACGCCTCTGGAAGACCCTGCATTCCCAAGCCTCACAAAGAAGTTCGTTTCAGCGTATCGGTTTGAGCGGCAGATGAAAAGCCTCATGGGCGTTGTGCCGGTAGGCCATCCAGATTTGCGGCCGTGGATAAAACATGAGGACTGGCCTGAGGATGCGTATCCGCTGAGAAAGACATTTGATGCGTCAAAGCCGATGCCCAGGGTGAAAGGAGAATATCCGTTCATAAAGGCAGAGGGCGAAGGGGTTTACGAAATACCTGTCGGCCCTGTTCATGCAGGCATCATTGAGCCCGGACATTTCAGATTTCAGGCGGTCGGAGAGGATATAATCAATCTTGAAGAAAGATTGGGCTATGTTCACAAGGGCATAGAAAAAAGATTTGAAACTCTTTCATGGAAAGAGGGCGCAAGGCTGGCCGGCAGGGTGTCGGGAGACAGCACGGTTGCCCATAGCCTTGCGTATTGCCGGGCGGTTGAGGCAACTTCCCCCTTTATCCCCCTCCATGAGGGGGACAGGGGGAGGTTGCCGGAACGGGCGGAGTGGCTCAGGGCATTGATGTTGGAGAGAGAGCGTATAGCAAATCATCTCGGAGATTTGGGTGGAATATGCAATGATGTGGCCTTCGCATTTCTTTTGTATCAATTCTCAATACTCAAAGAAAAACTCCTCCGCACAAATCATAAAATATTCGGCCATAGATTTATGATGGACAGGATTATACCGGGCGGAGTGACTGTTGATATTAGCAAAGATGCTAAAGAAGAAATATTGGCAGAGATGGACTGGCTTACAAATGAATTTGAAAGGCTTGTTACGATTTATGATGAAAACCCGTCCCTTGAAGACAGGGTAAGGGATGCAGGGATTTTAACCCCTGAAAAGGCAAAAGAGTTGGGGGTTGTTGGTTTTGTTGCAAGGGCAAGCGGCCAGAACATTGATTGCCGCATACAGAATCCTTTTCCACCTTATAATATCATCGTTCCAAAGATAACAGTTCTTCAGTCAGGCGATGTCCATGCCCGCGCATGGGTGAGAATAGAAGAAATACGGGAATCTATCAGGATTGTCCGCGCTATTCTCTACGGCCTGCCGGATGGCGATATTACAGTTAAGTTTAATCCGCCATCTCCTGATAAAGCGGGCTTTGCAGTTGTTGAAGGCTGGCGTGGAGAAATCGTTTACTGGATTCACTCAGGAGCACTGGGTGAAATAAATAGATGTATGGTGCGCGACCCATCCAGCGTCAACTGGATTGCCCTTGAGCAGTCCATTCATGGAAATATCGTCCCGGACTTTCCGCTCTGCAATAAGAGTTTTAATCAATCGTATTCAGGGAATGATTTGTAAAAAGGTAGGGATTGCTTCGGCTTCGCCTCGCAATGACATTGTGGGTTGTCATTCCGAGCGAAGCGAGGAATCTCGTTTTAAAAACAACAACAAAACAGGTATTGTAAATGCTTAGAATTTTACACCAGATATTCCGCACCGGCATTGTCACTGAGCCGCTTCCATCGGCAGTTGAGGCTGAAATAGAAGGAACGGGCGCAAGGCTTGAAGAGGCTGTCAGACGCCGTTTTTGCAGGAGCCTTACCATCAGACAGGTGGACGCAGGCTCATGCAATGGCTGCGAACTGGAAATTCACGCCATAAATAATCCGATTTATAATTGCGAAAGATTCGGCATACACTTTACCGCATCTCCAAGGTTTGCAGACATGCTTCTTGTTACAGGACCTGTTTCAAGAAACATGGAGATTGCGCTGCGCAGAACCTACAACGCAACACCTGCTCCAAAACTCGTAGTTGCAGTCGGCGACTGCGGATATAATGGCGGGATATTCGGCGAAAATTACGCTTCTTTGGGCGGTGTCGGCAAAATCATCCCTGTAGATGTTTATATACACGGCTGCCCGCCAACTCCAGCGGCCATACTGAGAGGCATACTCAGGGCGGTAGAAAAATAGTGCAGCATCAGCATAAGAAGCATCTTCTTACCTTTCTCATATAATCCCCTGTATTCTTCACCGAATCGTGCTGCCAGAAATAATCTGTCCGCGCATGCTAAACTTTCCAACATGCCGTCTCTCATTTTTATGCCGAATTTTTTCTGCGGTCAACTTTTCCCTTGACATTGTTTCAATATTTCGCAACAATGCAACTATGAAGCAGCTTTTTTCTCTCCATGCGGAAGTCTGCAAGACATTGGCGAATCCCAAGAGGCTTGAGATCATCTATGCCCTGAAGGACGGCGAACTTGCGGTTGGGGAACTGGTTAAAAAACTCGGCATCCCCAAGGCCAATATCTCACAGCACCTCGCCATTTTAAGGCAGCGGCGGGTTGTCAGCTGCCGGCGGGACGGGGTAAATATCTTTTACCGCATATCCAATCTGAAGATTGTTAAGGCCTGCGGACTCATGCGGGAGGTTTTGATGGAGCAGCTTAATGAGGCAGGCAAAATGGTGAAGAAGGCAAAGGGCGTATAACCCGCGTGCCAAACATCAGGTGCGGGATATTTTTGAAGCTATGTTGCAGAGTTTAGAAACTATTAAACCCACACACCTATACATAGGTGTGTGGTGAACAACACCCTGTGGAAAAGACCATAAAAAATATATTAAATAGAATGAAAAGGATAGCAGTGGTTGGCCTTTCGCCTAAAAAGGATAGGCCAAGCCATAGAGTGGCAGAATATCTCGTTTCAAAAGACTACGACATAATACCTGTTAATCCTAACTGTAAAGAGGTTTTTGGTAGGAAGTGCTATAAAAGCCTTCTGGATGTGCCCGGAGATATAGATGTGGTTGATATATTCAGACGGCGGGAAGATGTAATGCCGATTGTAGAAGCAGCAATCAAGATTCAGGCAAAGGCCATATGGATGCAGGAAGGTGTTGTAAATGAAGAAGCAGCGAAAAAAGCAAGACAGACAGGAATTAATGTGGTGATGGACAGATGTATGTTGAAGGAACACGTGAAAACAACTCAAATCTCAAAACGCAAAAGTCAAAACTAAAACTCAAAACCTTAAAACCGGTTTGAAAAGTTTTGAGTTTTGAGATTATAGTTTTAACATTTGACTTTTGACTTTTGAGATTCAGGGGAGGTGTTTATGGACAAGGTAACAATCGTTTTACAGGATGCGCCGTATGGAAATGAAAAGGTCTGGAATGCCCTGAGATTAAGCGAGGCGCTTATATCTGTTGGAATGGGCGTAAGGATTTTTCTCTATGGGGACAGCGTTATATCTGCAAAGAAAGGACAGGTTACACCAACTGGTTTTTATAATATTGCTGATATGATGGCAGGGCTTATTAAAAGGGGGGCCGAGGTCAGGGCGTGTCTCACCTGCGCCAAGGCAAGGGGTGTCAAGGATGAGGATTTTATTGAAGGGGCTGTGATTGGCAAGACCCTGGATTTGGCGCATTGGATTAAAGAGGGCGGGCAGGTAATGGTATTTTAACCAGTTCACGCTGAAAAATTGCCCATCCGCTGCGTTGTTGCTGCGGCTTCTGCGCTTAACATCCTAAAACAGTATGCCTCCCCCCGATTGAATTTGTCGGGGGTTTGCCCCGGCTTGCGTCTGGGACATTTTTGAACGTGAACATTTAATTATGGACAAGTTTTCTCCAGAAAAATACGACGGCTGGTATGAAACTCCATTTGGCCGCTTATGCGACAGGCTGGAAAAAGAGGCAGTATTTTCTCTCTTTAAACCAAAAGGCCTTGTTATAGATGTTGGCTGCGGCACAGGGAATTATACGCTGGAGTTGGCAAGGCGGGGGGTAAAAACTGTTGGTATTGATTCATCGTTTGATATGATCGTTTTTGCAAAAACTAAGGCTGAACGAGAAGGGTTGAAACCGAATTTTGTTATCGGAAGGGCTGAGGCAATACCGTTTAGAAATGATGTTTTTGATGGGATTTTGGAAGTTACAACCTTGTGTTTTGCGTCTAATCCAGATTTGGCAACTGCTGAAATGAAAAGAATCCTGAAACCTACAGGACAGGTTGTGTTGGGCGAACTGAATACATTGAGTTATTGGGCTATATTGAGAAGGATAAAGGTCTTGTTTAAAAAATCCAGTTACAGATGGGCAAGGTTCTTTAGTTTACGAAAACTTAATGGTCTATTAAAAGAAACAGGGTTTAAAGATTTGAGATGGTCGTCCTGTCTCTATTTCCCTCCGATAAATTCACGATGGTTTTTAAAAAGATGGGGAGTTTTTGAAAACACGGGAAAGGTATTATCTCCACAGAGTGGTGCATTTATTGTTGTCGCAGGGACAAAATAAATATGCAGGAGGGTATGAATGGATTGGAGAGATATTATCATTATCGTACTGATAGTGGCTGCTGTGTTCTGGTTTTTCAGGAATCCTGGCGGCACCTGAGGGACTTCACAGAAGTAGCCGGTTCGGCTGCTGGTGAAAAAACTGGAGGTAAGAGGTATAAACTTGGATGTAGTAAAAGCTTAGCCCACATCCTACACCCCACCTCCCACATCCCAATAAACAATGAGGTATTTACCAAATGCATATAGAAAGATACCTGAGGCTCATTGCAGGGGCATTTGTGGTTTGGGGTTAAAGGCTGCAAGGAAATGGTCAACAATTAAAAGGAGTAATCATAATGCCGCACATTGATGCAAATCAGATGGTTGAGACACAACGACAAGATTGGAATCGTGTTGCCTCGGCATGGGAAAAATGGGACAAGGTTCTAGAGCGAAATCTGGCATTTGTAAATTATCGATTGATTGGAGATGCGCGGCTGCGCCTCGGACAGCAGGTTCTGGACATTGGCTGTGGAACAGGGTATCCCGCGCTGCTGGCAGCCCAGGCAGTTGGGGCTGCAGGCAGAGTTCATGGGCTTGATTTGGCTGAGGAGATGCTGGAGGTTGCCCGGCGCAAGGCCGGGTCGCTTGGCATTACGAACATCACATTCCAAACAGCAGATGCAACAACCCTATCGTTTGAGCCAGATTCTTATGATGCGGTAATCAGCCGATTCTGTCTGATGTTTCTTCCAGATATCCATAGTACAATGAGGCAGATCGCCCGCCTTCTAAAACCAGGAGGTTACTTGGCGGCAGCGGTATGGTCATCCGCTGACAAAAATCCTTTTCTTAAAGTCCCAATGGATGTCCTGAAGAAATTTATAGAAATGTCTCTGCCTGACCCGGAACAACCCGGGCTTTTCCGGTTGGCCAAGCCCAGAGAATTACTGAGGGTTGCCGAAAGAGCAGGGCTTCAAGGGGTGACTGACGAGGAGATGAGTGGAGAGACGCCTTTTGAATCTGCGGATGAATATCTTGCGAGCCTTATGGAGATGGCTGCGCCCATCCAAATGCTTTTCAATAAATTATCCTTTTCACAACGAAGTGAAGTTCAATCAGAGATTAAACGCACTGCGGATAGTTACAGGAGAGGAGATAAAATCTTCCTTCCAGTGGCAATTAGGGTGGTGGTTGCAAGAAAGCCATGAGGATTGAGCTGTGATTTACCGGGTATAATCAGCCACCCTCCAGCAAGCCGCAGGGAATAAGCAAGTTAAGATTAAGAATATTTATGGAGGCGCAATGAAAAGATTTAGTCTCGTTGAATTCTCTGTTGACCATCCGTGGTTAATTATTTCCATTATTGCCATTATTACACTGGGATTTGCAGTTCAATTCCCGAAGATAACAATTGATACAGACCCAAAGAATATGCTGCCTGCAACATCAGATGTCAGGGTCTATAATGATTCTGTTGAAAAGGATTTTGCCCTGCACAAGGATACAATTGTTCTGGGCATAGTGAATAAAAATGGGATTTTTAATCAGACAACCCCCGGGAAGATTGTCAGAATAACTGATGAAATCTTGAAGCTCAAGGGGGTTGCAGTCAAAGATGTGACGAGTTTTAGCACGGTGGATAATGTGGTTGCAAACGCAGAAGGCATCTCTGTTCAGCCTCTTATGGCTGATGTTCCAAAGACAGAGCAGGAGATGGCGGTATTTAAAAAATCTATCTATGATAATCCGCTTATTGTTGACCGCCTCATTTCAAAAGATGCAACAACCACAGCCATCTACATACCGCTTGAGCCTGGGGCGAACGGGAAGGAAATTGCAGATAAGCTAAAAGAGATTATCAGCGTCCCCCACCCTTCCCTCCCCAACAAGGGGGAAGGGACAGAGGGAGGGGGCTATCGTGAAGAAAAAGGTGATGAAGAGTATTATGTGGCAGGCGACCCGGTTGCGCGAGACACCTTCGGCGCGGAGATGTTCAAACAGATGGGGCTTTTCTCGCCTATTGCCGGCATGGTCATGATGATTGTGCTGTATCTCTTATTCGGTAATTTCGGCCTCATATCATCGGTCATGGCAGTTGCCATGATAAGCGTTGTCTGGAGCATGGGACTTTTGATAGGGCTTGGCTATCCTGTGCACATCATGTCATCTATGATTCCTGTGTTCTTAATGGCAATTGCAACGGATTCCATCCACATATTTAATGAGTTTTATTTTAGATTCAGGGAATTAAAAGATAAAAAACCGGCGGTGCTTGATACCATGAAGGTTGTCGGCCAGCCTGTTAAATATACTGCCCTTGCCACCGCTGCCGGTTTCGGAGTTCTGGCGATCATGCATATCATCCCGGTAAAGGTGTTCGGCATCTTCATTGCCTTCGGCACCATTGTTATACGGCTGATGAGCTTCAGCCTCATCCCTGCAGTAATGATGCTGGTAAACGAAAACAAGATATTAACGGCATCAAGCGGAGAGGATGAGGCAGAAAATAGAACCGCCAGAGTATTAAGGAGTTTTGGCGCAATCGGCACACACCAATCAAGAACAACAGTCATTGCCGGCATTATCGTGCTTATACTCGCCGTTGTTGGTATCAGTAAAATCAATCTCAACAATAATATGGTCAATTGGTTCAAAAAAGGCAGTGATGTAAGAGAAGCCGATAGAATCATCAATGAAAAACTTGGCGGCACAGCCCTTGGATATGTGGTGGCGGTATCGGAAGAAGATGATTTTATAAAAAAACCGGATACGCTCAGGTACATAGAATCGATTCAAAGGGATATGGAAAAGCTGCCGAATGTCGGCAAAACCTTTTCAGTTGTTGACTATGTAAAACGGATAAGCAGAGTTTTTAATAACAATGACCCTGCCTTTGACAAAGTGCCTGATACAAAAGAGGCGATAGCCCAATATCTCTTTATGTTCAGCATGTCTGCAAAGCCAAGCGATATGGATAATGTTGTTGATTATCCGTTCAGGAAGGCTAATATCTGGGTTCAGCTCAAGACATGGGATGCAAATGCAATGCAGGGTGTAATAGACAGAGTGAAGGCATTCACTGCTTCGCACCAATTGCCTGGCGCAGAATTCAAGCCCGCAGGCACGGCATATTTTAATTTTGTCTGGAATAATGAGGTGCTTTACGACATGCTCAAGGGTTTCATCCTTGCACTCATTATAGTATTTATAATCCTTGTCTTTAACTTCCGTTCGTTCAAATGGGCTATAATTGCATATATGCCGCTTTTATTTACCATTGCGACAATATATGGCGTTGTAGGATTTATCGGCAAAGACTTTGATATGCCTATATCTGTGCTTTCCTGCCTCTCGCTCGGCATGGCCGTTGACTTTGCAATACACTTTATAAGCAGGTTCAGAAGGAGGATGGAGGAAAACCAGAAGCAAGAAGTCAGAAGCAAGAAGCAAGAAGAAAATCTTGCCTCTGGCCACTTACCTCTTGATTCCAGCCTCCTGACTGATTCTTTACTCTGGACTGCCGCGCGTCCCGGCAAGGGCATTATCAGGAACGCGGTGCTTTTTGCCGCAGCATTTTCCGCAATGATATTTGCGCCGCTTACGCCGTATGTGACGGTCGGCTTATTCATAGCAAGTATGATGTTTTTGAGCGCCTTGATGAGCATAATATATCTGCCGGCGCTGATTGTGATGTTTAGAAGGTGGCTGTTGTAGGGGCGAACCCCCGTGTTCGCCCTCTCCAAATGGGCAGACACAGGGGTCTGTCCCTACCAAATTTAATCGAGAGGTGTCGTATGAATAAAATTAAAAGTCGGATGATAAGTGTTGTGGTGGTTTTGCTGCTTACTGCTTACTGCCTACTGCCCACTGTTTCCCATGCTGCTGATGTAACCGATATTATGAAAAAATCTCAACTCGCATTTCTCTATCCAGGTAAGGATATGAAGGCAAGGGTGTATATGAGGCTTATAAACAAGGACGGTAAGGAAAGAATAAAAGAAATGACCATGCTCCGAAAAAATTATCAGGAGGGCGGAGACCAAAAATATTTTATCTACTTCTATCAGCCTGCTGATGTCCGGGATATGACCTTCATGGTCTATAAATATGCGGTAAAGGATGACGACCGCTGGATATTCATGCCTGCCCTGAATATGGTGCGGAGGATTGCTGCCAATGACAAGCGGTCGAGTTTTGTCGGCTCTGACTTTACCTATGAGGATGTTTCGGGCAGGGACATAAAAGACGATAATCACAGCATTACAAAAGAGGAAAAACTCGGCGATAAAGACGCATACATCATAAAGGGCGAGCCCAAAGATGAGAAGGGCGCGGATTTCAGCTATAAACTTTCATGGATAGACAAAGGAAATTTTCTGCCGCTGAAAGAGGAATATTACGACAAGCGCGGAGAGCTTTATAAGGTATTCACAGCAGATGAAGTTAAGGATGTTCAAGGTTTTCCGGTGATAACAAAGAGGACAATGAAGGATGTAAAGAGCGAACATAGAACAGAGGTTCAATACCAGAAAACCGAATTCAATATTGGGCTGGATGATGATGTGTTTACCGAGAGATATTTGAAGAAACCGCTGAAGAAGTGGATAGAGTAAATGCAAACGCAACCTTTGGCCAAATACTGTGTCAAAGCTGTCTGTCCAAATACTCACATACCTAAAAAGTATGCTCCGTTTTGTCCAGCCAGCTTTTCCTTGTCTTTGGCTCAAATTTTGCGTTTGCACTAAAAATACTAAGCCATTAACTTTTAACTAAGGAGGCTGCTATGGCAAAGATAGTAATCATCGGCGCATCAACCGGAGGCCTGCCTGCTGCGTATGAGATGAAGGCGGCGCTGGGCAGCCCGCATGAGGTAACGGTGATTTCCAACACCGAGAATTTTCACTTTGTCCCTTCCAATCCGTGGGTTGCCGTAGGATGGAGGACAAGAAAGGATATCAGCTTTTCGCTGAGACCGCATCTGGAAAAGAAGGGAATCAAATTAATTGCCGAAGCAGCGCAGAAAATAGACCCTGTAAAAAACGAGGTTATTACCGCAGCAGGCACAATAGTGCCGTATGATTATCTTGTTATTGCTACAGGTCCGCAACTGGCATTCGATGAGATTGAGGGGCTTGGGCCGGGAAAGAATACGGTATCTATCTGCACCGTTGACCATGCGGAAGAGGCGTATGAAAAATATCTGAACTTTGTAAAAGATCCGGGGCCGATTGTGGTTGGCGCGACGCAGTTGGCGTCGTGCTTCGGGCCTGTGTATGAATTTGCTTTCATACTGGATACGGATTTGAGAAGGAGAAGGATTCGCAAAAAAATCCCCATAACCTTTGTCACATCAGAGCCGTATATCGGTCATCTCGGACTTGGCGGAGTCGGCGACTCTAAAGGCATTATGGAGCATGAATTCAGGGAAAGGCATATAACATGGCATACCAATGCAAAGGTGAAAAAGGTTGAACAAGGAAAGATGATTGTTGAGATTACAAGCGAGGGAGAAAAGGAACTGCCCTTCAAATACAGCATGATGATCCCTGCATTCAAAGGCGTTGACGCAGTGGCGCAGGTAGAAGGGTTGTGCAACCCGAGAGGGTTCGTCATCGTTGACGCATTCCAGAGGTCTCCGAAATATCCGAATATCTATGCAGTCGGCGTGGGCATCGCAATACCGCCTGTGGAGGCAACACCGGTTCCAACCGGCGCGCCAAAGACAGGCTATATGATAGAGAGTATGGTTGCAGCGACCGTTCATAACATAAAAGACTCAATTGATGGCAAGACGATTTCAACAAAACCCACATGGAATGCCATATGCCTTGCAGATATGGGAGATACCGGCATGGCATTTGTTGCAGCGCCGCAGATACCGCCGAGAAATATCACATGGTCTAAAAAAGGGAAATGGGTGCATCTTGCCAAGATTGCCTTTGAGAAATATTTTATCCGCAAAATGAAAAAGGGCGTGAGCGAACCATTCTATGAAAAGGCAATCTTAGCTGCAATGGGGATTAAAAAATTAGAGGAGCCGCGGAAGTGAAAAAACAGTTATCAGTAAAAAATATAAAACTGATAACTGGTTTGTTTTTACTGTTCACTGTTTACTATTCACTTTTCACTGTCTCTTACGCCTTTGACCTCCACGGTTTCCTCCAGGGCAATTATTCCTACAGGACATCCAACACCAACTGTTCCGGCGCAGTTCCTTGCGACAAATATTGGCTGCTCATAGAAGAGAGGGCGCAGTTAAGTCCATCCTATGAAGACCCCTCAGGTTTTTTTGCGGCAAAGGCAAAGCTGGATTTTTTCCATGATGCAGTAGTTGAAAGCAAGTGGGATGCAGCCTTAAGAGAGGCTTATTTTACATTGTCAGGCGGTTTTGCTGATGCAAAGATTGGAAGGCAGATTGTTACTTGGGGGCTGGGAGACCTGGTATTTATAAATGATGTGTTCCCAAAGGACTGGACAGCATTTATCATCGGCAGACCCATAGAATATCTAAAAAAAGGGGTTGATGGAGCGAAGTTGGGAATATATAGTAGTACGCTGAATGGAGAGTTGGTAATTATTCCGGTATTTGAAGCAGATACCCTGCCTGATTCCAAAAGACTCATCTTTTACCCATTTCCAGCGCCAGCCGTTAACAAGGATGTCAAGCCTAATACCGATTTATCAAACCCCGAGATAGCGATTAAATTGTATAGACCAATAATGGAATGGGACACATCCATCTACTTTTATAACGGTTTTTACCGCTCCCCTGCGGCGCGCATGGACTCGGCTTCAAGCGTCACCTATTATTACCCCAGCCTTAAGGTCTATGGCGCATCAACGCAGGGCGCCGCATTGGACGGGATATTAAGCCTTGAGGCAGGATATTATGACTCACAGGATAAAAACGGCAACGATCCTGAAATAGAAAATTCCCAGATAAGATACCTGATAGCGTATCAAAAGGCATTCGCAGGGGATTTTACAGCCGGCATTCAATACTATGCAGAAAAGATGATGGATTACGGCAATTATACAAGGACATTGGGTCCAAAACTTCCCAGAAAAGATGAAGCAAGGGAATTATACTCTATCAGACTTACCCGGCTATTACACTATCAGACAATCAAGCTTTCTTTATTTACATTCTACAGTCCAACGGACAAGGACTATTTCATAAACCCGGAGATAAAATATAATATCTCTGACAATCTCTGGACAATCATTGGCGCAAATATATTTGATGGCGAGCGGGCAAATACATTTCTTGGACAGTTCAGGCATGACGATAATATCTACTGGAATATCAGGTATGAGTTTTAACCCAAATCTTTGACACCGATGAAAACGCACGGCAATTAATACAAACGCATTAAATAATGTGTCGTTGCGAGGAGCTTTAGCTCCGAAGCAATCTCGTATTTTTGCTGGGATTGCTTCACTACGCTCGCAATGACGATGCAACTTTACTTACTGCGTTTGTATTAAATAAGACAAAAGAATACCGCATATTTCAACGGATGAGAAAGAGGATAAAGGAGCTCTTTGGAGAGGCGAAAGAATTTAGGGGATTAAGGGCGGCAAAGTTTAGGAGACATACTAATGAGGGCATGCAATTGTTTGCATTGGTAGCCGCACCCTTTATGGGTGTGTTGTTCACGATTCCTGTTTACAAGTTCATTACCAACTGGTAATGAGCTGATACTGAATAAAAGCACACTAACAATTAAGTGTAAGAGGAATGAATTAAAAAGTTCTTGCAGGTATTTAAAAAATGTAGTAGGAATATGCCTGCAATATAAGATACCATCCTTAGCATAGGATTTTTGAGGGCTGTAAGCAATAAGCCATCTGATTTTAGGGGGAGTGACAGCCCTTGCAGTAATTGTCATAATCCCCACGCATCTGATGAAAAATATCTGCTAAAGGATAAAGAGCACAGGGTTTGCTACGAATGTCACAATGACACAAAAGAGTATGTGGCAAAAAGTAATCATAAACATCCAAAACTTGGCGCATGTACAGACTGCCATGTATCTCATGGTTCGAATGCTCAATTCTTCCTTGTAAAAGGCAGTGACACCTGTTTACAGGAGGGCTGTCATGCTACACAGGGCAAGTTTACGCACCCTATTGGAGAGAAAGTCATAGACCCGCGTTCCAAAACTCCAATGGATTGCAGCACCTGTCATAATCCTATGGGTTTTCCTGAAAGGAGTATACTTAGATTTGAGAAAGACATGGAATTATGCATACAATGCCATCAGCTATAAAATATATAATGGTGTGAGAGGTTGAGTTCAAAGTATGAGATATAATAAAGATAACAGAGAAAAGAAATCAGCAATCAGAATATTTTTATTGTGTAGTGCATATTCTGCATTTCGTATTCTGTATTTTGCCGCCGTATCTTTTTCAGGAGAAAGGTCTGGAGTAAAGACGGTCGCTGTCATAAGTGGAGATGTGGTAATGGGCAGGTTGAAACAACCGTCTGGTTTATTCTTTGACGAAATGAAGAAAAGACTCTATGTGGCGGATAGCGGCAACAAGAGACTCGTTTCTTTTGACTCGGCATTTAAATACCTGGCAGAGTTATCTAATGAGACCATGATGCTTCCTGTTAATCTTGTGAGAGATAATGAGGGGCGCTTCTACATACTTGATAATGGGAAATCGGATATAATATTTATTAATCTTGAAAAAAAGATTGTCGAACCATTTCTTCTTAAAGGGGTGCCCCGGGTAACGAGAAATTTGTGCCTGGCAGGATAGCGATGGATAGAGATAATAAGCTCTACATTATTGACAAACTAAACAAAAGACTTCTTGTAGTGGACCAAACAGGCGCATTTATCCGGGAAATTGCTGTAAAGGATAAAGGTTTTGGGGGTTTACAGATGTAAGGGTGGACGATAGAGGGGAGATTTATGCAATAGATACCCTTGCCGGTGTTGTTTATGTATTTGATGATAAGGGCGGCATTATTTCACGGTTTGGCGGGAGAAAGGACAAGGCAGGCATTTTCCGTTTCCCTGTAAGTCTGGCAATTGGTAAAAATGGACTTATATATGTGGCAGACCAACATGCCGGAAAAATATTGGTGTTTGATAAGGAGGGAGTTTTTCAATATGCTATAGCAAGACGTGGTGTAAAAGAAGGAGAGCTTTCTTCCCCCTCTTATATATTCATAGATAAAGAAGAAAGGATATATGTAATAGATGGCAACCGGGTGCAGATATTCCAAGAGGAAAAAGGATGAGGTTTGTTTTTTGTGCTTGCCTCTGTATTGCATTTTGTATAATCTTTTTTGTGTATGGATGCACGAGAGATATTCAAGAGGTGGGCGAGAGTCCTGGTTTGGCTACAATACCATTTTATTCTGCTCGTTCCTCTGCCTTTGATACAAAAGCGGCCATTAAACAGGCTGAAGAGGACAAAATGACAGAGGAAAAAAGAAAGGCAGATGTCGCTGAAGAACTAAAAAAGCGATTAGAAAATCAGGGTGCAAACATTGATATTCCTGATCCATGGATTCCACCAGCTGCTATTAAGCCCAATGAACTCCCTTCTCCTCTTAGGGGGTTCCCCAAAGACAAATTTGGTTATCCTGACTTAAAAGAAGGGATATTGCAGCCGAAGAGTTCCATAGCAGAGGTGGCATCAGAGGAAACACTCTTTGACCAAGATATCCTTTTTGAGATAAATGATAGGTTGATGGCAAATGTAGTTTTTCCTCATAAGGCGCATACCTTCTGGCTTTCCTGCAAGATATGCCACCCCTCTATATTTATAGATAAGCGAGGGGCAAACAAGTTTACTATGTATGACGTATGGGGAGGGAAATATTGCGGGAGATGCCATGGAAAGGTGGCATTTCAGCCAAAGGGGTTTGAAAATTGCCAGAGGTGTCATAGTGCTCGGAAGAAGACATTGGGGATAAAATAAAAAGTTAGAAAAAATTAATATTGCATTATTTTTTAAAAACATGGTAAAGTTTTACTACACTATTGACAACGTATGTTAATGTTTGTTAGTTGTTGCAGAGGATGATAGAGTCGTTCTCAATATCGAAAAATTGTATTTGTGTTAAATCGATGACTTTTAGGGAGCACTTTTTTGCGTTAGAGATAGCCAGTAATATATTTTTTATAATAGGCGGAGGTTCTTGTAGATGACAAAATATGTGTATGGAGCGGTAATAGTGGCGATGTTGTTCGGATTTATTGCTTGCAGCAAGCAAGATGAAAAAAAGGGGACAGTTAAGGTTGAAGAAAAAAAGAAATAATTGCAGGGGAGGAAGGGAAAGCTCAACTTCCAAAAGATCATCCTCCTATAGGTGGGAACAAAGAGGGGTCTGGTGAGGATAAAGGGCAAAAACAAGGCGGTAGCGAAGCTGTCAAGAAAATGGCGGCTGGCCACTCAACAGGCGGGGAAGTAAAGAGAGAAGTGAGGGTTCCTGATGATGTCAAGGCAAAATGGAAAACAGTTAATTTGAAAGTGGAAGATAAGGAAAAGAGTACAGAAGAAGTAATTGCTGTTACTGTAGGCAAGGGGGCTCCTATTAAAGGCACAAACTTTGTTATAAAAGTGAAGGCATTTTTGCCGCATTACACAATGTATGATACTTATATAAGTTCCAAGTCAAATGAACCAGTAAATCCAGCAGCGCTTGTTGAGCTTTTGGAGGGTGGTAAAAGCGTAGCAAATGGATGGGTTTTCGCCAATTTTACTGCGTTTAATTCTTATAAACATAGCAGATACGGAATAGTGCTTCCTCCAATATCCTTAAAATAGGAGAAAAAGGGATTATGTCTTTGCCTGCAAAGGAGATAAAGCATACAAAGGGTAAGAGTGATGAGGCAAGTATAAATATTTTGGTGGTTGATGACAATCAGGACAATGTAGAGCTTTTGGACGCCCTTTTGTCATCAAGAGGATATGCTATATTAAAGGCATATAATGGTGAAGATGCCCTTAAGATAGCAGAAGAAGCGCGTCCACATTTAATTATCTTGGATGTGATGATGCCTCGGATGGATGGCTATGAGGTATGTCGGCGGTTAAAAACAAATGATAAAACCAGATTTATTCCGGTGATAATACTTACTGCGCTTTCTGATATAGATATAGAGGATAAGATTAAAGGTATAGAGGCAGGGGCAGACGATTTCATTTCTAAACCGTTTCAGAAGCCTGAACTTTTGGCAAGGGTAAGATCTCTTGTAAGAGTTAAGCATCTTTTAGAAGAATTAGAAGATGCAAGAAATGTTATCTTCAGTTTTGCCACTGCCTTGGATTTTAATGATCCATATACTCATGGGCACTCACAACGTGTTTCTGAACTGTCAGTTAGGCTGGCAGGTTTTCTTGGTCTTTCACAGCAGGAACAGAATAATATAAGAGACGTGGGGATATTACACGATATTGGGAAGATAGCGACAGATAAAGGTGTACTACATAAGCCTGGCGCATTAAACGGGAAGGAATACGAGCATGTAAAGCAACACCCTATTGTTGGAGAAAGAATATGCGCCCCTCTTGATTTTGCTAAGCCCTTGCTTCCAATGATCCGCAGCCATCACGAAAAATTTAATGGGGCAGGCTATCCAGATGGCCTTTCTGGTGATGATATACCGTTAGGTGCGAGAATAATATCCATTGTAGATCTCTATGATGCTTTAACATCTGCCCGTCCCTATAGACGTGGTATGTCCCAGAATGTGGCATTAGAAGTTATGAAGATAGAGGCAGAAAAAGGATATTGGGATAAAGAGATACTCCTTTCTTTTGTAGCAACATTAAAAGAACCCCCGCGATGCACTGCCTAATTTATTCCTTCCTTTACCCCGTTACAAAGAACCCAAAATAGCGTTATTGAATAATGAAAGGCGCTTAGGTTTTTTTTAATAAACTTTCTAACGAGGTTAAATTTTCTCTAATGTAAAAACTTTGACTTTCAATCAAAAAAATGTTAGAAATTTTACTACCGTTATACGTGTGCATTGTACGTAAGCTATGAAAATTTAACGAATAAGGTATTACGCATCACTGTTTTTATATTTGGAGAGATGGCCGAGAGGCTGAAGGCGGTTGACTCGAAATCAACTGTCCCGCTAAGCGGGACCGGGGGTTCAAATCCCTCTCTCTCCGCCAGTAAAAACAGTAGACGGTAGATAGTAGAGAGTAGACAGGAGAAAAATACAGTAGACAGTAGGAAAGTAGAAAGTAGACAGGAGAAAAATACAGTAGACAGTAGGAAAGTAGAAAGTAGACAGGAAAAACAAAAGATTTTCTTTCTACCAGCTACCGTTTACTGTATGCTGTCTACTTATTTGCTGTCTACCATGTTTAACAAGGAGAGATGTCCGAGTGGCTGAAGGAGCACGACTGGAAATCGTGTGTGCATCCAAAAGGTGTACCGGGGGTTCAAATCCCCCTCTCTCCGCCATTAAAAACAGTAGACGGTAGATAGTAGACAGTAAAAAGGGAAATACAGGAAATATATTTTTTCCTGTATACTATATGCTGTTTGCTGTCTACTGTGTTTTTGTGGTTAGTATTGATAGCTGGGTCCTGCGCAATAGAAGGTTACAAACCCCGCCAGGTCCGGAAGGAAGCAACGGTAAGTAACATAGCCTATGTGCCGCAGGGGCGCCTAGCTATCAATAGCAACCATAAAAATACAGGTTGTAGGCAATGGGCGATAGGTAATAGGAAAAGCCTATAACCTATAACCTATAACCTATAACCTAATTATGTCCTATCTCGTTTTAGCAAGAAAATGGCGACCGACTGTTTTTGAGAATGTTATAGGCCAGGGGCATGTCACCACAACGCTCAAGAATGCTATAACAAGCAAACGGATTGCCCATGCCTATCTCTTTTCCGGCCCGCGTGGCGTTGGGAAGACAACCATAGCCAGGATTTTAGCAAAGGCGCTGAATTGTGTGCATGGCCCTACTCCGTCGCCTTGCAATGAATGTCAGTCCTGCAAAGAGATTGGCAATAATATTTCGGTTGATGTAATTGAGATAGACGGCGCGTCCAATACCAGCGTTGATAATGTAAGGGAGATTAGAGAAAACATCAGGTATCTCCCGTCTCACGGAAAGTACAGGGTTTATATCATAGATGAAGTTCACATGCTTTCCAATCAGGCATTCAATGCCTTATTAAAAACCCTGGAAGAGCCTCCTGCCCATGCCATCTTTATTTTTGCGACAACAGAATCTCATAAGATACCGGCCACTATCCTTTCGCGGTGTCAGCGGTTTGATTTTAAGCGCATATCGTTAAAGGAGATTCAGAATCATCTCAAGCTTATTGCTGAGGCAGAGGGTATAAAACTTACAGAGAAGGGTATCTATCTTATAGCAAAGGAGGTGGACGGCAGTCTGAGAGACGCCCACAGCCTGCTGGATCAGGTCATAGCATTTGCAGGGAATAACATAAAGGAAAGCGATGTGGCGGATGCCCTTGGGCTTATGGACAGGTCTCTCCTCTTCAGGCTGAGCGAGGCTGTAATTGATAAAAACGGCAAAGGGTGTTTAAAACTTATTGAAAATGTATATAGTTTTGGTTATGATTTGAAAAGATTCTATCAAGATTTTCTGGAACACATAAGGGATATGGTCATTGTAAAGACGGTGGAGGAGCCAAAAGATGTTTTGGATCTCCCTGATATAGAGGTGGAAGATTTAAAAGGATTGGCTAACAGGGTTGGTCTTTTGGACCTTCATGGGATGTTCGCCCTGCTCAGTAAGGGATATGAAGATATATCCCGGTCGCCATCCCCGAGATATACCCTGGAAATGACCCTCCTCAAGATGGCCCATCTTGAAAATCTGCAGTCAATAGATGAGATCCTTGCAAGGCTGGAGGAATTAAAAGGAGCGGCAGGAGCCGGAAGTCAGAGGTCAGAAGTCGGGATAACGAAAAATCAAGATCTTTCTGGGAAAGGGATTGCAGCTGCTCATTCGGATGAAAAATCGACAGGGCTCGTAAGCAGGCCAACAGATGTTGAATTTAAAATCCAAAACCCTGGATCGGAAATCGCAAATGCGGTGAGCAGCCAGTGGTCAGGTTTCCTGAATTTTATAAGAAAGAAAAAGCCGCCGTTGGCTTCCCATCTGGAATTTGCAAACCTTGCATCTCTTAATGATGGTGTCTTTTCTCTCAGGGTAAAAACCGGGCCATACTTCAGCTATCTCTCTGAAAATAAAAAGAATATTGAACAACTCTGCAAAGAGTTTTTTTGTAAAGAGATGACAGTGGAGCTCACGGCAGATGACAACTTTGCAGATGCTTTCCCTGGGAAGCCGAGAGAAGATGATAAAATAATTAAAGAAGCGGTAAGGGTATTGGGGGGAAGGGTGATAGAGGACCGCAGGAGGGCAAATGTATAAAGGGATGGGAAATATCTTGAAACAGGCCAAGATGGTGCAAGAGAGGATGGCCGAAGTACAAAGAGAGCTGGCAAATAAAACCGTTGAATTTTCGTCCGGCGGCGGAATGGTTCATGTGACCGTCAATGGAAAACAAGAGGTGATGTCTATAAAAATAGACCCATCTGTGGTAAATCCGAATGATATGGAAATGCTGCAGGATTTGATTGCCGCAGCTGTAAACGGGGCGATAAAAAGGTCTCAGGAGATGATGGCTGAGGAGATGGGGAAGGTTACCGCAGGCCTGAATATTCCAGGGCTGTTTTAAGTAAAATCAAAATAAGTGTCAAAGAGTCATAGAGTCAAAGTATCAAAGATTTAAAATTCTGACTCTCTGACACTTTGACACTTTGACACTTTTATATGACTTATTATGCCGAGCCGATAACCCGGCTGATAAAGGAATTTTCAAGGCTTCCGGGCGTAGGGGAAAAGACCGCTTCCCGCTTTGCCTTTTATGTGCTTAATGCCAAAAAGGAGTATGCTGAGAATCTTGCAAAGAGTCTGGTTGATGTAAAAGAAAAGATAATGCTGTGCTCAAGTTGCCACAGCCTCTCTGATAAAAATCCATGTTCCATATGCAGCGACAGCTCCAGGAGAGATGATGTAATCTGTGTGGTAGAGGATGTGAAAGATATGGCTGCTATTGAGAAGATGGGTGGTTTTAAAGGGAGGTACCATATCCTCCACGGCACGCTTTCTCCGCTCAAGGGCATAGGGCCTGACGATATAAAAATCAACGGACTTGTAGACAGAGTAAGGCAAGGTATGATAAAAGAAATAATTCTGGCTACCAATTCTGATGTGGATGGTGAGACGACCGCCCTTTATATAACAAGACTCTTAAAACCAATGGGAATAAGAATTACAAGGATTGCGACCGGTGTTCCGGTTGGCAGCGATCTTGAATATATAGATGGCGCAACACTGGTAAGGGCGATTGAAGGAAGACGGGAGATGTAAATAATATTGCAAATTGAAAATTAAAAAATGCAAATTGTAAAATGGAAAAACAGTTAAAATTTACAATTTAAAATTTGCAATCTTCATTTTACAATGGAGCGGAGCGACTTATGGCTTACATTGAAATACGGTGGCATGGGAGGGCGCAGCAGGGGATTGTGACCGCTGCCAAGATGCTGGGCGAGTCCTGTTTAAGGGCAGGCAAATATGTGCAGGCGATGCTGTTTTTATAGTAAATACGCCCAAATCTTTTGGCGAGATGCAGAAAGAGCTCGGTCTGAAAAGCAAGAGCGCAAAGGTCTATACACTGGATGCCTCAAAGATATCCCTTGAAAACATTGGCAGGAATATGCCCAATACCCCTCTATTGGGCGCATTGGCAAAGGCAACCAAAGTTATTACCCTAGATGCGCTGATAGATAATTTCAAGGAGAACTATTCCAAGAAATTCAGCGCCAAGGTTATTGAGGGCAATATTGCTGCCATGAGAAGGGGTTTCCAAGAGGTAAAAGGGGAATGAATAAAGGGTCAGAGAGTCAAAATATCAAAGCATCAAAACAAAAACTTAAATAGAAATATCTAAATAAACAATTGAAAAGTAAAATTATTTTTGCCTCTGAAACATTTTAATTTTAAATTTATTGTTCAGATATTTATATTGAGTTGTAACCTTTTAAAACTTTGACTCTCTGACTCTTTGACACTGTTGGACAGCGGAGCAAACCATGACGGAGAAAAAAAACCTCCCCATCGGCGGGATTATAACGCAAGGCGGAACAGCCCACGAATACGTAACCGGAGGCTGGAGAAAGTTGAGGCCGGTCTTGGACAAAGGCAAATGCACCAGCTGCCTTATCTGCTGGGTTATGTGTCCTGATTCAGCCATTATCGTGGAGGAAGGAAAGATGATCGGCTTTGATATGGAACATTGCAAAGGGTGCGGAATATGCGCCGAGGAATGTCCTGACAAGGTCAAGGCGATAACCATGAAAGAGGAGACGGAGCAATAATGACGACACCGGCTATAAAAGGCCAGGCGGGGCTTACGGGAAATTCCGCCATTGCCTACGGCATGAAGCAGATAAATCCCGATGTGTGCGCGGCGTATCCCATAACCCCTTCCACAGGGATCGTGGAGGAGTTTTCCGGTTATGTTGCGGACGGCGCAGTGGATACCGAATTTATAACTGTGGAGAGCGAACACTCGGCCATGAGCGCGTGCATCGGCGCATCCGCAGCAGGGGCGCGCGTGATGACCGCCACATCCTCGCAGGGGCTTGCGTATATGTGGGAGATGCTCTACATCGCGTCCGGCATGAGGCTCCCCATCGTGCTTACTGATGTGAACCGCGCCCTCTCCGCGCCGATCAATATCCACTGCGACCATTCGGATTCCATGGGCGCGCGGGATGCGGGATGGATTCAACTCTATTCCGAAACGGTTCAGGAGGCTTATGATAATCTGTTGCAGGCGGTGAGAATAGCCGAGCATAAGGATGTAATGCTGCCGGTTATGGTTTGCCTTGACGGTTTTATCACGAGCCATGCCATTGAAAATATCACGCTCATTAATGATGCGGATGTCAAAGAATTTATCGGTGAGTATCAGGCTGCGCATCCGTTGTTGGACACGGATAATCCCGTAACCTACGGCGCAATGACCCTGCCGGATACATACATGGAGTTCAAACATCAGCAGTCAAAGGCAATCGCCCGCTCTAAGGATGTGGTTTCTGAAATCGGCAAAGAGTTCGGCAAAAAATTCGGCAGGGAATACGGCCTCATGGAAAAGTATAAATTAGACGATGCGGATGCGGCGATTGTAATACTGAACTCCGCTGCCGGCACCACCAAGGTTGCGGTTGATGAACTGCGCAAGGCGGGAAAAAAGGTCGGCATTTTAAAGCCTAGGCTTTTCAGACCGCTGCCCTACCGGGAGATTGCGGACGCCCTCAGGAATGTAAAATCCGTAGCAGTGCTTGATCGCGTTGATTCCATGAATGGCTTCGGCGGTCCGCTTTTTAATGAAACCCGCTCAGCTCTCTACGAACTGGAAAAACGTCCCAAAGTGATAAGCAGAATATTCGGTTTGGGCGGAAGAGATTATAAGGTGAAAGACGCTGTTCAGGTGTTTGATGAACTTTTGAAGATTGCGGACACGGGGAAGGTTGAGAGTTTGACGAAGTATATAATGAATAAAGAGTCATAGAGTCAGCGAGTCATAGAGTCAGAGTTAAAAACCTTTGGGTTACTTTGACCCTCTGACCCAATGAGGGGAAATCATGGCAACATTAAAAGAACTTGCAAAACAAGACGAGCTTTTCTCCGGCGGGCATCGGCTCTGCGCGGGATGCGGCATTCCGCCTATTGTGCGGCTTGTATTAAGATCGGCGAACGCTCCGGTAGTTGCTACGACTGCCACAGGATGTCTTGAGGTCGGCACTACCATATATCCATATACTGCATGGCGCATACCGTGGGTACATTCGGCCTTTGAAAATGCCGCTGCCACGATAAGCGGCATAGAAACGGCATACCGGGCTTTCAAAAAACGCGGCAGGATTCCGCAGGATAAAAATATCAAATTCATCGCGTTTGGCGGCGATGGCGGCACCTATGATATCGGCCTGCAGGCCTTATCCGGCGCTCTTGAGAGGGGTCATAATTTTCTGTATGTGTGTTATGATAATGGCGCATATATGAATACAGGCATACAGCGCTCTGGCGCCACGCCGTTCGGCGCTGCTACAACAACTTCACCGGCAGGCGATGTTATTCCGGGAAAACAGGAATTGAAGAAAGACCTGACGAGGATCGTGGTTGCCCACAATGTCCCGTATGCTGCGCAAGGCAGTCCTCATAATTGGGCGGATCTTTCAAAAAAGGCTGAGAAGGCCCTTAAAGTAAACGGCCCAAGTTTTTTAAATGTCATATCGCCCTGTCCGCTCGGCTGGTATTCAAAACCGGAAGAATCTATAGAAGCTGCAAAGATAGCTGTTGACACATGCTACTGGGCGCTTTATGAGGTGGAAAACGGCGTTTTGAAGATTAACTATAAACCAAAACAGAAAAGGCCAATATCAGACTGGCTCAAAATGCAGGGAAGATTCAAACATCTCCTGAAGCCGGAAAATAAGCCGTTGTTGGATAGAATGCAGCAATATATAGATACGGAGTGGGAGCGGCTTTTGAGCCTGGAGGGGAAAATAATATAAAAGACGGGCGATAGGCTATAGGCAAGAGGCAATAGGTAAAAA